>CAZJDU010000013.1:0-52342 GCA_964544855.1 uncultured Nocardioides sp.
GGGGTCCTTGCGGACCTTGAGCTTGCGGTACTCCATCTCCAGGGCGTCGTAGATCATCAGCCGGCCGACCAGCGGGTCGCCGATGCCGGCGAGCAGCTTGATGGCCTCGTTGACCTGGATCGAGCCGATGGAGGCGCACAGCACGCCCAGCACGCCGCCCTCGGCGCAGCTCGGCACCATGCCCGGCGGGGGCGGCTCGGGGTAGAGGCAGCGGTAGCACGGCGCGTCGTCGACGAGCGTCGGCGCGAACACCGAGGCCTGGCCGTCGAAGCGGAAGATCGAGCCCCAGACGTAGGGGATCCCGAGGAAGTACGCCGCGTCGTTGACCATGTAGCGGGTCGCGAAGTTGTCCGTGCCGTCGACGATCAGGTCGTAGCCGGAGAAGATCTCCTTGACGTTGTCGTTGTCGAGGCGCTCCCCGTGGACGACCACGTTCACGTACGGGTTGGTCTCGGCGATCGCGTCCTTGGCCGACTCCGCCTTCGGGCGGCCGACGTCGGACTGGCCGTGGATGATCTGGCGCTGCAGGTTCGACTCGTCGACCTCGTCGAACTCCACGATCCCGAGCGTGCCGACGCCGGCGGCGGCGAGGTAGAGCAGCGCCGGGCTGCCCAGTCCGCCGGCGCCGATGACCAGCACCTTGGCGTTCTTCAGCCGCTTCTGCCCGGCCATGCCCACGTCAGGGATGATCAGGTGGCGGCTGTAGCGACGGACCTCGTCGATGGTCAGCTCGTCGGCCGGCTCGACCAGCGCGGGAAGGCTCACGGCGTTAACTCCTCGTGGGGTGGATTCTCGAAACACGCGTCCTGACGTAACCCGTCCTCGACCCGGTGTGTTCCCTCCTATGGTCCCCCGCCTCCGGTGAGCCCCCCTCGCCGTGTCCCGTCATCCGGACCCACCGGGGCGCTGCACTGCGCACAACTGACCGCGGAGTAGGCTCGCTCCACACCCCGAACGGTCGTGGTGTCACCGGAGAGAGAGCCAGGGAGGTGCCGTGGTCGGCGGAGCGTACGACGTGGACGAGGTGCGGCCCCGCGGGGTCCGGATGCCGCGCCAGGAGCGGCGCACCCAGCTGCTCGCCTCGGCGCTGGAGGTGTTCGTCGCGCAGGGCTACCACGCTGCGGCGATGGACGACATCGCCGAGCGCGCCGGGGTCTCCAAGCCGGTGCTCTATCAGCACTTCCCGGGCAAGCTCGACCTCTACCTCGCACTGCTCGACGCGGCGTGCGACACGATCATCGACAACTGTCGCGCGGCGCTCGAGTCCACCGACGACAACAAGCAGCGGGTGACCGGCGCCATCGAGGCGTTCTACGGCTATGTCGCGCACGACACCGGCGCGTTCCGACTGGTCTTCGAGTCGGACCTGACCAACGAGCCCGAGGTCCGGGGCCACGTCGACCGGGTCACCAACGAGTGCGCCGCGATGATCGCCAACGTCATCTCCGACGACACCGCGCTGCCCGCCGAGGCGTCCCGGCTGCTCGCCGTGTCACTGGTGGGAATGGCGCAGGTCAGCGCCCGGTTCTGGCTGAGTGACGCCGGCGGGCTCGACCGCGACCAGGCGGTCCAGCTGGTGTCCGGTCTGGCGTGGCGCGGCATCCGCGGCTATCCCAAGACCGACGAGCACTGAGCACCACCCCGAGAGACGAAGGAGAGCCCGTGGAGGTCAAGATCGGCGTCCAGCACGCCACCCGAGAGCTGCTGGTGGAGACCGACGAGTCCACCGAGGCGGTCGAGAAGCTCGTCACCGAGGCGATCACCGGCGGCGGCATCCTCGCCCTGACCGACACCAAGGGACGCCGCACCGTCGTGCCCAGCGAGAAGCTCGCCTACGTCGAGATCGGCAGCGCCACGCTCGGTCAGGTCGGCTTCCGGTCCTGAGAAACGAGCTTGCGAGCGCCTCAGGACCGGACGAAGCCCGGTGCCTGAGGTGCCGCGGTCGGCGAACGGCGAGGCGGTCGAGCTTGCGAGGCCGTACGCCGTGAGCCGAGCCGCCTCGAAGGGCCGGTCCTGAACGGACGCGACCTCGGCGCGTTCTGGGCCTAGACTGGCGGGGTGAGCGTCACCGAGAGGTACCAGTACGCGCGGCTGTGGGTGCCGTTGTACGACGCGGCCGCGCTCACCGTGACCCGTCCGATCTACCTGTTCGAGGCTGCCGACGGCTTCGAGGGGTTCGCCGCGGAGAAGAACACGACGCTGATCGGGGTGCTCGACGACTTCGGCCGCGACGGCTGGCGGGTCGAGATCACCCCGCAGCGCCTCGCCACCCCGTCACCGGAGTTCCAGCTGCTCATCGACGCCACGCTCGACGAGATCGACGGCGGCTCCGGCGAGTCGCACCCGGTGCGGGAGTTCGACGTCTACGGCATGCGGCGCCGCCTCGACTGACGCCGCCCGGCACCGTCACCGAGCCCCTGGCTCAGTCCCCCAGCAGGTCGCCGTACTTCTCGATCCGCGCCAGCACGTCGGCCGGGCCGAACTGCTCGAGCCCGAGCTCGTCGGCGGCACCGGTCTCGACCTCCTCCCAGCGCAACGGCGTGGCGACCTGGGGGCGCTCGGTGCCGCGCAGCGAGTAGGGCGAGACGGTGGTCTTCGAGCCGGAGTTCTGCGACCAGTCGAGGAAGACCTTGCCGCGACGGCGGGCCTTGGTCATCGTGGCGGTGATCAGCTTCGCGTGCGCGGCCTGCAGCTCCTCGGCGACCTCCTTGGCGACCGCGGTGGTCTCCTCGGGCGGCAGCAGGGCGGACAGCTCGGCGTAGAGGTGGAGGCCCTTGGAGCCGCTGGTCACCGGGCGGGCGTCGAGTCCACGGGCGGTGAGAGCGTCGCGGGTCAGCAACGCGACCTGGCAGCACTCGTGGAGCCCGGCCGGCTCCCCGGGGTCCAGGTCGATCACCAGCCGGTCGGCACCCCGGGGCGTGCCGTCGGCCTCGACGGTCCACTGGTGCACGTGGAGCTCGAGCGCCGCGAGGTTGACCAGCCACATCAGCGTGGCGAGGTCGTCGATGATCGGGAACTCCAGCACGTCGCCGTGCCGGCTCGGACCTCGCGACCCGGTCGTCGGCACCGGCGCGGTCCGGACCCACGACGGCGTCCCCGCGGGGGCGTTCTTCTCGAAGAAGCTCATCGCCTGCACCCCGTGCGGCCACCGGATCCGCGTGACCGGGCGATCGGCGAGCAGTGGCAGCAGCGTCGGCGCCACCCGCGCGTAGTAGTCGAGCACCTCCCCCTTGGTGGTGCCGGTCACCGGATAGAGCACCTTGTCGAGGTTGCTCAGCCGCAGCGTGCGGCCCTCGACGTCGACGTGCACCTCGCTCTGCTCGGTCATCCCTCTCCTCCCCTTGTCGGCTCGAGACCGAGGTCAGCAGGTGTCAGGTCGTCCCGCACCCCACGGTAGGACGGCTGCCTGAGCCGGTCGTAGCCCTCACCGTGCGTGTCGACGTCGACCACGAGCACCGGCTCCAGCCAGTGGGTGCCCTCGGCGTCGACGCGCGGCACGTCGTCGGCGAACGGGCTGTCCGCGCGCCCCAACGGCGCCACCAGGTCGGCGAGCAGCCGCGCCGCGCGCCCACCGATGCCGCTCCCGACCCGTCCGCGGTAGGCGAGGCCGTCGCCCGTGGGCTCGCCCACGAGCAGCGCCGCCAGCCGGTCTGAGGTGCCGACCTGCGGCCGCCAGCCGCCGACGACGTACGAGCCACGGTGCCGGTGCGCGAACTTCAGCCAGTGCGGGCTCCGCTCCCCCGGCCGGTACGTCGCGTCCTGCCGTTTGCTGACGATCCCCTCGAGGCCCTGGGCCCGGGTCGCCTCGAGGAGCATCGCCCCGTCGTCGTACGTCGGCGGCACCTGCCACCCGGACGGGGCCAGGTCCAGCTCCTCCAGGCAGGCCCGGCGCTCGGCCAGCGGCCGCCGGGTCAGGTCGTCGCCGTCGAGGCGCAGCAGGTCGAAGACCATCAGCGTCGCCGGGATCCGCTCGGCGAGCCGCGCGACCGTGGTCGCCTTCCGCACGTGGATCCGCTCGGCGAGCACTCGGAAGTCGGGGACTCCCCGCTCGTTCAGCGCGATGATCTCGCCGTCGAGCACCGCGTCGCGCACGCTCGCGGGCGGGGTGAGCAGCTCGGGCCAGGCGTCGGTGATCCGGTTCTCGTTGCGACTGGTCAGCACGACGCGCCCGGCCGCGTCGACGGTGACCAGGGCCCGGACGCCGTCCCACTTCACCTCGTGCCGCCACTCCTCGCCGGCCGGCACGTGGTCACCGGAGGTGGCGAGCATCGGGCGCATGGCTCCCATCCTGCCCGACCCGGTTGGCGTACCCTCGTCCCATGCGTGCGATCTGGAAGGGTGCGGTCTCGTTCGGCCTGGTCAGCGTGCCCGTGAAGCTCTACTCGGCCACCGAGAGCCACGACGTGTCGTTCCGGCAGGTGCACGCCGCGGACGGCGGCCGGATCAAGTATCAGCGGGTGTGCTCGGTCTGCGGCGAGGAGGTCGCCTACGCCGACATCGCGAAGGGCTATGAGACCGAGGACGGCGAGATGGTCGTGCTCGACGACGACGACCTCGCCGACCTGCCGGTGTCGTCGTCGCGGGAGATCGCGGTGGAGAAGTTCGTCCCGGCGGACCAGATCGACCCGATGCTCTTCGAGAAGTCCTACTACCTCGAGCCGGAGTCGACCGGCGCCAAGCCGTACGCGCTGCTGCGCCAGGCGCTGCAGGAGGCTGACCGGATGGCCGTGGTGACGGTCGCGCTGCGGCAGCGGACGACGGTCGCCGTGCTGCGGGTGAGGTCGACCGACAACGGCGACGTGATCGTGCTGCAGACGATGATGTGGCCCGACGAGATCCGCACGCCCGACTTCTCGGTCGAGGTCGGGGACGTCAAGGACGCCGAGGTCGAGATGGCCCGCACCCTGGTGGAGACGCTCGCCGGCGACTTCGACGCCGACGACTTCGAGGACGACTACGCAGCCGCCGTGCAGGCCGTCGTCACGGCCAAGATCGAGGGTGGCGAGGTGCAGCGCACTCCGACCTCGACCAAGACCAGCGGCGAGGTGGTCGACCTGCTCTCCGCACTGCAGCGCTCGGTGGAGGAGGCCAAGTCCGCCCGCGGCGAGACGACCGACGAGGCCGGGGAGAAGACCCGCACGTCGAAGAAGCAGAAGGCAGGCTGACCCCCGCCGCCACGGCCCGGCGGTGCCGGGGTCAGTCCGTGGCGGCCTCGGCCTCCTCGATGAGGCCCTTCAGCGCGTCGATCATCTTGATCCGGTTGCTCTGGCCGCCCCGCCCGTCGAACGTGCCGTAGCTCGGCACGCCGATCAGCCGGGCGTCGTTGTCGATCGCCATGCCACCGGAGTTGCCACCGGAGATCCGCGCGGTGGTGTCGAACTCCTGCAGGTCGTCCAGGATGGTGGAGATCTTGCCGTCGGTGACGGTGATCGGCTTGGACGCCGAGGTCGAGTTGTTCGACGCCACGCCGGGGAACCCCAGCACGGTGACCTGGTCGTTGAGCGCGACATCGGCGGAGTCGCCGAGCGGCACGGCCGGGAGGTCCGGGGCCTCGTCCAGGCTGCCGCCGTCGGCGTCGGCCACGACCCGCAGCACCGCAGCGTCCTGGTCGCCGAGCACCGACACGACCTCGGCGCGGTACGCCGGCTCGGTCTCACCGGTCGCGGGGTCGGTGATCTCGATCGTGAGGAAGTCGGGATCGGCGATCACCTCGTCGGGCGCCATGTCGTACTTGTCGATCAGGTCCTGGTCCGACGGCGCGGCCACGTGCGCGTTCGTGAGGATCAGACCGTCGTCGCTGATGATCGACCCCGACCCGCTGTACTCCACGTCGGTCGAGGGTGAGACGGCGAGGCTCGACTCGGCGGTGATCCGGACGGTCGCGGCCTTGGCCTCGTCGAGCTCCGCGCTCGTGAGCGTCGCCATCGTGTCACCGCCGCCGTCAGCCGGCCCGGCGGCGGGTGCGTCACCGCCGCGGGCGAACAGCCAGCTGGACCCGACCACGACACCTGCGATCACCACCAGGGCGGCCGCGACGACCCCGACCGTGAGCAGCACCTTGTTGCGCCGCTTGCGGGCGATCCGCTTCTCCTCCTCGGCGGCCGACAGGATCGGCACCAACGTGAGCTGGGGGCCGGCGACCGGGTGGCCGAGCCGGAGGGTGACCCGCTCGTCGAAGCGCTTGGAGGTCACCCGGCGCCCGTCGAGGAAGGTGCCCTCGCCGGAGACGTTCTCGTAGATCCAGCCGCCGGGGAGCGGCGTGATGCGGCCGTGCTGGCGCGACGCCGCCTGGTCGGTGAGCACCACGGTGTTGTCGGGATGGCGACCGACCGTGACGTGCGTCGGGTGACGGAACCGGTGCTCGCGCCCCTCGGCCACCAGGAGCAGGTCCGGTCCGGACGGCGGCATCGGCGGCCCGCCCGGCAGGACCTGGCCGACCGTGAAGGTCTGGGTCGCGGCCATCGCGTCGGCCGCCGCGGGGGTACCCGTGGGTGGGGTTCCGGTGGGCGACGGGGGCCGCGCGCCGCCGGGCGGCGGTGGCACGGCGCCCGGCGCCGAGGGCACCGGTCCGGCGGGCGTGTCGTCCGGCCCGGGCGGCGGGTAGTCGGTGGGCCGATGCTCCCCGCCGTCCGGTGGTGCGAACGGCGTCCCGGCGCCCGCCGGAGGAGCAGGCGGCGGTGACCCCACGTCGGTGGGCACCTCGGGGCTCACCGCCGCGGGGGGCGGAGCCGGAGCGTGACCGGGCTCGACGAGCTGCACCGGCACGACCGGGTCGGGGTGGATCGTGAGCACCGACCCCGCCGTCTCCGGGCCGCAGCTGACGACGACCTGGCCGGTGATGGGATGCTCGGTGATCGGCTGCCCGTCGACGTAGGTCCCGAACTGGCTGCCGGCGTCCACGAGCACCCAGCCGTCGGCGGTCGGGCGGATCTCGGCGTGCTGACGCGAGGCCGACCCTGCCGTGACGACGACGTCGGCGTCGATGGACCGCCCGACCCGGAAGGTCCGGTCGCCCTCCAGCCGGAGGACCCGGCCGTCGACCTCGACCACGAGCGCGCTCATGTGTTCACTGTCCTCTCACGCCGGTACGCCGGCTGCGGGGCGGCGTACCTGCACGGTTGCGTTACGGATGCCGATCTCGGTGCCGGCCACGAGCTCGATGGTGCGGTGCGGCTCGAGCACCAGCTGGGACCCGCGCGGATAGGTGACCGGCCAGTTGACGTCGGAGGTGTTGGTCAGCCCCCACCGGTCGGCCGCCTGCGGATGCTGCTCGACCCGGCCGATGACCTCAGGGCGGTCCAGGCCCGACTGCAGGTGGTCGGAGCGGAGCACGGTCTGCGGCCCGACCGCCACCGTGCGCCGACCGACGTCGAGGAGGTAGGCGGGCCGGACCGACGTGCCGTCCTGCCAGCAGGCCACCGTCTCCGCTCCGGGACTCCAGAAGTTGGTGGTACCGCAGGACGGGCAGGTCAGCAGACCGTCGCGGAGCCGGTCCATGGCCTTGATCCACTGCCCCTCGGTCACCCGCGCGGACGGTCGCTCCAGCCCGTCGACGAAGGCCTGCACGAAGAGGTCTCGCAGCAGCTGCGGGTAGATCCGCCAGTACTGCCGCACGATGTCCGCGGGTCGGTTGTCCTCCCGGTCCGGATGCAGGCAGAAGACCGGATCGGTGCCGAAGTGGGTGCGCAACCAGGTCGCGTCGCGCATGCCGGCGTCGGTGCGGGCGCCCTCGAGCGGATGGCCGAGGAAGAGCGCGTAGAACAGCAGTACGGCGAGCGAGTGCCGGTCGGTGTCGGTGGTGGGCAACGTCTGGTGCGTGCTGTCGCGCACCACCTCCGGCGCCATGAAGTACGGCGTCCCCAGCACGCGCCCGGTGCCGTCGTCGATGCCGACGTTGTCGTTGTCACAGATCAGCACGTGACCGGTCGTCGGCTCGAAGAACACATTGCCGAAGGAGATGTCGCGGTAGCAGAGCCCGCGCGCGTGCAGCCGCAGGAAGCTGAAGCTCAGCTGGCGGCACAGCTCGATGATCGAGGCGAACGAGACGTCCAGCGGCCGACCGTCGCGGTCGGTGTTGAGCAGCAGGTAGCTGAGCTCGAGGTAGCGCGGGTCGCGCAGGTGCATCACGTAGCCGAAGCCGGGGTGGTGCGCGGCGCGAGCCATGCTGAGCGGCCAGAGGAACCGGTCGTGCGGCGAGCCGATCTCGACCAGGCGCTGCATCTCCTGGTACTGCTGACCGGTCGCGCTGTCGGGCTTGTACCACTTCAGTGCCAGCGGCTCGCCGCTCGTCCGACGTACCTCGTAGACGTAGCCCTGACCGCCCTGGCCGATCAGCGACGTGACCTGCGCACGGCCGAGTGGGCCGAGGTCGACCTCGACGCCCTCTGCCAACACCATCTGGTCCCCATCTGTCGGTCACGGCTGTGCGCGGCACGGAGTGTGCCAACCTATAGTCTCGACCACTCAGCCGGCGTCCAAACCCCGAGGGCCGCCCGTGACCGCGGACCTCCCGACACCAGGAGCTGTCATGAGCGACCGCTTGGGCGGCGCCCTCTCCCGCAAGCCCCTCCACTTCGTCTTCGTGCTCGACGTCTCCGGCTCGATGCAACGCGCGGGCCGCATCCAGGCTCTCAACAACGCGATCACCGAGGTCCTCCCCCATCTGCGCGACGAGGCGCGGGCCAACCCGCACGCCGAGCTGCTGGTGCGCGTCCTGGCGTTCGCCGACGAGCCGCACTGGGTCATCGAGGAGCCGACCCCGGTGGAGCAGGTCCAGTGGGAGCGGCTGGAGGCGGTGCCGCGGGGCTTCACCGAGCTGGGGAGCGCGCTGCGGACGCTGACCGAGGCGCTGGACCGGATGGACGACGCCGAGAGCGCCTACCCGCCCGCGATCATCCTGGTCTCCGACGGCCGGCCGACCCAGAGCAGCGGGGTCGGCTTCGCCGAGGGACTGCAGTCGCTGCTGGGCAGCCGCTGGGGGGCCACCGCCGTACGACTCGCGCTCGGCGTCGGACAGGACGCGGACATGAACGCACTGCGGCGCTTCATCGGCGACGGGGACGTGCCGCTGCTGCGGGCGGACAACCCCGAGCAGCTGGTCGACTACATCGTCTGGGCGTCGAAGGCCGCGAGCAAGGTGGCCTCCCGTCCGGTCATGGGCGAGGGCACGGTCAACCCGCCGCCGCCCGCAGCGACGGGGCATCCGATCTGGGGATCGCAGGCATGACCCCGCGGTGCGTCCATGGGTGAGCGTCCGGTCGGCGACGGTGCCTCACCGGGCGACGCCCTGCTCGCCGGCACGACGGCCGGGCGCCGGGCGCCCGCAGGCGCCACGTGGACCACGATGGCGGCCTCGCGCACCGGGTCGGTGCACCTGCGCGACGACCTGCCGCTCCAGGACGCGTTCCTGACCTGGCAGGACGGCGCGGAGGCGGTGCTCGCCGTGGCGGACGGCCACGGCCACCACGCGCACTTCCGCAGCGACACCGGTGCCGCCCTCGCCGTCGTGAGCGCGGTCGAGGTGCTGCGCCGCCGCCTGCCCGAGATCGGCTCCGGGACCGACGGCGTGTCGGCGGCGCGCGTCGCGCACGCAGCCGGAGCGGCGATCATCGACACCTGGGCGTCGAAGGTGCGCCACCACGTCGCCGCCCATCCGTACGACGAGCCGCCCGCGGACCCGGTGGTGCCCTACGGCACCACGCTGCTCGCGACGGCCGTCACGGGGACTCACCTGGTCCTGCTGCAGGTGGGCGACGGTGACGCGGTGCTGGTCCACACCGACGGCACCGCTGCCCGGCCACTGCCGCCGGACCCGGAGGCGGAGGGGCCGTTCACGAGCTCGCTGTGCCAGCCGGACCCGGTGCGGTCGCTGCGGGTGACCGCTGTGCCCGCGGCGGACGTCGAGCTGGGCTACCTGTGCACCGACGGCTTCAGTGACTCGCGGGTGGACGCCGACTGGTGGCGCCGTACCGGCGAGCAGCTGGCCGACCATGGCCGCACGCAGGGCTGGGCCTGGGTGGCCGACCAGCTGGACGGCTGGCTGGAGGAACCGGCGCGGGTCGGTGGCGACGACACCACGCTGGCGGTGCTCGCCCGCCGGCCGACGGTGGATCAGCCGAGCTGATCGCCCAGCACGCCGGTCACGTCGTCGGCGTCGCCGCCGTCAGTGGTCATCACCAGGTAGCACCGGCAGTCGCGGCGCTCGGCGTACACGACGCCGTTGCCCTCGCCGTCGACGTGTGCCCAGATCCGGCCGCGCTCGAGATCGCCGTCGTACGGCTGGTAGCCGTCCTCGCCGTTGACGTCGGTGAACCACAGGTCGTTGACGCAGGACCCGCCGCCGTCACGGGACGGGGTGGGGCAGCCGGCGTCCTGTGCGGCGGTGCGGAAGCCGCGGCGGAAGGCGTTGAAGCCGGTGCGGCCCTCGAACCGGCCGGCGAGCACGGGGTTGCCCTCCAGCTGGCACTCGTCGGACTCGGTGACGCCGTCGTGCTGGTTGGGGATCCGGTCGCAGCCGCTGACGTTGAAGGTGTCGAGGAAGCCCGACAGGTCGCTGTCGACCACCTCGTCCGGCCCCTCGAGCGTCGGCGAGGTGGCCTCGAACAGCTCCTGCAGCGCGGCCGCCGCATCCTCGAGGTCCTCCTCCGGCGCGAGCGCGGCGGACTGCAGGGCGCTCTCGTCGTCCCAGTAGAGCCGGGCCGGACCATCGCCTGCTGCCACGCCAGGATCGAAGCTGTAGTAGACGCCCTGCCGTTCCCTGATGAGGATCGAGCCCTGGGCACTGGCCAGCTCGCTGTCGCGAGCGTCCTCCAGATCGGCCTCGGAGTCGTAGGTGACCAGACGGAGCGTCCCGCCCTCGACGACGCATGCGAGGGCCTCGGTCTCCCCGTCGGCGCGGTCACCGACGGTGCACTCGGTGACTCCGGCGGTGACGTCCTCGCCGAGCTCGGCATAGGTGTCGGCGACCTCGCCCAGGGCGACCGTCTCCGTGGGCTGCTCCTCGGGCTCGCCGCCGCTCAGCAGGATCGCGGTCGGGATGCCGACACCGAGCACGAGCAGCACCACCGCTGCGGCGGCGACGAACGGCCACACCCTGCGTCGGCGGCCACGGCCGACCGGCGAGGCTCCCGGGACGGGGGGCGGCAGCGCGCCCGCCGGGGCCACGGGCGGTGGGAGCGGGCGACGCGGGTGGGTCGGGCGGTCCACCGAGGACGTCTGCGGCGCCCGGGCTCCGCCCGAGCTCGGCCAGGGCGGGGCCGGCGGCGAAGCGGGGCCGACACTGCGGGGCGGGGGCGGCGGCGCGGGGTTCGCCGGGCCGCCCAGGGCGGGCGGGGGCGGCTGGCGGGTGGTGCGCTGAGCGGCGTACATCCGCAGCTGGGGCCCGGAGACCCGGCCGACGGCATAGCCGAGTACCGCACAGGCCCACATCGCGCCGGCCGCCTCCGAGCTGCCCCGGTCGCGTGCCAGCCGCGCGCCCGCCTCGACGATCGCGCTGTCCGCCGACGCCCCTGTGTCGAGCATCGCCGTCATCGACCGGAACGCTCCGAGCCGCACCGCGTCGACCAGCAGGTTGACCTCACCCGTGCTCGCGCTCGCCTCGTCGACGTAGTCGTCGAGCGCCCCACGGAAGCTGTCGGCATCGCTGAAGAGCTCGGGACCCAAGCGGTCCGCCAGCTCCTGCAGGCTCTCGTGCAGCTCCATCCGTCCCTCATCCCCAACGAAGCACCGCGGCACACCCACCCTATGCGGCTCGACCCGACCCCTCCGCCACCCCGCCCCGCAGAGGTCCGGCCCCCGGCGCCACGGGGCGCCCGCGCCGGGGCCGCGAAGCGCCTCAGGCGAGCAGCGAGCGCACCACGCGGAGCGCGACCGAGACCCGGGCCAGGTCGGTGTCGTCCTCGGCGCAGATGACGTCGAGCGTCTCGACGGCGCGCGCGACGTCGTCGCCGCGCGCGTCCTCCCAGGCCTCGACCCGTGTGGCGGCATCCTGCTCGGGGTCGGTGGCCTCGAGCACGGTGGCGGTCAGCTGGGCGTGCACCGAGTTGAGGTCGTCGCGCATCGCAGCCCGTGCCATCGTCTGCCACTGGTCGTCGCGGGGCAGCTGGACCACCTGCTGCTGCAGCACCGCGACCCCGAGGCGCTCCCCGAGCGCGAAGTGCACCCGCGCGACCTCGGCGGGCTCCAGGCCGTCGCGAGCGGCGATCTCCACCACGTTGAGCAGGGCGTACGCGACGTCGTAGGACGCCACCCGGGCGGCGAGCTCCTCCGGGACGCCGTGGTCGACGAGCATGCCCAGCCGCGCCTGGTAGGCGGCCAGCTCGCGGCCCACCAGCAGGTCCGGCAACTGCACCATCGTCGCCTGGACCGGTCCGGCGAACAGCTCGACCGTCGCCTCGCTGTCCATCGTCGGGGGCCGGTTGTTGACCAGCCACCGCGACGCGCGCTCCACCAGCGTGCGCATCTCGACCCGCATCCGGGTCTGCAGCGCGGCGTCCAGGACGTTGTCGAAGGTCTCGAGCTCCTTGCGCAGCTCGAGCGATCCGAAGATCTCACGCGCCACGAAGTTCGCCCGCGCCAGCTCCGCCGCGGATCCGCCGGTCTCGCCGGCGAGCCGGGGCCAGTAGGTCAGGCCGGCACCGTTGACGAGGTCGTTGACGACCTGCGTCACGATGATCTCGCGCCGCAGCGGGTGCTGCTCGATCTGCTCGGTGAAGCCCGCGCGCACCGGTCCGGGGAAGTACTCCAGCAGATCGCGGCGAAGGTAGGGGTCGTCGGGCAGGTCGGAGTCGAGCAGCTCCTCGGCGAGCACGATCTTGGTGTAGGCGAGCAGCACGGCCGTCTCCGGGACGGTGAGGGCGCCGCCCTCGTCGAGCCGCCGCGCCACCTCGGACTTCGACGGCAGCGCCTCCAGCTCGCGGTCCAGTCGTCCCAGCTTCTCGAGGTCACGCATCCACTGCTCGTGCACGTGGAGCAGCGACGGGGCGTTGCGGGTCGCATTGGCGAGGGCGAGGTTCTGCTCGTAGTTGTCGTGCAGCACGAGGGCCGCGACCTCGTCGGTCATCGAGGCGAGCAGCTCGTTGCGCTGCTTGCCGGTGAGGTCGCCGTCGGCCACGACACGGTCGAGCAGGATCTTGAGGTTCACCTCGCGGTCGGAGGTGTCGACGCCGGCGGAGTTGTCGATGAAGTCGGTGTTGACGCGGCCACCCGCCTGGGCGTACTCGATCCGACCCCGTTGGGTGAGGCCGAGGTTGCCGCCCTCGCCCACACACCGGACCCGGAGGTCCCGGCCGTCCACGCGGATCGCGTCGTTGGCCTTGTCGCCGGCGTCGGCGTGGGTCTCGCTCGACCCCTTGACGTAGGTGCCGATGCCGCCGTTCCACAGCAGGTCGACCGGAGCGAGCAGGATCGCGTGCATCAGCTCGGCCGGGGTGAGCGTGGCGCGGTCGCCCTGGATGCCCAGCGCCGCCCGCACCGGCGGCGACACCGGGATCGCCTTCGCCGACCGGGAGTACACCCCGCCGCCCTCGGAGATCAGCGAGCGGTCGTAGTCCTGCCAGCTCGACCGCGGCAGCTCGAAGAGCCGCCGCCGCTCGGCGTACGACGTCGCGGGGTCCGGGTCGGGATCGAGGAAGATGTCGCGGTGGTCGAAGGCCGCCACCAGCCGGGTGTGCTCCGAGGACAGCAGGCCGTTGCCGAAGACGTCACCCGACATGTCGCCGACACCGACGCAGGTGAAGTCCTCGGTCTGGCAGTCGACACCCATCTCACGGAAGTGCCGCTGCACCGAGACCCAGGCACCACGCGCGGTGATGCCCATGGCCTTGTGGTCGTAGCCGACCGACCCGCCGCTGGCGAAGGCATCGCCGAGCCAGAACCCGTAGTCGAGGGAGAGCTGGTTGGCGATGTCGGAGAACGTCGCGGTCCCCTTGTCGGCCGCCACCACCAGGTAGCTGTCGACGCCGTCGTGCCGCACCACCCGGTCGGGCGGCACCGTCTCCCCCTCGACGCGGTTGTCGGTGACGTCCAGCAGTCCCCGGATGAACGTGCGGTAGCAGGCGACGCCCTCGGCCTGCCACGCCTCGCGGTCACTGGCGTCGGGGAGCTGCTTGGCGTAGAACCCGCCCTTGGCACCGACCGGCACGATCACGGTGTTCTTCACCATCTGCGCCTTCACCAGGCCGAGCACCTCGGTGCGGAAGTCGTCCCGGCGGTCCGACCACCGCAGGCCGCCCCGTGCGACGGCTCCGAAACGCAGGTGGACCCCCTCGACCCGCGGCGAGTAGACGAAGATCTCGTACGCCGGCCGCGGGTCGGGCAGCCCCGGGATCTCCGAGGGCTCCAGCTTGAGCGACAGGTAGGGCTTGGGGCGCTGCCCGTCCTCGGTCTGGAAGTAGTTGGTGCGCAGCGTGCCGCGGATGTGGGCGAGATAGGACCGCAGGATCCGGTCGTGGTCGAGGCTCGCGACGTCGTCGAGCGCGGCCTCGATGCGGCCCTCCAGCTCCTCCGCCCGGCGGCTCCGCACGTCGTCGGCGAGGTCGGGGTCGAAACGGGTCTCGAAGAGCTCGACGAGCCCCCGCGCGAGCTCGACGTTCTCTGCGAGCGCTCCTTCGATGGAGTCCGTGGCGAACGGCGCGTGGCCCTGCCGCATGTACTTCGCATAGGCGCGCAGCAGGAGTGCCTGGCGCCAGGTGAGCGCGGCGCGCAACACCAGCGCGTTGAAGCCGTCGACCTCGGTGAGGTCGTCCCAGATCGCCCGGAGCGCGTCGGCGAAGAGCTCGCGCGCCCGGTCCGGCAGCGGCCCGTCGTAGCGCAGACCGAAGTCGTAGATGTCGGTGCGGCGCGGCAGCCCGACCAAGGTGTAGGGCCGCTCGTCGACGACCTCGGCCCCCATCGACGACAGCATCGGCAGCACGTGCGAGAGGGACAGCGGGTCGCCGACCCGGTAGATCTTCAGCCGCGCCTCGTTCTCGGGCGAGTCGAGCTCGGAGTAGAGCGCCTGGTCGACGCCGGACTCCCCCTGGATCGCCTCGAGCCGGCCGAGGTCCACCGCGGCCACCCGGGGGTGGTAGTCCTCCTTGTAGGCCTCGGGGAAGCTGTCGGCGTACCGCCGGGTGAGCGTGGCGCCGACCACCTCGCCGTACTCGGCTGCGACGGCCTGCTGGAAGTCGTCGTGCCAGGACCGTGACACCTCGATCAGTCGCTGCTCGAGCTCGCCGGTGTCGACGTCGTCCGGGAACGGACGTCCCTCGGCCAGCCGCACCACGAAGTGGACCCGTGCCGTCGTCGACTCACTGATGCTGACGTTGAACTCGACGTTCGCGGCCCCGAGATGCTCCTCGAGCAGCCGGGAGATCTTCTGCCGGACGCCGGTGTTGTAGCGGTCGCGCGGCAGGTAGACCAGGATCGACAGGTAGCGGCCGTAGGTGTCGCGACGGATGAACATCCGGACCGCCCGGCGCTCCCGTGCCTGCATCGCCGCCTCGGCGATGGGGGCGAGCTCGTCGACCGTGGTGTGGAAGAGCTCGTCGCGCGGATAGGTCTCGAGCGTGTCGAGCAGCGCGGCACCGTCGTGGCTCTTGGGATCGTAGCCGCTGCGCCGCATCACCTCGGCCACCTTGTCCTTCAGCAACGGGATCCGCAGCAGGGACTCGGTGTAGGCGGCGCTGGAGAGCAGCCCCAGGAACCGGCGCTCGCCGACCACCTCACCGTCCGGCCCGAAGGTCTTGAGGCCGACGTAGTCCAGGTAGGCCGGCCGGTGCACGGTCGAGCGGGAGTTGGCCTTGGCCAGCACCAGCAGTGTCTTCTCCCGTGCCTTGGCCCGTACGGCCTCGGGGAGCCGGCTGAACGCCGTGGACTTGACCGGCTCGTCCGGCCGGTCACGGAGGATCCCGAGCCCGGTGCCCGGCACCGCACTGAGCACGTCGTCCTCGGTGCCGTCGACGTCGGCGCGCTCGAGACGGTACTCCCGGTAGCCGAGGAACGTGAAGTGCTCGTTGCCGAGCCAGGTCAGCAGGTCGGCCGCCTGCCGCACCTCGTCGTCGGGAAGCGGCGGCGGGTCGTCGGCCAGTCCGGCGACGATCTCGCCGATCCGCTCCTGCATCCCGCCCCAGTCCGTCACGGCCGCCCGGACGTCACCCAGGACCCGGCGGATCACGGCCTCCACCTGCTCGGTCTCGGCGCGCTCGTCGTCACCGCCCAGCCGATCGATCTCGACGTGCATCCACGACTCCCGCACGGCGTCGGCGGGCGGCGACCCTGCCCCGGCCAGCGGCGTGACGCGCTGCAGCCGTCCCGCGTCGTCGCGCACCACGTCGAACGTCGGGTGCAGCACGAGATGCACGTTGTGCTGCCGGCGGGAGAGGCTCATCGTCACGGAGTCGACCAGGAAGGACATGTCGTCGGTGACGATCTCGACCACGGTGTGGCCGGCCGCGGACCAGCCGTGCTCCCCGACGGTCGGGGTGTAGACGCGCACGTTGGCCGCCCCGGGGGGCCGCACGGCACCGAGCCGGGCGTGCGACGCGAACCCGCCGTAGGTGTCGACCTCGGACCGCTCCGCGATGTCGTCGAGCGCGACATGTCGGTAGTAGGCCGCGAGCAGGCCCGGCAGCTCGTCGGGACCGGGCGGTCCACTGCCTGCGGCCGCCACCTCGGCGGCTCGGTCGAAGATCTGGTCGTGGTCGGAGTCGTGCGTCGCCGTTGACACGCCTTCACCGTAGGACCGCGGCACCACCCCGGACAACTCGGCCGGCCTGCCCACCTGCATGATGTGGCCCGGCGGCTCCGCGCCGACGCGACGATCCCGGAGGAACCCGACGATGGCCACCCGACTGGTGCACGAGTTGACCTACGACGCTCCGGCGAGCACGGTCGCCGCGATGCTCGCCGACCCGGCGTTCCGGGAGCAGGTGTGCGCGGCACAGCGAGCCACGTCGTACACCGTCGGCATCGACCAGGACGGAGGGACGACGACCGTCACGATCGAGATGGAGCAGCCCACCGACCGGGTGCCGTCGTTCGCGAGGAAGCTCGTCGGCGCCACCACATCGATCGTGCAGTCCGAGACCTGGCACTCCCCGACCCGCGCGGACGTCCACATCACCATCCCCGGCAAGCCGGGCGAGATGAGCGGCACCGCGGTGCTCGCGGAGACCGACGGGGTCACCACCGAGACCGTCGACCTCGAGGTCACGGTGCGGATCCCGCTCGTCGGCGGCAAGATCGAGGAGCTCCTCGTCACGCTGCTGACCAGCGCACTGAAGGCCGAGCAGCGCGTCGGGCGCGCCTACCTCGCCTGAGTCGGCCGCCCGCGCTGCTCAGCCGCGGGATCGGCGTCAGGGTCGGTGTCGGGCTCGGTGTCGGGCTCGGCCTGCACCTGCCGGCGCCGGACGGCGATCACGATCCCGAGCACCACGAACGGCCCGAACGCCAGCACGACGGTCAGCGCCTGCTCGACCGGGTGCAGCGCCCCCAGGTGCAACGGGATCATGGCGTCATTGTCGCAGGTGGTGTCGAGGATCGCCGCGCTCGCACCTCAACCGCCGTCCGTCACCCCTGGTGCGGGTAGCGGTGGTCGGTCGGCGCCACGAACGTCTCCTTGATCGCGCGCGGCGAGGTCCAGCGCAGCAGGTTGCTCATCGAGCCGGCCTTGTCGTTGGTCCCCGAGGCACGGGCGCCGCCGAAAGGCTGCTGCCCGACGATCGAGCCGGTGGGCTTGTCGTTGACGTAGAAGTTGCCGGCGGCGAAGCGCAGCGTGTGCGACGCCCAGTCCACCGCGGCGCGGTCGCGGGCGAGCACCGCCCCGGTGAGGGCGTACGGCGCGGCCGACTCGGCCTGCCGGACGACGCGCTCCCAGTCCTCGTCGTCGTACACGTGGATCGCGATGATCGGGCCGAAGTACTCGGTGCTGAACATCTCGTCCTCGGGGTCCTCGGCGAGCACGATCGTCGGCCGGACGAACCACCCGACCGAGTCGTCGGTCTGACCGCCGGCGACCACGGTGAGCCCGTCGGTCGCCTGGGCCCGCTCGATCGCGGCCACGTGCTTCTTGTAGGCGCGATGGTCGATGACCGCGCCGAGGAAGTGCGAGAAGTCGGTGGGGTCGCCCATCGAGAGCGCCTCGGTCTCGGCGATCAGGTCCTCCCCCATCCGTGCCCACAGCGAGCGCGGGACGTAGGCACGGGACGCCGCGGAGCACTTCTGGCCCTGGTACTCGAACGCCCCACGGATGATCGCGGTGCGCAGCACGTCGGGCTCGGCGGACGGGTGGGCGAGGATGAAGTCCTTGCCGCCGGTCTCACCGACGATGCGGGGATAGCTGCGGTAGCCGGGCAGGTTCGCCCCGACCGCGCCCCACAGGTGCTGGAACGTCCCGGTGGAGCCGGTGAAGTGGATGCCGGCGAGGTCGGGGTGACGCAGCGCGACGTCGGAGACGGCGAGGCCGTCGCCGGGCAGCAGGTTGATCACGCCGGGCGGCATCCCGGCCTCGACCAGCAGCTCCATGGTGAGGCTCGCTGCGAGCTGCTGGGTGGGGCTGGGCTTCCACAGCACGGTGTTGCCCATCAGGGCCGGAGCCGTGGGGAGGTTGCCGGCGATCGCGGTGAAGTTGAACGGCGTCACCGCGTAGACGAAGCCCTCCAGCGGACGGTGGTCGAGGCGGTTCCACACGCCGCGGGCGTTCGCCATCGGCTGCTCGGCGGCGATCTGCTTGGCGTAGTGCACGTTGAAGCGCCAGAAGTCGATCAGCTCGCAGGCGGCGTCGATCTCGGCCTGGACCGCGGTCTTCGACTGCCCGAGCACGGTGGCGGCGTTGATCCGCTGCCGCCACGGCCCGGCGAGCAGGTCAGCGGCCTTCAGGATGACCGCACACCGCTCGTCGAGCGGCAGGTCGCGCCAGCCCGGTGCTGCGTCGCGCGCCGCGTCGATCGCCCGCTGGGCGTCGGCCTCGGTGGCGTTGTGGATCACGCCGAGCCGGTGACCGTGGTCGTGCGGCTGCACCACGTCGATCGCGGCGCCGCCGCCGGGCCGCCACTCGCCACCGACGTAGGTGTCGAGCGGGTGCTCGGTCGCCTCGAGCCCGGTGATCGCGGCGGCGAGCTCGTCGCGCTCGGGCGTGCCGGGGGCGTAGGTGAGGTTCGGCTCGTTCACGGGCGCGGGCGGGAACGTGATGGCGTCCATGCCTCCCACGGTACGACGCCGAGGTCAACCTCTGGGGCGACCCCGCGGGGCGCGGGAGCGACTCGTGGCCGAGACGTCGAGCAGCTCGTCGAGGGCCTCCCGGATGCAGGTGCCGAGCAGGTCGGCGTCGGGGAGCCGGTCGCGGTCGGCGGTGAGGCCGTAGCTGACGCCGCCGTCGTAGGACGTCACGCCGATCACCAGCGGGTGCTCGGGGACCAGCGGCGGCACCGGGTAGCTGGCGAGCATCCGCGCGCCGGCGGCGTACAGCGGGGCCTGGGGGCCGGGCACGTTGGTGACCGAGAGCTGGTAGCCGCGCCGCAGCTCGGTGGCCGACACCCGGGCGCCGATCGCGTGGAAGGTGGTGGGGGCGAAGCCCGCCACCCCGGCGATCCGGTTGGCCGCGACGCTGCGGCCGGTCTCCTTGTGCGCCTGGAACGAGTAGGACACCTGGTGCAGCCGCACCAGCGGGCTCGGCTCGCCGATCGGCAGGTCGACGAAGTGCGGCGCGATCTGGCTGCCGAGCGAGGTCGCCTCCAGCTCCTCGTCGATCACCGACACGGGCACCAGCGTGCGCACCTTGCGCAGCCCGCCCATCGACTCCGAGCGGGTCATCAGCCAGTTGCGCAGCGCACCGGTGAGCGTCGCGAGCACCACGTCGTTGACCGTGCCGCCGTGGACGTCGCGGATCCTGCGGTAGTCGGCCAGACAGGTGTCGACGGTGACGATGCGCCGCTGCTGGGACAGCGGACCGCGAACGACCCCCCGGCCTCCGGATCCGCCGGTGAGCGCGCCGAGCACCGACCGGGGGCGCCGGGTCCGCGCCTCGACGCTGCGCCGCAGTGTGCGGGTGGTGCCGCGCAACGTGTCGACCCGGGTCTGATGCTGGGTCGCGGTGTCGCGGAGCGCCTCGGAGAGCAGCTGGGCCGGCGAGGGCGTGGGGCGTGGGGTCCAGCCGTCGGGCTCGACCTCACGCGGCTCGGGGTCGAGATCGAGCAGCAGCTGGCCCAGGTCGACGGTGTGCACGCCGTCGACGAGCGCCTGGTGGGTCTTCGAGAGCAGAGCGACCCGGCCGTCGGGGAGCCCCTCGATGAAGTACATCTCCCACAGCGGACGGTCACGGTCGAGCGGCCGCGAGACGATCCGGGCGACGAGCTCGAGGAGCTGATGGTCGGTGCCCGGTCGCGGCAGCGCGGAGCGGCGGACGTGGTAGCCGAGGTCGAAGTGCTCGTCGTCGACCCACACCGGGTTGGCGACCCGGCCGGGGACCGGCTGCACACGCTGCCGGTAGCGGGGCACGAAGCCGATCCGGTCGCGGATCAGGTCGACCACCTGCCCGTAGTCGAACCCCGCCTCCCCCGGCGCGAAGATCTCCACGGTCGCGTTGTGTCGCGGCGTCTCCGGGGTCTCCTCGACCAGGAACGCGAGGTCTCGCGGGTGCACGCGATCCATCTCGATGATCCCCGCCTTCCGAGCTCGTTGGGACTGCGTGAGATTCTGACAGAACCGGGCAGCAGGGAGGGACGGCCGTCCACCGCAGTGCCCGGGAGCAGGGGACCGAGGTGGACGACGTACGCCGGCGCGCACCCGATCTCGCGCGCACGACCCGAGAAGAGAGGCACCTGATGGCACGGCTCCAGCCACCCACGCGACGACTCGTCCGAGCGAGCACCCTCACCACACTGGCGGCGGTGCTCGCGCTGTCCGCCGCAGCGTGTGGTGCGGACGATGAGGGAGACGGCGACGGCTCGGAGGAGACCGCCGTGATCGAGATCGCGTTCTCCGACGGAGAGGTGACGCCGAGCGGCGAGCGCGTCGAGGTCGACGCCGGCCAGCCGGTCGACCTCGAGGTCACCGCGGACGAGCCCGGCGAGATCCACATCCATGCCGAGCAGGAGCAGACCCTGGCCTACGAGGAGGGCACCGAGACGTTCGAGCTCGCGATCGACCGTCCCGGCGTCGTCGAGGTCGAGTCCCACGAGCTCGACGTCGTGATCGTGCAGCTCGAAGTCCGGTGATCGACGCTCACGGCATCGGGGGCCAGGGCGACCTTCCGATCCCGCTGTCGCTCGCGATCGCCGGCGCCGTCGCTGCCCTGGTGATCTCGTTCACCGTCCTGATCGTGGCCTGGCACAAGCCGCGGTACGACGAACCGACTCCCGGCAGGCCGGCACCGGCGTGGCTGGACCGCCTGGTGCGGGCGAGCGCCACCCGCGTCGGACTGCGCGTGGCCGGCCTGCTGGTCTTCGCCTACACCGTCGCCACCGCGATCTGGGGCGAGGACGCGCTCACCAACCCGTTCTTCGGCATCGTCTACGTCTGGTGGTGGGTGGGCCTGGTCTTCGCCTCGCTCCTGCTCGGTCCGGTGTGGCGCGCCGTCAGCCCGGTGCGGACCATCAACCAGCTCATCGCACGGCTCTCAGGGGGCGACCACGAGCGCGGCCTGCTCGCCTACCCCTCCTGGCTCGGCCTGTGGCCCGCAGCCCTCGGCCTGTATGCCTTCGTCTGGCTCGAGCTGGTCTACCGCCACTCCACCTCGCTCGGCCCGGTGCGGCTGTGGTGCGCCGTCTACGTCGCGGCGATGCTGGTCGGCGGGTCGATCTACGGCTCCCGGTTCTACGCCCGTGCCGACCCCTTCGAGGTGTGGTCCTCGCTCGCGGCGAAGCTCTCGCCGTGGGCGGTCGTGGACGACCGGCTGGTCCTGCGCAACCCGCTCGCGAACCTCGCGACCGTCGTCCCCGCGCCGGGGTTGGTGGCCGTGGTCGCGGTACTCTTCGGCAGTACGGCGTTCGACTCCTTCAGCGAGTCGTCGTACTGGGTCAGCACGGTGCAGGGCGCCGCGCTCTCCCAGACCGTGCTGGACAACGGCGCGCTGCTGGTCTTCTGCGTCGGCGCCGGGCTGGTCTTCAGCACCGGGTGCTGGCTGGCCGGGGTGGGCATCGCGGGCGGACGGCTCCGGGGCGCCGACCTCGGCCATCCGCGGCGGCTGCTGCCGCGCTACTTCGCGCACTCGATCGTGCCGATCCTGGCGGGCTACTTCGTCGCCCACTACCTGACCCTCTTCCTGGACTTCGGCACGCAGACGGTGGCCTACGCCAGCGACCCGTTCGGCACCGGCGCGAACATCTTCGGCACCGCCGGGCTGGAGCCGTCGTACTGGTTCTCCTACCACCCGACGCTGCTGGCCTCCACGAAGGTGCTCGCCGTGGTGGTCGGTCACGTGCTGGCCGCCGTCGCCTCCCACGACCGGGCGATCGCCCTGCTGCCGCGCGAGCACGAGGTGACCGGTCAGCTGCCGTTGCTCGCGGCGATGGTCGCGTTCACCGCCGGCGGGCTCTACCTGCTCTTCAGCGCCTGAGCGTCAGCGGGCCATCGCGTCGACCAGCCCGGCGACGGCCTTGGTCAACGGCGAGTCGCCCATCTCCACCAGGGCCCGCCCGGCGACCAGCGCGCGGTCGACCCCGGCCTGGTCGTCGGGCAGGAAGTGCACGCCCTCGGCCCGGCCGAAGCCCCCGAGCATCGCGACCACGTCGGCCTCCCGCCAGCCGAGACCGGACCGCATCCGGTTGACCACCACCCGCAGCCGCGGCGCGGCCACCCGCTCGTGCACCTCGGCGATCGCACGCGCCAGCCGCGCCAGGCCGACCGGATCGGCCGCGCCGACGACGAGGATGTCGTCGGCGACCTCCAGGGCCTCGAACGTGAGACCGTTGCGCTCCGGGCGGGCGCCCAGGTCGCCGACGGGCGACTCCTCCAGGCTGAAGCCGGTGTCGAGCACGACATGGGCCTCCGCACGCGCCCGCTCGACGACCCGCTCGAGGGTGCCCGGCCGCACCTCGACCCAGCGGTCGGCGCGCGGCAGGCCCGTGATCACCCGGAAGCGCCCGTCGACCGCGCGCTGCACCGTCTCGAACCGCTCGTCGAGGCCGCCGCCGGCCACCAGCCGCGCGGCGGAGAGCAGACCGGAGACCTCGTCGAGGATCCCCAGCTGCTGGGCCACCGTGCCGCCGTACGGATCGGCGTCGACGAGCAGGGCCGCGAGCTGCCGGCGACCGAGCTCGGCGGCCAGGGCGGACGCGACCGTGGTCCGGCCGGGGGCTCCGCCCGGACCCCAGATCGCGACCACGCGGCCCCGCGCTGCGGGTGCGGCGGGTGCCGCGGCGGGAGGCGGGGCGGACATCGGTGCCTCCGTGCGCGGCTCGGTCGGCTCGGCTCCGCCGGCGACCACCGCGACGAGGTCGTCGATCCGGGCCGCCGGCACCACCGCGTCGACCCCGATCCGCCCGGCCCGGCTGCGCGCGGCATCGGCATCCGCAGCGACCGCGACCGGCCGCACGCCGTACGACGCCAGCTCGGCCACGACCGCCGCGTCGAGCCCACTCACCTCGGCGCCGAGCACCGCGACCTGTGCCTGGCCGGCACTCGCGGCCGCCAGCAGGTCGTCGACGTCGACACAGCGCTTGAGCACCACGACCCCCGGGTCAGCGTTGAGAGCGGTGAGCGCTCGGGACTCCCAGCCGGCACCGGTGGAGACGAGGAGGGTCACGATCATCGCCGCACCACCTCAGGAGCGCTGCAGGATCCGGACGGCCGGATCATCGACCGCGCTGTAGTCGGCCTGGAACGCCACCGCATCCTGCTCCGGCACCGCCACCACCAGCTGCCGGGCGCCGGTGACCGCGAAGCTCTCCTCGGCCGTCGGTGCGTCGACGACCGTGACCGCCTCGAGGGCCGGTCCCTCGCTGCGTCGGCGCCGCTCGCGGCCACCGAGGTAGACGTCGACGACCGACCCCGTCGTGACCGCCGGCGGCACCTGGTGCGGCTCCACCTCGAGCGGCACATGCAGCAGCCCGCTCGCCTCCCGCTCCCCCACGGCGGTGCGCGGGAGCAGCTCACCGGCACCCACGCCGCGGAGCAGCACCAGGTCGGTCGGCATCGGCTCGTCCGCCCGGAAGTAGTGGTCGAGCTCGGCGGCGTCGCCGAACCGGACCCGGTGCACCGCCAGGTCGGACTCGGCCACCTCGGAGCCGACACCCAGGTCGACGGCACTCGCCCAGACCGGCACGGTGTCGTCAGCGCCGGCCAGCAGCCGGGCGCCGGCGACCACCGACGCGGTCACGAGCAGCACCCCGATCCACAGCCGCGGATCGCGCCAGCCCGAGCGCTCGATGCGGGTCGCCGCAGGAACGGCCGTGGTCGTCGTACTCCCGAGATCGTTCGACACGGCGCACATCCTGCACCGTCGGCGGCCAGCCGTCACCCCGCCATCCACAGGCCGTACGGCGCTGCTGCCGCCGGTCGGTGCGGGATGCGACCATGGGGGACATGGCTCAGTCCCCGCGCTTCCTGACCCTGGCTGACGTGGCCGAGGTGCTCAACACCTCCAGCGCCCAGGTCTACGCGCTGGTGCGCAGGGGCGACCTCGCGGCGATCAAGATCGGCGGCCGCGGCCAGTGGCGGGTGGAGGCCGACAAGCTCGAGGAGTACATCCAGCGGATGTACGACGAGGCGCAGCAGTATGTCGAGCGCCACCCCTACGTCGAGGACACCGTCCCCGACTGACCGCTCCCGGAGAGCCCGACCAGCTAGCCGACCTCACCGTCCAGCGTGACGTCGACCTGCTGGGTCTGGTTGCCGCGCTTGACCGTGAACTCGACCGTGTCGCCGGGCTGATAGCTGCGGATCACCACGATCAGGTGCAGGCCGTCGCTCACCGGCTCGCCGTTCACGTGGGTGATCAGGTCGTCCTTCCGGAGCCCGGCGTCCTGCGACGGCGAGCCGTCGACGATCTCGACCAGCTGGCCGCCCGACTCGGTCTGCACTCCGCCGGTCTGCACCTTCGCACCGATCACCGGATACTGCGCCTCGCCGGACTTCAGGATCTGGTCGGCGGTGACCAGGACCTGCTCGGAGGGGATCGCGAAGCCGACGCCGATGTTGCCCGCCGCCTGGTCGACGGTGCCACCGCCGTTGGTGGCGATCGCGGAGTTGACGCCGATGACCTGGCCGCGGCGGTTGACCAGCGGTCCGCCCGAGTTGCCGGGGTTGATCGCCGCGTCGGTCTGCACCGCGTTGATGTAGGAGGAGTCGTCGGCGGTGTTGCCGGTCGAGACCGGCTGACCGAGCGCGCTGACGATCCCGGAGGTGACCGTGGTGTTGAGGCCGAGCGGATAGCCGATCGCGACGACCGGGTCGCCGACCTGCAGCTTCTTGGAGTTGCCGATCGACGCGGGCGGGAGGTCGGTCGCGTCCTCGGCGTAGAGCAGCGCCAGATCGTAGACGGGGCTGCGTCCCACGACGGTCGCGTCGTAGTAGGTCCCGTCCTGGTCGACGATCTGGATCGACCCGTCGTTCTCCGCGGCGTCGGCGACGACGTGGTTGTTGGTCACGATGTGGCCCTGCTTGTCGAAGACGAAGCCGGAGCCCGTGGCACCGCCGTCCTGACCCTGGAACTCCGCGACGATCCGCACGGTGCTCGGCACCATCGCGTCCGCGACCGAGGCCACGGTGCCGTCCTCGTCGAGCGGCGGCTGGGTGCCCAGGTCCACATCGGCGAGGCCGTCCCCCGTCTGGCCGTCCGCCGCGACGTCGCTGCTCAGCTCGTCGTAGAGCGCCGCTCCACCGACACCCCCCACCACACCGAGCAGGAGGGCGAGGACACAGACGACCGGCCAGATCCAGCCACCCGGCCGCTGCCGGGCATGCACGCCCGGAGCCGTGGACGTCGGCGGGAGCGACGACGTGGCGGGAGCCGACGACGACGCGGTGACCGGCCACTGCTCACTCGGCGGGCCCCACTGGTCCGGCGGGCTCGTCGGAGGTGGCGGCGGCCAGGAGTCGCCGACCGGCGGGCTCGTCGGCGGCGGGGCCGTCGGCAGCCCGGAGTCAGGGGCCACACCCGGACGGCCGCTCTGCTCGTCGAGGCCCGGCCGGGCCTCGGCCGGGATCGCCAGCGGCTCGTCGGGGGCGCCGGCCGGCGAGGAGCCGGTGGCCGCCGCGGGCGGGTCGACAGCTGGATGCGGCTGCTCGGAACGTCGCGGATCGTTCGACGACGGTTCCGGGTACGGCTCGTTGTCGGAAGTCACTTCTCTATCTTCGCCGATCGGTTGTCAGGGACGGCATTCACCGCTGGTCGATGACCCGCAACGGTCGACCGACGGGTCCCCGGGTCGAGGGCGCCGGCGCCGTGGCGCCGGGCGACCCGCTGACCACGACCGAGGCCGGGCTCGGTGCCTGGCTCGGTGCCTGGCTCGGTGTCGAGGTCGACACGGGAACCGTCACCCCGCTCGGCGGCGGCCGCCGATCTCCGGTCTGCGTCGACACGGGCACCAGACCGAACGCCAGGACACCGAGCATGGCGGCGCCGGCAGCACCGCTGCCCACGATCGCCACGGTCCGCCGCCCGCCCCCGGCGCGACCGGGCAGCGCGATCGCACTCGCCCGGGGGTCGAGTGCGAACCGCTCGCCGGGGGTCAGGTCGCGCAGCACGCCTTTGAGATGGTCCGGGGTGCTGTCGTCCGCGCCGGCACGAGCGGCGACGGCCAGCTGCGACTTGATCCACCCCTCGCGCTCGACGAGATCACGGCAGGTGTGGCAGCTGTAGACGTGCGCCCAGGCGTCCTCGGCCTCGGCATGTGGGAGCTGACCGTCCAGGAGGGCACTCACCCGTGCTCCGAGGTGCCCGATCACGAGCGACTCCACCCGGCGACCAGCGCCGCGGGTCCGGCGTACCGCTTGCGACCGCCGCTCGGGGCGCGGTGGGACAGCGTGCGCCGGAGCATCGCGCGACCACGGTGGATGCGCGAGCGCACGGTGCCGAGCTTGGCGTCGAGGATCTCGGCGATCTCCTCGTAGCTGAGGCCCTCGACGTCGCACAGCACCACCGCGGCCCGGAAGTCGGGCGGCAGCTCTGCGAGCGCGTCCTCGACGTCGGCATCGAAGGTGCGGTCGGCATAGGCCGACTCCGGTGCTGCCAGGGCGCTCGGCAGCCGGGCGGCGCGCTCGTCGGACAGCGCGTCGAAGCGGATCCGCTGCTTGCGGCGCGCCTGGTCGAGGAAGAGGTTGGTGGTGATGCGGTGCAGCCACCCCTCGAAGGTGCCGGGGCTGTAGGTGTGCAGCGAGCGGAAGACGCGCACGAAGACCTCTTGGGTGAGGTCCTCCGCGTCGTGCCGGTTGCCGGTCAGCCGCAGCGCCAGCCGGTAGACCCGGTCGGAGTGGCGCTCGACGATCTCATCCCAGTCCGGGACCGGGTCGACGGCGTCGACCGGGTCGACGGAGTCGGCCGGCTCGGCCGTCGTGACGCCGCCGACGGGCGCACGGTCCTCGGTCGAACTCATCATGACCTCCTGCATCGCCGAAAGGCTGACCTGGCTCCTCACCGTAGGTAACCCACCTGAACGAACCCTGTGAAACGTCGAATGTTTCCTTCAGGTACCCGTTCACCGGTGCAACGAACCCCTGGCCGCGGTTGTTCCCCGGGCGGGTTCCCGAGCCCGGCCCCCGGAGGGCGATAACGTGACCTTGTGATCAATGCGACCAGCTGGACGTTCGCCGACGAGTACGTCGCCGAGGACGAGGTGCTCGCCGCGGCCCGCGCCCGCGCCGAGGAGATCGGGGTGGCCCCGATCGGAGCCGGAGGCGGCGCGGCGCTGCGCTTCCTGGCCGCCGTGCTGGACGCCCGCGCCGTGGTGGAGATCGGCACGGGCACGGGCGTCTCCGGCCTGTGGATGCTGCGGGGCATGCGCTCGGACGGCGTGCTGACCAGTGTCGACGTCGAGGCCGAGCACCAGCGCCTCGCCCGCGAGTCGTTCGCCGACGACGGCATCCCGTCCCAGCGGATCCGCACCATCGCCGGCGCCGCGCTGGATGTGCTCCCCCGGCTGACCGACGGTCACTACGACCTGGTGTTCGCCGACGGCGACAAGCGTGAGTACGGCGCCTACCTCTCCGAGGCGATGCGGCTGCTCCGCCCCGGCGGGGTCGTCGCGTTCGACAACGCGCTGTGGCACGACCGGGTGGCCGATCCGTCGCAGCGCGACGACGAGACCACCGCGATCCGCGAGGTCGTGGAGCAGGTCAACGCCTCCGAGGAGCTGCTCCCCTCGCTGCTGCCGGTCGGCGACGGGCTGCTCGTGGCCAAGAAGGTGGGCGCCGCGGGCTGAGCCCCGGTGCCGCGGGTCACCGACCCGGGGGGTCAGCCCTCGCCGCGTGCGACGGCGGTGAAGCCGTCCTCTCCCTCGGCGATCGCGACGACCTCGCACGGCTCGATGAGCACCGGCGCACTCCCGATGATCTGCGAGCCGGGGGCGTCGGCAGCGGTCGCCGCGAACGTCTCCTGGAACTGCGCGCGGGCGGCGTCGTCGACGAAGACGTAGCACCCCTCGAACCACTCGCCCGGGCGCATCCGCCAGGTCTTGTAGCACAGCCCGGGCTTGCCGGTGAAGCGCGCGTGCGAGGTGTCGGCGACGTACGACGCCAGCGCGGCCTCGACGCCATCGGGGGCATCGGCGAGCGACCAGCGGACCGTCAGTGCTCTCATCAGCTCTCCTCACCGATGCCGACGAGCGGGTCGCCGGCACCGAGCCAGTGCAGCAGCAGGCGGGCGCCGAAGCCGGACGGCCCGACCGTCCACTCGTGCCAGGCCTTCTCCACGTCACCGACCGAGGCGATGTCGAGGTGGGCCCACGGCACATCGCCCACGAAGTGCTGCAGGAACAGGGCGGCCGTGATCGAGCCGGCGTGGCCGGGCGCGTTGTCGAGGTCGGCGACGTTGGAGGACAGGTGCTCTTCGTAGCCGGCGTACAGCGGCAGGCGCCACAGCGGCTCGCCCGCGCTCTCCCCCGCATCGCGGAGCGCATCGGCCAGCGCGTCGTCGGTGGCGTAGAGGCCGCCGACCTGCTGGCCGAGTGCGACCTTGACCGCGCCGGTGAGCGTCGCGACGTCGACCATCACCTCCGGGGTCAGCTCCGCCGCGGCGTAGGCCAGGGCGTCGGCGAGGACCAGGCGGCCCTCGGCGTCGGTGTTGGTGACCTCGCTGGTGGTGCCGCCCCAGTGCCGGATCACGTCGCCGGGCCTGGTCGCCCGCCCCGAGACGGCGTTCTCGGCAGTGGGCACCAGCCCGGTCACCCGGACCGGGCAGCCGACCGTGCCCAGTGCGGCCATCGTCGCCAGCACCACGCCGCCACCGGTCATGTCGCGCTTCATGCTCGCCATGCTCTGCGCGGGCTTGAGCGAGAGCCCGCCGGTGTCGAAGGTGATGCCCTTGCCGACCAGCACGACGCGCGGCAGCCTCCGGGCCGCGCGCTGCGAGAGACCGGCCGGCGTGTAGTCGAGGCGGATCAGCCGCGGCGGGGTCGCCGACCCCTGACCGACGGCGACGATGCCGCCGAAGCCCTCGTCGGCGAGCCGGGTCTCGTCCCACACCGTGCACTCGAGACCGTGGTCGGCCGCGAGGGAGGTCGCCTGCTCGGCGAGCCAGCCGGGGCTCTTGACGTTGCTCGGGACCGTCGCCAGCGTACGTGAGCGCCAGCCGGCGCCGGCGATCGCGACCGCGCGCTCCAGCGCACCCTGCTCGACCGCTGCCGTGGCGATCACGACACGGCGCACCGGCCGGTGCTCCGGCCCGTCGCCGCGCCACTGGAACCGGAACGACCCGAGGGTGGCTCCGGCCACGAACGCGGTGAGCGCTGCCTCGGGCGAGGGGGGCTCGTCGGTGTCGGCCCCGACCGCCGGGAGGGTGGTGGCCACCGCGTCCCGGTCATCGAGCTGTCGCGCCAGCGCCGCGCCGGCGCGTCGTACGTCGACCGGCCGCCCCGCACCCACCCCGACCAGCAGCACCAGCCGCAGACCGGGGTTGGCCGCGGAGCCGCCCGGCACGGCGACCGTCGCGGTCTCACCGACCGCGCCCGTCATCCGGTGCAGCTCGGCCACCGCCAGCAGATCCTGGTCGAGCGCGGCGCCCACGGCGTCGGCACCGGGCCCGAGCAGGATGTCCTTCTCGCCCGCAGCCAGCACCGGAAGCGCCACCGCCTCGACGCCGGCGATCGCAGCCGGCCCGAGCTCGCTCAGCGCGAACTCGGGCACGGAGACCTGGCTGGGAAGCGTCGGCGCCCTCACCCGACCACTTCTTTGAGCGCCTCGCCCAGCGCGCCGGCCTCGTCCGCGTTCAGCTCGACCACCAGTCGGCCACCACCCTCGAGCGGGACCCGCATCACGATGCCCCGACCTTCCTTGGTGACCTCGAGCGGACCGTCACCGGTCCGAGGCTTCATCGCCGCCATTCGGCACCCCTTCTTGATTTCACTAGCCAGCCTCACCATTATCCCCCATCGGGCGCGACGCGCGCACCAGGCGCCACCGCCTCGCTTCCCGGCTAGGGCGCGTCGGGCGGTTCCCGGGGCTCCTCGTGCTCCTCCGACCGCGCCGCACGCTCCTCCATCTCCGCCGCGACGCGCTCGAGCAGCGCGTCGACCTCGGCCATCCGGTAGCCCCGGAACGCCAGGGGGAAGCGCACGGTGCGCACGTCCTGCGCCGAGAGCGGCCGGTCATCGGGTACCCGGGCGTCCGGGCGGTCGTCGTACGCCGGGGCCATCGGCTCACCGCGGCCGGCGGCGAGCATCGCGATCGCCGCCATCGCCAGCACGATGAGCACCGCGAAGACCCACATCATCGCCTGTGACATCGGCTCCCCTAGAGGTGTTGCCCGCGTGCGGCGACCATCAGGTCCACCGCCTCGTCGAGGTCGTCGGTGAGCGTGAGGCGGTCGAGGTCGGCCGCTGCGATCTTGCCACTGTCGAGCACGGTCTCCCGGAGCCACGCGAGCAGACCCGACCAGTAGTCGACGCCGAGGAGCACCACCGGGAACGCGGTGACCTTCTGGGTCTGTGCGAGGGTCAGCGCCTCGAACATCTCGTCCAGGGTCCCGAGGCCACCGGGCTGGACGATGAAGCCCTGGCTGTACTTGACGAACATCGTCTTGCGCACGAAGAAGTAGCGGAAGTTGATGCCGACGTCGCACCAGTCGTTGAGGCCCGACTCGAAGGGCAGCTCGATGCCGAGCCCGACGCTGACACCACCCGCTTCGCTCGCACCGCGGTTGGCGGCCTCCATCGTGCCCGGCCCGCCACCGGTGATCACCGCGAAGTCGGACTCGACGAGCTTGCGGCCGAGTACCATGCCCTGCGCGTACGCCGGGTCGTCGACCGGGGTCCGCGCCGAGCCGAAGACCGCGATCGCGGCACCGAGCTCGGCCAGCGCGCCGAACCCCTCGACGAACTCCGCCTGGATCCGCAGCACCCGCCACGGGTCGGTGTGCACCCAGTCGCTCGGCCCGCGGGAGTCGAGCAGCCGCTGGTCGGTCGTGGACCCGTCGACCTGGCTGCGCCGTTGGATGACCGGGCCCTTGAACTTCGACTTCACGCGTCGCTCCCCTCGTCGGCCGGTGTGAGCCAGGCGCGCAGCCTCGCCTCGCACTGCTCGATGTCCGCGGTCGGCACGCGCTCCTCCTGGGAGTGGGCCAGCGTCGGGTCACCCGGACCGTAGTTGACCGCGGGCACGCCGAGGCCGGTGAAGCGGGCCACGTCGGTCCAGCCGAACTTGGGGCGCACCTCGCCGCCGACCGCCGCGAGGAACGCGCGCGCCGCAGGGCGGTCCAGACCTGGCAGCGCGCCCGGCGCGGAGTCGGTGACCGTGAGGTCGTGCGGCGCGAAGAACTCGGTCACGAAGGCGAGCGCCTCCTCCTCGGACCGGTCCGGCGCATAGCGGTAGTTGACCGTCACCACCGCCTCGTCGGGGATCACGTTGCCCGCGACACCGCCGGAGACGAACACGGCGTTGAGGCCCTCGTGGTACTCCAGGCCGTCGATGACCGGCCTCCTCGGCGTGTAGGCGTTGAGCCGCTGGAGCACGTCGGCGGCCGTGTGGATCGCGTTGCTCCCGTGCCACGCGCGTGCGGAGTGGGCACGCTTGCCCGTCGTCCGCACCTCCACGCGGAGCGTGCCCTGGCAGCCGGCCTCGACGCCGGCGTTCGACGGCTCCATCAGCACCGCGAAGTCCGCGCGAAGCAGGTCGGGGTCGACCTCGGCCAGACGCTTCAGCCCGTTGTACCGCTCCTCGATCTCCTCCGCCTCGTAGAGCACGAACGTCAGGTCGCGCACCGGGACGGTGACGGTCGCGGCCAGCGCGAGGATGACCGCATCGCCGCCCTTCATGTCGCAGCTCCCCAGACCGTGGAGCAGCCCGTCCTCGAGCCGACTCGGCAGGTTGTCGTTGACGGGGACCGTGTCGAGGTGACCGGCCAGCAGCACCCGCTCCGCACGGCCCAGGTCGGTGCGCGCGACCACGTTGTGGCCGTGCCGGGTGACGGTCAGGTGGGGCAGCGCCCGCAGCGCCGCCTCGACCGCGTCGGCGATCGCCTTCTCGTTGCGGCTCACGGACTCGATGTCGACGAGCTGGCGGGTCAGCGACACCACGTCGGTGGTCAGATCGAGCGTCGGCACGGGGGACAGTCAATCAGGAAGGTGGGAGGGGGGCGGGAATCCCCGGTCGACCGGGGATCGCTGAACATGTCCGGCGCTGCAACACCGGACATGTTCAGCGAGAGCCGGACAACCCGGGCACGCGACGATCACTAGAACATGTTCTAGACTCGTCGCATGCGCAACGGCATCGTGCTCTTCACCTCCGACCGCGGCATCACGCCGGCCGACCTCGCCCGGGCCGCGGAGCAGCGGGGCTTCGACACCTTCTACGTGCCCGAGCACACCCACATCCCGGTCCGCCGTGACGCCGCGCATCCGACGGGCGGCGACGAGCTGCCCGACGACCGCTACACCCGCACCCTCGACCCCTGGGTCTCGCTGGCCACCGCCGCCGCGGTCACCGAGCGGATCGGCCTGTCGACGGCCGTGGCGCTCCCCGTCGAGTCCGACCCGATCACGCTGGCCAAGTCGATCGCCACGCTCGACCACCTCTCCGGTGGACGGGTCTCGGTCGGCGCCGGCTTCGGCTGGAACACCGACGAGCTGACCGACCACCACGTCCCTGCGGCCAAGCGACGCACGGTGCTGAGGGAGTACCTCGAGGCGATGCGGGCGCTGTGGACCGAGGACGAGGCGTCCTACGACGGCGAGTTCGTCTCGTTCGGCCCGTCCTGGGCCTACCCCAAGCCCCCGCAGGGCCGTGTGCCGGTCGTCATCGGCGCGGGTGGCGGCCCGAGGACGATGCGGTGGATCGCCCGCCATGCCGACGGCTGGATGACCACGCCGATCGAGACCGACATCGCCGCCAAGGCCGACCTGCTCCGCAAGGAGTGGGCCGACGCCGGACGCGACGGCGAGCCCGACATCCGGATCCTCGTCGCCAGGAAGCCCACCGCCGACGACTTCGCCGACTGGACCGCAGCGGGGGCCTCCGAGCTGATCTGGGGCGTCCCCGACGCCGACCCGGACGCGGTCCACGCCTCCCTCGACAGGCTCGCCGGGAGACTCGGGCTGACCTGACCTCGTCGTACCTGACGTTCTCGTTGGATCGCGCCCCGCAACCCCACAGGAACGTCAGGTACGACGCATCACACCGTGCGCACCGCGACGGTCGCCGGCTCACCGTCCCCGACGGTCGCGGACGTGCCCGCACCGAGCGGCCCCACGTCGTACGACGTCGCGAGCGTCTCGCCCGCGATGAGCTCCTCGTGCGCGCGGGCAGCCGTCTGCACCGCGTCCGAGCCCCCGATGACGAGCGCGATCCGGTCCGACACCTCGAAGCCGGCGTCGCGCCGCGCCTGCTGCACCGCCCGCACCAGGTCACGTGCCAGCCCCTCGGCGGCCAGCTCCGGTGTCACGGCGGTGTCGAGCACCACGAAGCCCTGCGACATCATCCCGACCGCGGTCTCGTCGTCGGCCGCACCGGCCACGGTCTCGAGGGAGTACTCGCCCTCGACCAGCGCGATGCCACCCGAGGTGACCGTCCCGTCGTCGGCGACCGACCAGTCGCCGGTCTTGGAGCCCTTGATCGCGGTCTGCACCTCCTTGCCGAGCCGAGGACCGGCCGCGCGCGCGTTGACGGCGAGCTTCTGCTCGACGCCGTACGACGCCGCCTCCTCCGCATCGGCCGCGAGCAGCCGCACCTGCTTCACGTTGGTCTCGTCCGCGACGATCCCCTCGAAGCCGCCGATGCCGGGCCCGACCACGGTCAGCGAGGCCAGCGGCAGCCGCGTGCGCAGTCCCCCGGCCTTGCGCAGGGCCGAGGTCGCCGAGCACACCTCGCGCACCTGGTCCATCGCCGCCACGAGCTCGTCGTCGGCCGGCAGGTCCGAGGCCTCCGGCCAGTCGGCGAGGTGCACCGAGCGGCCGCCGGTCAGACCGCGCCAGATCTCCTCGGTGGTGAGCGGGAGCAGCGGCGCCGTCGCCCGGGTGACCACCTCGAGCACGGTGTAGAGGGTGTCCATCGCGTCGACCGAGCCCTCCCAGAACCGGTCACGGGAGCGGCGGATGTACCAGTTGGTGAGCACGTCGATGAAGCCCCGCGTGGTCTCGCACGCGTCGGCGATCGCGTACCGGTCGAGCTGCTCGGTCATCGCCGCGACGTACTGGCGCGTCTTGGCCAGCAGGTAGCGGTCGAGGCGGTCGTCCGAGGCCGTCGACCACCGTGCCTCGTGACCGGCCGCGTTGGCGTAGAGCTGGAAGAAGTACCAGCTGTTCCACAGCGGGATCATCACCTGGCGCACCGAGTCCCGGATGCCCTGCTCGGTGACGACGAGGTTGCCACCGCGCACGATGGGGCTGGCCATCAGGAACCAGCGCATCGCGTCCGCACCGTCGCGGTCGAACACCTCGGTGACGTCGGGGTAGTTGCGCAGTGACTTCGACATCTTGTTGCCGTCGTGGCCCAGCACGATGCCGTGGCTGATGCATGACGAGAAGGCGGGCTTGTCGAAGAGCGCGGTGGCCAGGATGTGCAGCGTGTAGAACCAGCCGCGGGTCTGCCCGATGTACTCGACGATGAAGTCGGCCGGGAAGTTGCCCTCGAACCACTCCGCGTTCTCGAACGGCACGTGGTTCTGGGCGAAGCTCATCGACCCGGAGTCGAACCAGACGTCGAGGACGTCGGCGACCCGGCGCATCATCGACCTTCCCGTCGGGTCGTCGGGGTTGGGCCGCACCAGGTCGTCGACGAACGGGCGGTGCAGGTCCGGCTCGCCGTCGCGGTTGCGCGGCAGCGTGCCGAAGTCGCGCTCGATCTCCTCGAACGAGCCGTAGACGTCGATGCGGGGGTACGTCGGGTCGTCGCTCTTCCACACCGGCACCGGGCTGCCCCAGAACCGGTTGCGGGTGATCGACCAGTCGCGGGCGTTCTCCAGCCACCGGCCGAACTGCCCGTCCTTGACGTGCTCGGGCACCCAGGTGATCTCCTGGTTGAGCTCGCCCATCCGGTCCTTGAACGCCGACACCTCGACGAACCACGACTCCACGCCCTTGTAGATCAGGGGCTCGCGGCACCGCCAGCAGTGCGGGTAGGAGTGCTCGTAGGTCTCCCGCCGGACCAGCACGGTCCCGGGCGTCACCGACCCTCCGCGAATCTTGAGGTGGTCGATGATGTGGGGGTTGGCGTCGAAGACCAGCATGCCGGCGTAGTCGTCGACCGGCGTCGTGAACCGCCCGTCCTTGCCGACCGGCATCACCGCCTCGATGCCCTCGCGGTCGGTGACGACCTTGTCGTCCTCGCCGAAGGCGCCGGCGGTGTGCACCAGTCCGGAGCCGTCGGTGGTGGTGACGATGTCGGACTCGACCACCCGGAAGGCGCTCTCGTGGCCGAGGTAGTAGGAGAACGGCGGCGTGTAGTGGCGGCCGAGCAGCTCTGAACCCTTCATCCGGGCCACGACCTGATGGTGCACCGACTCGGAGTCCTCGTCCTTGAGCTCGCGCGAGTAGGCCTCGAGCCGGTCGGCGGCCAGGAGGTAGCGCTCCTCGGCGCCGGACAGCGAGGAGCGGACCACCACGTAGTCGAGCTCCTCGCCCACCATCACGGCGAGGTTGGACGGCAGCGTCCACGGCGTCGTCGTCCAGACCATCGCGAGCGCGCCGTCGAGCGGGCCACCGGCGCCGGTGTCCTCCAGGCGGAGTCCGACGGTGACCGAGGGGTCCTGCCGCGACTGGTAGACGTCGTCGTCCATCCGGAGCTCGTGGTTGGACAGCGGCGTCTCGTCCTGCCAGCAGTAGGGCAGCACCCGGAAGTCCTCGTAGACCAGCCCCTTGTCGTGGAGGGACTTGAAGGCCCAGATGACGCTCTCCATGTAGTCGGCGTTGAGCGTCTTGTAGTCGTTGTCGAAGTCGACCCAGCGGGCCTGCCGGGTGACGTAGGCGCGCCACTCGTCGGCGTAGGTCATCACCGACGCCCGGCAGGCGTCGTTGAACGCCTCGATGCCCATCTCGAGGATCTCGTCGGTCGTCTTGATCCCGTTGAGCCGCATCGCCTCGAGCTCGGCCGGGAGACCGTGGGTGTCCCACCCGAAGCGGCGCTCGACGCGCTTGCCGCGCATCGTCTGGTAGCGCGGCACGATGTCCTTGATGTAGCCGGTCAGCAGGTGGCCGTAGTGCGGCAGCCCGTTGGCGAACGGCGGGCCGTCGTAGAAGACGAACTCCCCGTCCCGCTCGGCGTCGCGCTGGTCGATGCTCGCCTGGAAGGTGCCGTCGGCGTCCCAGTAGGCGAGGATCCGCTCCTCGATCTCCGGGAACGCCGGGCTCGCGGGGACGCTCTTGTCGGGATCGGTGGTGACCTCGGGATAGGTCATCGGCACTCCTGCGGTCGGTCTCGTCGGTGCTGCCAGGGCCACGGGGACGGCCTCCGGTGGAGTCCGCGGTACCACCCCGCTTGCCGACGTACGTCGACCGCTTCGTGACGGCTGTGACGGGCCTACCCGCCGGGTTCTACTGGGTTCCGTCGTGCCGCAACGGTGGTTGAGCTTGTCGGAACCGTTCTTCCCGGGGCTCGCCGCTGATGACGGCTCGAACGCCTCTGAGGAGATCGTACGGCGAGTCCCGCACCGAGGGGTAATCGGTTTGCGCTGCCCGCCACCACCCGCGTTGGGTGGGACCATGTCCGAACCGACCGAGCTGGCGAACTACCGCGAGTACCTCGACCACTTCCGGGCGACGCTGGCACGCCAGTGCGCGGAACTGACACCGCAGCAGCTGACCACGCGCAGTGTCCCGCCGAGCACGATGAGTCTGCTCGGCCTGGTCCGGCACCTGGCGAAGGTGGAGCACAGCTGGTTCCACCGGGTGCTCCAGCAGCACGTGCACCACACCAAGCTGTACTGGCGGGCGGAGTCGAAGGACGTCGACTTCGACGAGGTCGAGGCGACGCAGGAGTGCGTGGACGAGGCGTTCGAGGCGTGGCGGGAGCAGATCGCCCGGGCCGACGCGTACCTCGCCACGCTCACGGACGACACCCTCGTCGAGGTCGTGACCTTCGACGACGAGTCGGCCAGCGTCCGCGACATCCTGGTCCACCTGATCGAGGAGTACGCCCGCCACTGCGGCCACGCCGACCTGCTGCGCGAGTGCATCGACGGTCGCACCGGGCTGTGACCGTCCTACCTCCGACGTCAGCGACCTCGCGTCACCGCTGCCTCGCGTTGGCCGCCGCGGAACGGCCGAGTTCCCGCGCGACCGACGGTCCCTCCTAGACTTCCGCCCTGTGACTGCTGCCTGGGGCTTCGGCCTGACCACCACGACCGACGACGCCGTCCTCGACACCTGGTTCCCCTCGCCCACGCTGGGTGAGAAGCCGGCCGACGCCGAGGCACCGGCCGAGCTGACCGCACTCGAGGGCACCGATGCGGCTCGCGGCGTACGACGCGAGGTGCGGTTGGTCGAGATCGACACCGAGACGGCCCCGGCGACCACCGAGGAGGGCTGGCTGCGGCTCCACCTGATCAGCAGCCGACTCGTGCGCCCGCACGGTGTGAACCTCGACGGCACCTTCGGCCTGCTCACCAACGTGGTGTGGACCAGCGCCGGACCGTGCGCGGTGGACGGCTTCGAGCTGACCCGCGCCCGGCTGAAGGCCGGCGGCCGGCACGTCAGCGTGTACGGCGTGGACAAGTTCCCACGGATGGTCGACTACGTGCTGCCGGCCGGGGTGCGGATCGCCGACGCCGACCGGGTCCGTCTCGGCGCCCACCTGGCCGAGGGCACCACCGTGATGCACGAGGGCTTCGTCAACTTCAACGCCGGCACCCTCGGCGCGAGCATGGTCGAGGGCCGGATCTCGGCGGGCGTCGTGGTCGGCGACGGCTCCGACGTCGGCGGCGGCGCCTCGATCATGGGCACGCTCTCGGGCGGCGGCAAGGAGACGATCTCGATCGGGGAGCGCTGTCTGCTCGGGGCCAACGCCGGGCTCGGAATCTCGCTCGGCGACGACAGCGTCGTCGAGGCCGGCTGCTACGTCACCGCCGGCACCAAGGTCACCGTCGTCGAGCCGGGGCAGGAGCCGCGCGTGGTCAAGGCGCTGGAGCTCTCCGGCGCCAGCAATGTGCTCCTCCGCCGCAACTCGGTCAGCGGCGCCGTCGAGGCGGTGCCGCGCGAGGGGCGTGGCATCGAGCTCAACGCGGCACTCCACGCCAACTGAGACAGGTCTCCTACCACCCACCCCGGACACTGGCACCGTGAAGAACATCGGGGTGATGCTGTTCGCCCTCGCATCCCTCGCCGTCGTCGCGGGCGTCGGGGTCGCGGTGGTCTTCGGTCCGGACATCACGCGTCGGATCAACCCGGACTGCACGGTGACCGTCGACGGCCACACCGTGCGCCTCGACGCCGAGCAGACCGAGCACGCCGCCCTGATCTCCGCGATCGCGGTGGAGCGCGGCATGCCCGCCCGGGCCGCGTCGATCGCGCTCGCGACGGCCTACCAGGAGTCCGACCTCTACAACATCGACTACGGCGACCGTGACTCGCTCGGGCTCTTCCAGCAGCGTCCCTCGCAGGGATGGGGCACGGAGGAGCAGCTCCTCGACCCCGTCTACGCGACCAACGCGTTCTACGACGAGCTCGCCGAGATCGACGGCTACCGCGGCATGGAGATCACCGACGCCGCCCAGCGGGTGCAGCGCTCGGCCTTCCCCCGGGCCTACGCCGACCACGAGGACGACGCCCGTGCGCTCGCCTCAGCGCTGACCGGCCACTCGTCCGAGGCACTGTCGTGCAGCGTCTCCGACGACGTCGCGGCAGCCAGCACCGAGCTGACCGAGAGCGGCCTGACCGCCCGGGCCGACGCCGTACGACGCGAGCTCGTCGACCGGTTCCCCGGGGTGGATCTCGGCGGCTATGCGCCGGGCGGGGTGAACGAGGGCCACATGGAGGGCTCGGCGCACTACGACGGGCGGGCCGTGGACGCCTTCGTCCGGCCGATCAGCGCCGCCAACAACATCACCGGCTGGGCGATCGCGCACTACCTCGTCGCCAACGCGGAGCGCCTCGACATCGCGACCGTCATCTTCGACGACCGGATCTGGACCGCCCGACGCTCCGGCTCGGGCTGGCGCGACTACGACGTCCCGTCCTCCTCCGGCGGCAACCAGCAGATCCTCGAGCACCGCGACCACGTGCACGTGGACGTGTTCGCGTAGCGGCGCTCCACGCGTCGGGTCAGGACCCGTCGGTGGGTGTCGCCTCGAGCGGTGACGGCGGCTCGCTGGCCGGCGGCGTGGTCACAGCCGGCTCCGGTGTCTCCGACGACGTCTCCTCGCTCGTGGTCGGCGTCGGCTCGTCGGAGGACTCCTCGCTCGGCACCGGCTCGTCCCCGGACTGCTCCGACGTCGGGTCGCGCCCGGGGTCCGGCGTGCGGTCGTCGTCCTGGTTCCGGTTGAAGATCGTGCTGCGGCGGTCGTCGTCGGCGCCGCCGGTGAACGAGGCGACGCTCCGTCCGGCGAACAGCTCGAAGAGGAGGATCACCGCCATGACCGTCACGAACAGCGCGCCGGCGCCGATCGCGATCCGCTTCCAGGGCAGCATCGCCAGCCGCTCCCGCCAGCTGACCGGACCGGGCTCCACCGTGCCCGGGTCGGGATCGAGGAAGCCGCGACTCTCCTCGGCCGGCTCCTCCAGGGCCGGGCTCACCGGCTGCTTCGCCGCGGCTCTCGCCGCGCCGTTCTTGCCCCGCGCCACGGCCTGCGCCTTGGCGACCGCAGCTCGGCTGCGCGCGAGACCCTGGGCGTAGAACGCCGTACCGACGGTGATGGCCAGGCTGCCGATCGCCGCGCCGACGATGGTCCCGACGGCTCCCAGCGTCGAGAGCATGACGGCCGACGTCATCGCCGCCAGCGCGCCTGCGAGGGTGCGCAGCCAGTCGATCTCGAGCTTCGGCTTCTCGTCCTCGGTCATGTCTGCTCCACCATCCCCCGAGATGGACGTCAGGACGTGAGGCGGCCGGCGGCCGCGGCGATCCGCTCGTCGGTGGCGGTGACGGCGACGCGCACGTGCTGCGCGCCCGCGGTGCCGTAGAACGCGCCGGGCGCCACCAGGATGCCTTGGTCGGCCAGCGCGGCGACGGTGTCCCAGCAGCTCTCCTCGCGCGTGGCCCAGAGGTACAGCGAGGCCTCGGAGTGCTCGATCGTGAACCCGGCGCCCTCCAGGGCCTCCCGCAGGGTGGACCGCCGCGCGGCGTAGCGCTCGCGCTGCTCGGCGACGTGAGCGTCGTCGGTGAGGGCGGCGACCATCGCGTGCTGCTGCGGCGCGGGCAGCATCAGGCCGAGGTTCTTGCGGACCGCGAGCAGCTCGCCGACCACCTCCGGGTCGCCGACGGCGAAGCCGCAGCGGTAGCCGGCGAGGTTGGAGCGCTTCGACAGCGAGTGGACCGCCAGCAGGCCGGTGTGGTCGCCGTCGCAGACGTCCGGGTGCAGCACGGACAGCGCGCCGCCCTCGGGCGGCTCCCAGACACAGTCGAGGTAGCACTCGTCGCTGACGAGCAGCACGCCGCGCTCGCGACACCACTCGACCACCTTGCGCAGGTGCTCGACCGGCAGCACCCGCCCGGTCGGGTTGGAGGGCGAGTTGAGCCACAGCAGCCGCGGCGCGCGGGGGCCGAAGGCGGTCAGCGAGTCGGTCGCCACCGTCTCCGCGCCGACGAGCGCCGCGCTCACCTCGTAGGTCGGATACGCCAGCGCGGGGTATCCGATCAGGTCGCCCGGGCCGAGACCGAGGTGCACCGGCATCGAGGCGATCAGCTCCTTGGAGCCGATCACCGGCAGCACCTGGTCGAGCCCGAGACCGGCGACGCCATGGCACCGCGCCAGCCAGTCGACCACCGCCTGCCGGGTCTCCGGCAGGCCGATGGTCTGCGGATAGCCGGGCGCGTCGGCCGCCGCCCGCAGCGCGTCCTGCACCACGGCCGGCGTCGGGTCGACCGGCGCCCCGATCGAGAGGTCGACGACGCCGTCGGGATGCGCACGCGCCGTCGCGGCGTACGGCGTCAGCCGGTCCCAGGGGAAGTCCGGGAGCTGCTGCGAGACGGGTCGGGTGGCTCCCGGCCGGCGCACGTCGAGCACCGGAGGGGTCAGTCCTGGTTCTGCGGCCCGAGGGCGGCGACGAACGGATGGTCCTTGTCGATCTCGCCCATCTTGGCGGCGCCGCCGGGCGAGCCGAGGTCGTCGAAGAACCCGACGTTGGCGTCGTAGTAGTCCTTCCACTCCTCCGGCACGTCGTCCTCGTAGAAGATCGCCTCGACCGGGCACACCGGCTCGCAGGCGCCGCAGTCGACGCACTCGTCAGGGTGGATGTAGAGCATCCGCTTGCCCTCGTAGATGCAGTCCACGGGACACTCGTCGACGCACGCCCGGTCCTTCAAGTCGACGCACGGCTGCGAGATGACGTAGGTCATCGATTCCTCCTGGCAAGGACAGCGGGTTGAGCAGGGTGCACGAAAGTGTTTCGTGATGGCGCCCAGCCTAGTATCACCGCCGTGACGGCTTCGCACGACCCTCGCCATACGGGACAGCACCGGCTCGGCCCGCACGTGATCGGCCAGCGGGTGGTGGTACGGCGTCTCGTCCGCGGCGAGACCGGGCCCAGCGGCGGCCCCGCGATGACCGACCTGCTCGGTGTGTGCGTGGGCTGGGACGACAGCACGTGCGTCGTCGAGCCGGAGGAGGGAGAGCCGGTCAGCATCCCGATCGCCGACATCGTCTCCGGCAAACCGGTCCCGCCACGAGCATCGGTGCGGATGCGGGTGCCGACCCGCGAGGCGGAGCGCCGTACGGCCGCGCTCTTCGAGGGCGTCGAGGTCGAGCCGCTGGGCGAGTGGCAGCTGCGCTGGGAGCCACGTCCGGTCGGACGGGCGCGCAAGCGCGCCAACTCCTGCCTGGCGATCGGCACACCCGCCGGACCGCTGCCCGACGCGCTCGCCTCCGTCCGCTCCTTCTACGGCGACCGCGGCCGGCCCCCGTTGCTGCAGGTCGAGCGGGGATCCGACGTGGACGCCGCGGCCACGGAGGCGGGATGGCACCCGGTGCCGGGCGGCGACGCCGACTTCCTCGTCACCTCCGCCGCGATGCTGCGGCGGAGGCTGCGCGGGACCGACGGCCCGGTCGACCTCGAGGAGCACGACGGGCGGGTGCGGGTGAGCCTCGGCGAGCGGGCGTCGGCCCGCGCCGGTCTCGACGACGACTGGCTCGGCGTCCACGACGTCTACGTCGAGCCGGAGCACCGGCGAAGCGGGCTGGCCACCCGGCTGATGGCCCAGCTGCTCGACTGGGGGGCCGAGCAGGGCGCGACCACGGTGTGGCTGCACGTCGAGACCGACAACACAGCGGCGCAGGCGCTCTACGCCGACCTCGGGTTCCGGCCGCACCACACCTGCCGCTACCTGACGCCGGACACCTCAGGGTGACCTACGCCGTCTCGCCCATGCCGAGCGCCAGGAACGCCAGCAGGTCCGCCCGGGTGAGCACGCCGACCGGCCGACCGTCCTCGTGGACCAGCACCGCGTCGGCCGACTCGAGCAGGCCCACCGCCTCGGTGGCGTCCTCCCCCGCGCCGATCGTCGGCATCGGCGGCAGCATGTGCTGCTCGACGGAGTCGGTCAGCGCGGCCTGCCCGGTGTAGAGGGCATCCATGAGCGCGCGGTCGGACACCGACCCGGCGACCTCGGCCGCCACGATCGGGGGCTCCGCACGCACGACCGGCATCTGGGAGACGTCGTACTCCTGCAGGATGGCGACCGCCTCGGCGATCGTCTCGCCGGGGTGGGTGTGCACGAGGTCCGGCAGCCGGCCGGACTTGCCGCGCAGCACCTCCCCGATGGTGCGCGTGGTCGCCTCGTGACCGCTGGCGAAGCCGTACTGCGCGAGCCAGTCGTCGTTGAAGACCTTGGTGAGGTAGCCGCGGCCGGAGTCGGGCAGCAGCACGACGATGACGGCGTCGCGGCCCTCGGGGGTGCCGGCGAGCTCGTGGGCGAGCTGACGTGCGGCGTACGCCGCCATCCCGGACGAGCCGCCGACCAGCATCGCCTCCTCGCGGGCGAGTCGGCGGGTGTAGGCGAAGGAGTCCGCGTCGGAGACCTCGATGATGCGGTCGGCGATGTCGCGGTCGTAGGTGTCGGGCCAGAAGTCCTCGCCCACACCCTCGACGAGATAGGGCCGCCCGGAGCCGCCGGAGTAGACCGAGCCGACCGGGTCGGCGCCGACGACCTGCACCGCGGCGTTCTGCTCCTTCAGGTAGCGGCCGGTGCCGCTGATGGTCCCGCCGGTGCCGACGCCGGCGACGAAGTGGGTGATCCGCCCGTCGGTCTGCCGCCAGAGCTCGGGGCCGGTCTCCTCGTAGTGGGACCGGGGGTTGTTGGGGTTGGCGTACTGGTCGGGCTTCCAGGCTCCGGGCTCGCCGGCGAGCCGGTCCGAGACGCTGTAGTAGGAGTCGGGGTGCTCCGGCGGCACGGCCGTGGGACACACCACGACCTCGGCGCCGTAGGCCCGCAGCACGTCACGCTTGTCCTGGCTGACCTTGTCGGGGCAGACGAAGACGCAGTGATAGCCCTTCTGCTGCGCCACCATCGCCAGCCCGACGCCGGTGTTGCCCGACGTCGGCTCCACGATCGTCCCGCCCGGCTGCAGCTCGCCGGACTTCTCGGCCGCCTCGATCATCCGGGTGGCGATCCGGTCCTTCACCGATCCGCCGGGGTTGAGGTACTCCACCTTCGCCAGCACCAACGGCCCGTCCTCGGGCAGGTCCAGCGTGCGATGCAGCCGCACCAACGGGGTGTTGCCGACCAGGTCCAACAGCGACTCCACATACTCCACGTCGCCACCCTAGTGCGCGATGTCTCAGAACATGGAACCTGCGCGGCACATCAGCCCGTGCCGGCGGGCGGAGCGAGCAACCCACCCGCGACATCAGTACGTGGCGGCCGGCGAAGCGAAGCGAGCCACGCCGCGTAGCCGAGTCGGCGTGACCACCTCCACACGCCGACGACCGGGCTCTCCCGACCCTGCCCGGAGTCCGTAAGGTTGGCCCGTGAGTGAAGCAGGGGCTGCCCGCAAGCTGGCCGCTGCCGCCCTCTACGGCGGAGGCGGTCTCTCCGTCCTGGGTGCCGGCACCTACGGGATGCTGGTCGCCCAGGCCAAGCTCGCCCGTCGGACGATCGGCGAGCCCCTGGACGACCCTCCTCCCCAGGCGACCGGCTGGTACGGCCGGCGGCGGCCCGGCCCGGCGTTCCGGATCGCGCTGCTCGGCGACTCCAGCGCCGCGGGCTACGGCGTCGACCGGGTCGAGGAGACCCCCGGCGCGCTGGTGGCCAGCGGGATCGCGGAGCACGCCGACCGCCGGGTCTATCTGCGCGAGTTCTGCGTGGTCGGCGCCAAGTCCTCCGACCTCGCCGCGCAGGTGGAGCGCGCCGTCACCATCGAGCCCGACGTCGCGATCATCCTCATCGGCGGCAACGACGTCACCCACACGGTGCTGCCCTCGCAGTCGGTGCGCCACCTCTCCGAGGGGGTACGACGGCTCGTGGCGGCCGGCTGCGAGGTCGTCGTCGGCACCTGCCCCGACCTCGGCACGGTGCAGCCGATCCCGCCGCCGCTGAAGCAGCTCGCCCGTGCCTGGTCGCGCCGCCTCGCCGCCGCGCAGACCATCGCCGTCGTCGAGGAGGGCGGCCGCAGCGTCTCGCTCGGCTCGATCCTCGGGCCGGAGTTCGCGGCGGCCCCGGCGCTGTTCTTCGGGCCGGACCAGTTCCACCCGTCGACGGAGGGGTACCGCGCCCTGGCGAACGTGCTGATCCCGTCGACGCTGGCCGCCCTCGGCCTGGTGCCCGGCGACGAGACCGTGCTGCACGCGATGCGCGGCGAGAGGGTGCTGCCGATCAGCCAGGCCGCGGTGCAGGCCGTCAAGCAGCCCGGCACCGAGCTCGACGGCACCGAGGTCGCCGGATCCCGGGGCGGCGTCCGCGGCCTCTGGGTGGAGCTGCGGCGGCGCCGCCGGCGCCCGCAGGCCACGACCGAGTCGCCCGAGAGCGAGGACGTGCCGGACGAGCAGACGGGCGTCGCGGCCGAGCAGTAGCCCGGCGTCAGGACGTGGCGCGGATCCGCTCCTCGACGGCGGCCGGGCGGAGGGCGTGCTCGATGGCGGCCGCCGCGCAGCCGACCAGCCCCGCGGTGTCGCCGTACGTCGCCGGGAGGAACTGCAGGTCGCGCGCGGCCGCCGGCGTGGCGCCGGCGTACACGCTCTCGCGCACGCCGGCGACGAAGAGGTCGAAGGCGCCGGCCATGTCGCCCCCGATCACCACGGCCTGCGGGTTGAGCAGGTTGACCGCGACCGCGAGCACGGTGCCCACGTGGCGCCCGCTCTCGCGCAGCAGGCCGCGGGCGTCGGCGTCCCCCTCGAGCGCCGTGGCGACGACGTCGCGCACGTGGGCCGCAGGCTTGCCGGCGGCCGAGAGCCGCTGGGCCAGCGCCCATCCGCCGGCGACCGCCTCGAGGCATCCGGTGGCACCGCAGCGGCAGACCAGCCCGTCGGCCGCCGCGATCTTGGTGTGCCCGATCTCGCCGGTGGCACCGCTGCGACCGCTGAGGGTGCGGCCGTGGCTGACGGGGCTGAGGCCGAGGCCGGTGGACGCCTTGAGCACGAGCAGGTCGGAGACCGGCGGCCGCGGGAAGAGCTGCGACCGGGCGAGCGCCTCGGTGTCGTTGGCGAGCAGCAGCGGAGCGTCGCAGACCGCGGCGAGGTACGGCGCGAGCGGGACGCCGTCCCAGAGGCCGATGACCGGCGAGTCGACGCTCGCGCCGCGCTCCGGGTCGACCGCACCCGGGAGGCTCAGACCGATGCCGGCGACGGCGGCGTCGATCGGGTCCAGCATCCGCGCGAGCCGTGCGGCGACCTCGGGCATCACCGTGTCCGGCCCGAGCCCGGCCTCGTGGTCGCGGGCGTCGCTGGCCAGCTGCTGGCCGTCGAGGTCGTAGACGCCGATCTGGTTGCGGGAGCGACCGACCGCGATCGCGACGACGACGGCGGCGTCGGCGTTGAAGACCAGCGCCTCCGCCGGGCGACCACCGGTCGACGGCAGCTCCTCGCCCACGAGCAGCAGGCCGGCGTCGACGAGGGCGGAGACCCGGGACACCACCGCGGTCCGGGACAGCCCGGTGATCCGCCGGAGCTCCGAGCGCGTCGCCGCGCGCCCGGTGCGCACCAGCCGGAGCAGGTCGGCCGGCGACTCGGCCGGCACCTGCTCCGCGGCGTACTCCGTGGTCATGATCGGATTGAACCACGACCACTTTGATCTGAAAAGAACCAAAGTCACGTTGCAGTCGGGCCGAAGGACCCCTAGGGTGGACGCCATGCAGACGGCTTCCTCCCCGGGCTCCGCGATGCCGGAGCGGTGCGACTTCACCGTGTTCGGCGGCACCGGCGACCTGGCACTGCGCAAGCTGCTGCCGGCGCTCTACCTGCGCGACCGGGAGGGACAGCTGCCGCCGGACACCCGGATCATCGCCGTCTCCCGGCACGACCTCGACGACGAGGCGTACCGCGCCGAGATCCGCGCCGCGCTCGAGCGCGAGGTCGCGTCGGCGGACCTGCACGAGCCCGACGTCGCCCGGCTGCTGAGCCGCCTCCACCACGTCTGCCTCGACGTGGCCGACCCGGCCGACTGGCACCAGCTCCACGGCCGGCTCAAGGACCGCGTCGGGTACGACGAGACGATCCGGGTGTTCTACCTCGCCGTGGCGCCCTCCCTCTTCGGCCCGATCTGCGACCGCCTCGCCGCGATCGACGTCGTCGACGCCGAGGCCCGGCTGGTGATGGAGAAGCCCGTCGGTCGCGACCTCGCCTCGGCCAAGGAGGTCAACACCACCGTCGGCCGGGTCTTCGACGAGCGGCAGATCTTCCGCATCGACCACTACCTCGGCAAGGAGACGGTGCAGAACCTGCTGGTCACCCGGTTCGCCAACACCTTCCTCGAGCCGCTGTGGAACTCCCGCTGGGTGGACCACGTGCAGATCACGGTCGCCGAGTCCCTCGGGGTCGGCACCCGAGCGGGCTACTACGACCACGCCGGCGCGCTGCGCGACATGCTGCAGAACCACCTGCTCCAGCTGCTCTGCCTGGTCGCGATGGAGCCGCCCACCCACGTCGACCGCGAGACCGTCCGCGACGAGAAGCTCAAGGTGCTCCAGGCGCTGAAGCCGATGACGCCCGCCGGCGTCGACCGCGACACGGTGCGCGGCCGCTACCTCGCGGGGCTCGTCGAGGGCCAGCCCGTGTCGTCGTACGCCGACGAGGTCGGGGCGCAGGGCGGCGATCCCAGCTCGCTGACCGAGACCTTCGTGGCACTCAAGACCGAGGTGCAGAACTGGCGGTGGGCCGGGGTGCCGTTCTACCTGCGCACCGGCAAGCGGATGGACCGGCGATCCTCGGAGATCGTCGTGGTCTTCAAGGAGCCGCCGCACGCGATGTTCCCTCACGCCGAGGGGGCCACGACCCCCAACCGGCTGCAGATCCAGGTGCAGCCCGACGAGGGCATGCGGATGCACCTCACCGCCAAGCAGCCCGGGCCCGGGGGCATCCGGCTGCACCCGGTCTCGCTCGACCTGTCCTACGCCAGCACCTTCCGGACCCGGCTCCCGGACGCCTACGAGCGACTCCTGATGGACGTCGTGCGGGGCAACCCCACGCTCTTCATGCGCCGCGACGAGGTCGAGGCCGCGTGGGCGTGGGTGGAGCCGATCCTCGACCGCTGGACGGCCACCGGAGTCCGTCCGCTCCGCTACCACGCCGGCACCGCCGGCCCGTCCGCCGCCGCCACGTTGCTCGAGCGTGACGGCCGATCCTGGCAGGAGCCCGACCTGTGAGCACACCGCCCGACCTGCACCCCACCGTCCGCACCGTCACCGACCGGATCGTCGCCCGCAGCGCCACGACCCGCGAGTCCTACCTGCGCCGCATCGCAGCCGCTGCCGAGCAGGGCCCCGCGCGTGGCCGGCTCGCCTGCGCCAACCTCGCGCACGGCTTCGCCGCAGCGCCGGAGCCGCAGAAGCGCGACCTCAGCCGCCAGCGCAAGCCCAACGTGGCGATCGTGACCAGCTACAACGACATGCTCTCGGCGCACCAGCCCTACGTCGACTACCCGCCGGTCCTCAAGGACGCGGTGATCCGTGCCGGCGGCATCGCGCAGGTCGCCGGCGGTGTGCCCGCGATGTGCGACGGCATCACCCAGGGTCGCGACGGCATGCAGCTCTCGCTCTTCAGCCGCGACGTGATCGCGATGTCGACCGGCATCGCGCTCTCCCACGACATGTTCGACGGCGCGCTGATGCTCGGCGTCTGCGACAAGATCGTGCCCGGCCTGCTGATCGGTGCGCTGTCCTTCGGCCACCTGCCCACGGTGTTCGTGCCGGCCGGGCCGATGGCGTCGGGGCTGCCCAACAAGGAGAAGGCGAAGGTGCGCCAGCTCTATGCCGAGGGCAAGGTGGGGCGCGACGAGCTGCTCGCGGCCGAGGCCGCGTCGTACCACTCCCGCGGCACGTGCACCTTCTACGGCACGGCCAACTCCAACCAGCTGCTGATGGAGGTGCTCGGGCTGCACCTGCCCGGGTCGTCGTTCGTCAACCCCGACAACCCGCTGCGCGAGGCGCTGACCCGTGCCGCTGCGGCGCAGGTCACCGGCAACGCGATCGACGGGGCGCCCGGCATCGGGCACGTCGTGGACGAGAAGGCGGTCGTCAACGCGTGCGTCGCGCTGCTCGCGAGTGGTGGCTCCACCAACCACACGCTGCACCTCGTCGCGATCGCGCGCGCCGCCGGTATCGAGCTCACCTGGGACGACCTGTCGGAGCTGTCGGACGTGGTGCCGTCGCTGGCGCGGGTCTATCCCAACGGCCAGGCGGATGTGAACCACTTCCACGCGGCCGGCGGCATCGGCTTCCTGGTGCGCACGCTGCTCGACGCGGGCCTGCTCCACGAGGACGTGCAGACGGTCGCCGGCCCCGGGCTGCGGCGGTACGTCGCCGAGGCCCGGCTCGACGACGACGGGGCGGCGACCTGGGTCGAGGCGACCGAGGCGTCCGCCGACACCGACGTGCTGCGCCCGGCGACCGACCCGTTCGCCGCCGATGGCGGGCTGAAGGTCCTCGACGGTCCGCTGGGGCGGTCGGTGATCAAGACCTCCGCCGTCGAGAGCCAGCACCGGTTCGTGTCGGCCCCGGCGCGGGTGTTCGACCACCAGGACGAGTTCCTCACCGCCTTCGGCGACGGCGAGCTGGACGACCAGGACTTCGTGGCGGTGCTGCGCTACCAGGGCCCGGCTGCCACCGGCATGCCCGAGCTGCACAAGCTCACCCCGGCGCTCGGCGTGCTGCAGGACCGGGGCCAGCGCGTCGCGCTCGTGACCGACGGCCGGATGTCCGGCGCGTCGGGCAAGGTGCCCGCGGCGATCCACCTGACGCCCGAGGCGGCCCTCGGCGGACCGCTGGCCCGGGTGCGCGACGGCGACCTGGTCACGCTCGACGCAGCGGCCGGGACGCTCGGCCTCGGCATCGACCAGGAGGAGCTCGACCGCCGGGAGCCCACCGGGCGGGCCCCGCAGGGTGAGGAGTGGGCCGGCACCGGTCGCGAGCTCTTCGCCGCCTTCCGCGCCAGCGTCGGCCGTGCCGACCAGGGTGCCTCGGTCTTCCCCGGTGTCGCCCAGGAGCAGGAGGTGTCCCATGTCGCCGCACGCGTCTGAGGCCGGCCGGGCCGAGTCGGTGCTGGACCTGGTGCCGGTCGTGCCGGTCGTCGTGGTCGAGCAGGTCGAGCACGCCGTACCCGTCGCGCGGGCGCTCGCCGCCGGCGGCGTACCGGTGGTGGAGCTGACGCTGCGCACGGCCGTCGCGTTGGAGGCGATCGCTGCCATCGCCGCCGAGGTGCCCGACGTCGTGATCGGCGCGGGCACGATCACCACGCCCAGCCAGGCGAAGGAGGCCGCCGACGCGGGAGCACGGTTCCTCGTCTCCCCCGGTGCCACGCCCGGACTGCTGGCCGCGATGAGCGAGACCGGGCTGCCGTTCCTCCCCGGGACCGCCACGGTCTCGGAGGTGCTGGCCGTGCTCGAGACCGGGCGGACCGAGATGAAGTTCTTCCCGGCCGAGCCCTCCGGCGGCACGGCGTACCTGACGTCGCTGCCGACGGTGGTCCCGGCCGCTCGCTTCTGTCCCACCGGCGGCATCAAGCCCGAGACGGCGGCCGACTACCTCGCCCTGCCCAACGTCGGTTGCGTGGGAGGCTCGTGGCTGACGCCGGCCGACGCGCTGGTCGCTGGTGACTGGGAGCGCGTCACAAGGCTGGCTGCCGCCACGGCGGCCCTGCGCCACTGACGTCCACTGACGGTCGCCACTCCCGCCTGAGCAGCCCGTAGACCCAGGAGTCCGACACGTCGCCGTTCACCACACAGTCCTCCCGCAGCGTCCCCTCGCGGACGAACCCGAGCTTCTCCAGGACGCGGGCAGATGCGGCGTTGCGGGTGTCGGCCTCTGCCTGCACCCGGTTGAGCTCCAGGCTGTCGAACGCCCACTCCAGCAGGGCACGTGCGGCCTCCGTCGCGTAGCCCACACCCCAGGCCGCTTCGGTGAGGCAGTAGCCCAGCGAGGCGCTGCGGTGGTTCGGGTCGTAACTCGTGAGACCGCACCAGCCGACGAACGCTGCGTCAGCACGGCGGTCCATGGCCAGCCGCGCCCCGCTGCCCTCCTGTGCGATCTGCTGGCAGGTCGCGATGAACCGGTCCGCGCGCGCTCGCTCGACCCAGGGCGGTGCGTCCCAGTAGCGCAGCACGACCGGGTCGCTGTGCAGTGCGAAGAGCGCATCGGCGTCCGCGCGGGCGAAGGGGCGCAGTCGTAGGCGAGCGGTGTTCAACGTGGGGGTAGGCAGCGGCACGCCGCCATGCTGCACCGACCCGAGGTCGGCGAGCCAACCGATATATCCGCGGCTCGCGACGGGTCCGGTCGTCCTTGGTTGGGCAGCGTGACGGCGGCGGGGGTCGTCCGTGCTGGATGCCGCCGGTGACCACGTCACGGGCGTCAGCGATCTGCGTCTGCTCGCTCGGTGTCAGCCGATCGCGCGGCGATAGACCAGGACGGGGCTCCACCGCGTCGTGTCGGACCGGTCGTAGACGAAGCCGAGGCGCTCAGCGAGCCGGGTGCTCGGCGCGTTGTCGGGATGGATGACCGCGGTGAGGTACGGCGCCACCGCTGCGTCCTCCGCCCAGGCGAGCCAGGCTCGCGCCGCTTCCTGGGCGAGTCCCTGGCCCTGGTGGCGGCGCGCCAGCACCCAGCCGAGCTCGAGCTCATCCCAGTGTGGCCACGGGTGCAGGCCCACCCGGCCGGCCGGCTCGCCGGTGGCCCGATCGAGCACGATGCTCTGTCCGTAACCGGCGGCGTCCCAGACCGCGGCGAACCGCAGCGCCTGGTGCCTGACGACATCGGCGGTGAGCCGGTCGCCACCGACGTACCGGGCGACCAACGGATCCGCGTAGAGCGTGGCGAGCAGCGGCTCGTCGGCGACCGTGAGCGCCCGCAGGTGGAGCCGCTCGGTCTTCATGTCGTACGGCAGGACAGGTGACTCGCCCACGGGTCGGCAACCTACCTGGCCGCAGCAGGCGCCGCGAGCCGCCCCGATCGGGCTCGGTGAGCATGTCGACGGCCCCGCCCGTGGGCGGGGTG
>CAZJDU010000014.1:0-50948 GCA_964544855.1 uncultured Nocardioides sp.
CGGCCCTGGCTGAGCAGGTAGTGGCGGTCGGCGACGGTGGAGGCGAACGTGACGTTCTGCTCGATGAGCAGGACGCCCACACCACCGGACTTGGCCTCGCGGATGATGTCCCCGATGTGGGTCACGATGACCGGCGCGAGGCCCTCCGACGGCTCGTCGAGCAGCAGCAGCCGAGCACCGGTTCGCAGCACGCGCGCGATCGCGAGCATCTGCTGCTCGCCCCCGGACAGCGTCGTGCCCGGGGCACGGCGCCGCTGCGCCAGCGCCGGGAACGCGTCGTAGACCGCATCGATGGTCCACGCCGCGTCCGAGACCTTCGGTGGCAGCATGAGGTTCTCCTCGACGCTGAGGCTGGCGTAGATGCCGCGGTCGTCCTGGACCCATCCCATGCCGGCGCGGGCACGTTTGTGCGCCGGCAGCCGGGTCACGTCACGGCTCTCGAACCGGATGCTGCCGCGCACCTGCTTGTGCAGGCCGATCAGGCTCCTGACCAGGGTGGTCTTGCCGGCGCCGTTGCGCCCGACCAGGGTCACGACCTCACCGGGTGACACGGTCAGGCTGACGTCGTACAACGCCTGCGCCTCGCCGTACCACGCGGCGAGCTCGACGACGTCGAGGCCCGCGTCGGAGGGCTGCTCGCGGGACTCAGGCATGGTCGGCCTCCCCGAGATAGGCGGTGATCACGCGCTGGTCGCGGCGGACCTCGTCGTAGGTGCCCTCGGCGAGCACCGCTCCCTGCTGGAGCACGGTGACGCGGTCGGCGAGGCTGCCCACGACGTGCATGTTGTGGTCGACGAAGACGACGGTGCGTCCCTCGGCGATGCGGCGCACCAGCGCGATCGTGCGGTCCACGTCCTCGATCCCCATGCCGGCCGTGGGCTCGTCCAGCAGCATGACCTGCGGGTCGAGGGCCAGCACGAGGGCCATCTCCAGGGCGCGCTTCTGGCCATAGGCGAGCAGCCCCGCGGGGCGGTCGGCCAAGGCGAGCAGCCCGACCTGCTCCAGCAGCTCGTCCACCCGCGAGCGGTGTCGGGCCAGCAGCTTCTCCGAGCGCCAGAACCGCAGGCCCTGCCGTGTCGTGCCCTGCAGGGCGAGCTCCACGTGCTCGCGCCCGGTGAGGTTCTCGAAGAGGCTGGTGATCTGGAAGGACCGCGCCACCCCCTTGCGTGCGATCTGCTCGGGCTGCAGGCCGGTCACGTCCTCCCCGAACACCCGGATCGAGCCCGACGTGGGCTTCAGGAACCCGGTGAGCAGGTTGAACAGCGTGGTCTTCCCGGCGCCGTTGGGGCCCACGAGCGCGTGGAGCGTCCCGGCACGGACGTCGAGATCGACCGCGTCGACCGCGGTGAATCCGCGGAAGTCCCGCGTGAGGCCGTCGGTGCGGACGGCACTCTCCTCGCTCGCGGTCACCTGGGTCCTCCTCCGGTGGATGTACAGCGCGGGCCACCCCGTGGTGGCACCCGTCACGTTAGGAACGCCGGAGGGTGTCCTGCCATGTAGGGCAGGAACACATTGAGGGCTCGGTCGATGTCGGAGCCCACCACTGCTGGCCGGAACTCGGGATCGTGCTCGCAGGCGCCGACGGGTGCGACGAGATCACCGCAGAGTCGATCCGGACCCGCAAGGTCGTGGTGGGCCGGAACAAGCGCGCCATGATCGCCTCGAGAGCCGGAAGGCGTCGGCGACCTCGGACCGACCGCCCGACACGCCCCTCGACCGGGGGCCGTGCACGATGCGAACAGTCATCATTAGGATCAGGGAACTCGGATTCCAGGAGCTGCGATGACCCAACCACAGAGCATCCCCGCGCGACGCCCCCGCCGGAAGGACAAGCTGGCGAACTCGATCGCGCAGTCGGTGCTGCGTGACATCAAGCGGCAGGGGCTCACCGCGGGTGATCACCTGCCCAAGGAAGCCGACATGCTGGACCAGTACGGCGTCGGCCGCGGCACGCTGCGTGAGGCGATGCGCGTGCTGGAGACCTGCGGGCTGATCTCACTCAAGCCGGGTCCGCGCGGCGGCCCGGTGGTGCAGAGTGCGCACCCCGAGGACTTCGGCCGGGTGACCTCGCTCTTCTTCCAGGTCGCCGACGTCACCTACCGCGAGGTCGTCGAGGCCAGGCTCGTCCTCGAGCCGATGGCAGCTCGGATGGCGGCCGAGCGACAGCACGACACACCGGCCGCCGAGGAGCTGATCCAGCTCGCCAAGGGCGGGCCCGAGGCCCCGGATGAGGACTCCTACCTCCACATCACCGCCGACTTCCACGCATCGGTGATCGCGCTGAGCGGCAACGGGCTCATCACGCTGGTCTGTCAGTCGCTGGCAGAGATCTACCGCGACCGCATCTCCGGGGTGCTGTTCCCGAAGACCCGGCAGAAGGAGGTCCACGCCGCCCACCTGGACATCGCCGAGGCGATCGCGGCCGGCGACGGAGATCGCGCGGAGGCGCTCATGGCCGAGCACATGGAGCAGTACGCCCGCTACATCGCAAAGCGGGACCCCACCCTGCTCGACGAGCACGTCATCTGGCAGAACCGGCTGTGATCCTCAGCCCGCGAACCGCCGGACCGGCTGCCCCGGCAGGTCGACCGGGAACGTGAGGACCGCGCCGTGCGGTCGACGGTCCCGGGGCTCGGCGTACCGACGGGTGCTGGTGACGTACGCCGTGCTCAGGTCGGCCCCACCGAGCGTGACAGCCGTCGGGTGAGTGACGGGAAGCACCACCCGTCGGTCGAGTGAGCCGTCCGGGGCGTAGCGCCGCACCTCGCTGCCTCCCCAGAGGGCTACCCAGATGCCGCCCTCGACATCGAGGCTGATGCCGTCCGGGCGTCCTTCGGCGGGATCGAACGTCACCACGGTGGTCCGATCACCGAGCGACAGCCCCCCGTGGCGACCCGAGGGCGACTGGACGAGTCCGTAGGACTCCAGCACACCGCGACCGGTGTCGACGACGTAGAGGACCGCATCGTCGGGTGACCAGGCCGTGCCGTTGGACGCGATCTGCCCCTCGAGGACCTGTGACACCTGCCCGTCGGAGGTCACGACGTAGAGCCCACCCTCCGCTCGGCCGCGCGTGGAGTAGGTACCGACCCAGAGGCGCCCCGCGCCGTCGCACGTCCCGTCATTGAGACGCGTGTGCGGATTCTCCTCGTCGATGTGCGCGAGATGGCGGAGACGGCCGTCGGCACCGACCAGCACCACCCTGTCGACCTGGCAGGCGACGTACCCGTCGCGTGCTCGTGGAAGAGCGAGGCTCACCTCGTCGGGGAGCTCCCGGACCGCCGTCGCGCCGGTCGCGGGCGTCCACCGCAGGACCGCACGCCCGGCGATGTCGACCCGGACGAGTGTGGCGTTCTCAGCGTCCCACCAGGGGCTTTCGCCGAGCAGATCGCGCGCCGCCAGCGCCACCTCCGCCGTCCTCGCCTGCGCCATCGACGCTCCTCGAGCCGCGATCCTTGCCAGAAACAATGACTATAATTATCATGAGACAGGTGACTGACGACACAACTTCCACCGGTTCCGGAACGGTCCACGTCAGCGAGCGCGGGGACACTCGCTGGGTCGTGCTCGACAACCCGAGCGCCCGCAACGCCTACGACCAGCACATGGCTCACCGGGTGTCCGACGTACTCGAGGCCAGCAACGACGTTCGCAGCGTCGTGATCACCGGTTCGCCGGGCGGCTTCTGTGCCGGTGGGATGCTGGCCGGGCTGAGCACCCCGACGCCGCACGGCATGCGCCAGCTCTACCAAGCGTCGCTGCGCATGTTCGACGCCATCCGCAACTGCCCCCGTCCGGTCATCGCAGCCGTCAACGGGGCGGCCGCCGGAGGCGGCAACGAGCTCGTCGTGGCCTGCGACCTCGCGATCGCGGGCCAGGGTGCCACCTTCGGCCAGACCGGCCCTCGGGTCGGCTCCGCCCCGGTGACGGGTGCGACCAACGTGATGGGCATCCAGATCGGTGAGAAGCGTGCGAAGGAGCTCTCGATGCTGTGCCGTCGCTACACCGCCGAGCAGGCGCTCGATCTGGGCCTCATCAACGCCGTCGTCTCCGACGACGGTCTCGAGGACGAGGTCGGCCGCTGGTGCGAGGAGCTGAGCAGACTCAGTCCGCGCTACCTCGAGATCACCAAGATCAGCTCGAACACGTGGTGGAGCCAGGCCCGCGAGTCGTTCACGACCGGCGTGGGCATGCTCGTGCAGGCCATCGGCAGCGACGACATGGTCGAGGGTGCCACCGCGTTCCTCGAGAAGCGCCGGCCGGACTTCCGCCTCGACCCCGGTGAGCTCCCGCCCGAGGCCTGAACGTCGATCTCCGCCGACACCGTCCGACTCCGAGAGGCATCCTCCATGGACTTCGCCCCCGACTCGCTGCACGATGACATCCGGCTGGCCGTGCGCGACATGATGAAGCCGTTCGACGACCAGTACTGGATGGAGCACGACCGCGACCACGCCTTCCCGTGGGACTTCTACAACGCGGTGGCCGCGGCGGGCTGGCTCGGCATCACCATTCCCGAGGAGTACGGCGGCGGTGGCCTCGGTGTGACCGAGGCCGCGATCGTCGAGCACGAGATCTCGGCATCGGGCGGCGGTATGAACGCCTGCAGTGCCGTGCACATCGGCATCTTCGGCTTCGACCCGATCATCCGACACGGCTCTGAGGACCTCAAGCAGCGCTTCCTGCCCCGCGTGCCCGACGGTGACCTGCACATCTCCTTCGCGATCACCGAGCCCGACGCCGGCACCGACACCACGGGGATCTCGACCTTCGCCCGCAAGGTCGACGGCGGCTATCGCGTCAACGGCAAGAAGGTGTGGATCACGAAGGCCCAGCAGGCCGAGCGGATGCTCCTGCTCTGCCGCACCACCAAACGTGAGGACTGCGTACGACGCACCGACGGGATGACCCTGCTCTTCGCAGAGGTCGACCCCGACCACGTCCAGATCCGCGAGATCCCCAAGCTCGGCCGCAACTCGGTCAACACCAACGAGCTCTTCATCGACGAGCTCTTCGTCGCCGACGAGGACGTCGTCGGCGAGCCGGGCATGGGTTTCAAGGCGATCCTGGCCGGCCTCAACGCCGAGCGGATCATCGCGGCCAACGCGGCTCTCGGCATCGGCCGTGCCGCCGTACGCCGAGCCACGGAGTACGCCAAGGAACGTCACGTCTTCGACCGGCCGATCGGCCAGAACCAGGCCATCGCCCATCCCATCGCTGAGGCCATGATGCGGCTCGACGCCGCGGAGCTGATGGTCAACAAGGCCGCCTGGCTCCTCGACAACGGCGAGGAGTGCGGCAAGGAGGCCAACATGGGCAAGTTCCTCGCCGCCGACGCGGCCTTCTTCGCCGCCGACCGGGCTCTGCAGACCCATGGCGGCTTCGGCTACGGCCAGGAGTTCCACGTCGAGCGCTACTTCCGGGAGGCCCGGCTCAAGCGGCTCTCGCCGATCAGCCAGGAGATGGTGCTCAACTACCTCAGCGAGCACGTCCTCGGCCTCCCCCGCTCCTACTGACCCCACCCGCTGCGACCCGAGACCCAGGAGTCCGACGTGAAGCCCTACCGCACCGTACTGTTCGTTCCCGCCCACAAGGCCAGCTGGATCGACAAGGCAGCCGAGGCCGGCGCCGACGCCGTCTGCCTGGACCTGGAGGACTCGGTCCCGGCGGAGCTCAAGCCGGCGGCGCGCGACGAGGTCGGCGCCGCCGTGGAGCGCCTCGCGAAGACCCACCCGGCGATGGGGATCTTCGTCCGCGTGAACGCCCTCGGGACGCGGTACTACGGCGAGGACCTCGAGGCCGCGGTCGTGCCCGGGGTCACCGGGATCTTCGCGCCCAAGGTCAACCGTGCCGTCGACGTGCTGCGCTACGACACCATGCTGGACTACTTCGAGCAGCGTGCCGGTGTCGAGGGGCTCGAGTACATCATTCCGGTCGAGACCATCCACGGCATCCAGAACTGCGAGGAGATCGCTGCGGCCTCGCCACGCGTCGGCGCGCTCATCGGCCCGACCGCCGAGCACGCCGACATCGCCAAGGCGGTGGGCTTCGAGTGGACTCCGGAGGGCCTGGAGTCGATGGTGCACCGCACGAAGATCCTGCTCGCCACCCGTGCCGTCGACCGGCACCCGCTCACTGCCCTGTGGGAGCGGATCCGGGACCTGGACGGCCTCCGCGAGTTCACCACCCGCGGTCGCCAGATGGGTTTCCGCGGCCAGGTCGTGCTGCACCCGAGCCACGTGCCGGTGGTGAACGAGGTCTTCACCCCGAATGCGGAGACCGTCGACTTCTACCGCGGGCTCCTCGAGACCTACCTCGCGGCCGAGCGGCGCGGCGACGGCGCCGTGATGTACGGCGACATCCACGTCGACAAGGCGCACGCCGACAAAGCCGAGGAGTGGCTGGCACGGGTGGACCAGCTCGCCGCTCTCAACGGCGGCCTCTGACGTCCGCTGTCCCAGCGCCCGCACCAACCAACAGCAAGGAGAAACCGACATGGCCGGCCTGTACTTCGAGGACTTCGAGATCGGCAAGCACTACCGCCACGAGTGGACCCGGACGGTCACCGAGACCGACACCATCCTCTATTGCGGACTCACGATGAACCCTGCGCCGATCCACCTCGACCAGCATTACATGGAGGGGACGATCCACGGCCAGCGACTGGTGCCGAGCCTGTGGACCGCCGGCGTGATCGGCGGCATGATCGTGCCCGACCTCACGCTCGGCACGACCCTGGGGAACCTCGGCTACACCAAGTTCGACTTCCCCAAGCCGGTCTTCCACGGCGACACCCTGCGTGCCGAGTCGACGATCACGGACAAGCGCGAGTCGAAGTCGCGCACCGACTCCGGCATCGTCTACTTCGAGCACATCGGGCTCAACCAGCGTGACGAGGTGGTCCACATCGCTCACCGTGCCGGCCTGATGCTCAAGCGATCGGCCGCGTGACCGGTCACCGAAGTCGGTAGACCTCGGCGGCGGTACCGCCGAGCACGCTCCGCTGCTCGCCGGCACTCAACCCCTCGATCAGCCGACGGACGGCACCGACGGTGCGGGGGTACTCCGCCGCCCGTCGGCTGACCGGCCAGTCCGAGCCGAAGAGCAGTCGCTCCGGCCCGAAGCCATGGAGCAGGTGCGCGACGTAGGGCTCCAGGCCGGCGACGCGCCACCCCGGGAGATCGGCCATGGTCGTGAGTCCCGAGAGCTTGCACGCCACGTTGTCGTACCGAGCGAGCCGGCTCACCGCCGCGGCCCAGAACCGGGTGTCGTCCGACCCCCATCCGGAGGTCACGGGCGGCTTCCCCGCGTGGTCCAGCACGAATCGGAGGTCCGGATGTCGGGCCACGACCGCCGCAGCGCCCTCCAGCTGGGCGGGGCGGAGCATCAGGTCGCAGACCAGGCCACGCCGGGCGAGCTCGGGCAGTCCCGGCCCGGCGTCGGCCCGACGCAGCCATGCGGCGGGGTCCGCCTCGGCCTGCGCCTGGTGCCGAACGCCGACCAGTCGCCCGGGGTGGCCCTGGAGCCGGTCGAGCCGATCGCCGACGTCCGCCGCGAGCAGGTCCACCCAGCCCACGACGCCCAGCAGCTCCTCCGCGCCCGCGACGAGGTCCAGGTAGTCATCGGTCTCGCCGGCGTCATTGAGTACCTGCACCAGGACGGCGCCCCCGACGCCGACGCGACGGATCTGCTCGCGCAGTTCCGGCCATTCGTGATCGCGGTCGATCACCGCCATCGAGGCCGGATCGATCCACGGCTGGGGTCGATCACGCAGCCGCCAGAGATGCACGTGCGCGTCGACCGCCGCCGGACGACCTCCTTCGCGCGGCCCGGGCGGCCGTGCGATCACCGCCGCCCGCCCCCTTCCCGAGGGTTGTCGTGACCCCTGTCTCACAGTAGGTTGCTCCTAATCGTGATGACCATTATTAGCATCACCACCGAACGAAGCGACCCCAAGGAGGTCCAGAATGTCCACCGAGGCGCGCTACCCCCACCTGTTCTCACCGATCGAGGTGGGCACGATGAGATTGCGCAGCCGTGTGATGCTGCCGCCACACGCGTCGGCGATCGGCAACATCTACGGCACCGAGGAGGAGGCGCGCCGCAACATCGCCTACTTCGAGCAACGGGCGGAGGCGGGCGTGTCGTGGGTCGGCAGCCTGTCCACCCACATCGCGAACCACCTGATCCCCGGGTTCGAGCCGACCGGCGTCGGCGCCGCGACCGGTGGCTTCTTCCGACTCCCCTACTTCGTCGAGCGAGTCCAGGCGTTCACCGACGCGATGCACCGACGGGACACCGCCGTGACGGTGCAGATGGTGCATCAGGGCGGGATGCCCCACGGCGCCTCACCGAGGATGAGCGCGCCGGTCATCAACCTGATGCCCCATGTGATGGACACCGACGACATCGACGCCTTCGTCCGGGAGTACGCCGAGTCGGCACGGCTGTCGATGGAAGGGCGCGCCGACGGCGTGGAGCTCCACCTCAACCACGACGACCTCCACGAGTGGTTCCTCTCGGGCTACACGAACCATCGTGACGACGACTACGGCGGCCCGCTGGAGAACCGCTGTCGATTCGCCGTCGAGTGTCTTCGCGCGATTCGCGATGTCGTCGGCACCTCGATGACGGTGGGCATCCGACTCAACATCCGGGAGGAGATGCCCGAGGGGTACGACGTGGACGGCGGGGTCGAGCTCGCGCAGTTCTTCGAGTCCACGGGCCTGATCGACTACGTGCACGGCGTGGTCGGGTCGCCTTGGGGCAACCCCAGCTACATCCAGCCGACCTACTTCGAGCCCGGCGAGTTCGCTCCGCTGGCCCGGAGGTTCAAGGACGCGGTCTCCCTACCGGTCGTCCACACCGGGCGGATCACCGGGCCCCAGGTCGCGGAGGACATCCTCGCGGACGGCCAGGCGGACATCGTCGGCATGGCTCGCGCTCACATCGCCGATGGCGACCTGCTGCTCAAGGCCCGGGAAGGGCGGGAGTCCGAGATCCGCCCCTGCGTCGGCGGCAACGAGTGCATCAGCCGCCGCTATGTCGAGGGGCTGCCCTTCGGGTGCGCTGTCAATCCCGAGACCAGCCACGAGGTCGACCCGCCGTGGGTCGATCCCCGACCGGGCCGACGCCTGCTGGTCGTCGGCGGTGGCCCTGCCGGCATGGAGCTCGCAGCACTGACAGCCGAGGCCGGACTGGAGGTCGAGCTCCGGGAGCGCGACGATGCACTCGGTGGACAGCTGAAGTACGTCGTCAAGGCTCCCCGGCACGACGGGTATGCCGACTACCTGGCCTGGCAGGTACGCCGACTCGACCGCCTGGGCGTCACCGTGCGCACTGGCACCGAGGTCTCCGCGGACGATGTGCGTGACGCCGGCGCCGACATCGTGGCGGTCGCGACCGGGGCGGCGGCTCGCCGACCGCCGATCAGCGGCGTCGACGGGCCCGGAGTCCATGACAGCCGGGAAGTCCTGTCCGGCTCGGTCGAGCCGGGCCGTCGGGTGCTGGTGATCGCACAGGACGACCACGTACCGCCCCTCAGCGTCGCCGACCACCTCGCCGGACGTGGTCACGAGGTCACGGTCTGCTATGCCACGCACCAGCCGGCGCCACTCCTCGGTCGCTACATCATCGGGGGCATCCTCGGCCGCCTCGATGCGCGTGACGTGCGCATGGTCTTCATGGAGGAGGTCGTCGACATCGACGCCCGCACCACAGGCATCGACGTGCGTACGCGGCACGTCTACTCGCAGAAGGTCCGTCCGCTCGGCGAGTTCGACAGCGTCGTCCTCTCCTGCGGCAGCGTCTCCGACTCCATCCTGTACGACGAGCTCCGCGGCAGTCAGCCGGCCCTCCATCTGCTGGGTGACGCGTACGCGCCACGGCGCCTCGTCTTCGCCACCCGCCAGGCGTACGCACTCGCGGAACGGCTCGTCGCCACCGACCAGCCGGCTCGGTAGCGCCGAGCTGCCCGCGCACGACCCGTCCGCCGTGGCACTGCCGGGCCGTCCCTCGATGACGGCCCGGCACCGGTCACACGAGGAGCGTCCCCAGATCCACGGCGAGCGCCTGCCCGGTGACGAATCGCGCCTCGTCGGAGCAGAGCCACGTCACCGCGTTGGTGATCTCCTCCGGCTCGACCGGTCCGTGCTCCATGACGTTGGCCATCCAGCCGCCGGGAGCGTCGTCGGCGAGATCCTTGCCGAAGAAGTCGTTGTTGATCATCGTGGTGTTGACGCCCGCCGGGATGACGGTGTTGACCCGGATCCCGTGCTTCCCGAGCACCATGGCGAAGTTCTTCATCAGGGAGAGCACCCCGTGCTTGGCGGAGCCATAGCCCATCTGGCCCGGATTCAGCATCTCGGGCTTGTACGCGACGCCACGGAAGCTCGACGTGGACCCGGTGATGCAGATCGCACCGCCACGCCCGCGCTCGATCATGCCCGGAGTGGCGGCACGCAACGTGTAGTAGACGCCGGAGAGCATGGTGTGGACCGCGTCGTGCCACGCCTGCATGTCATGGGCCTGTGCGCCGTAGCTCGCCATGATCCCCGCGTTGGCGAGGACGATGTCGATCCCTCCGAACTGCTCCTCCGTACCGGCGATCGCCGCCTCGACGGCCGCCTGATCGCGCACGTCGCACCGGTAGGTGACGACCTCCGCACCGAGGTTCTTGATCTCACGCTCCGTGTCGGCGAGATCCTCCGGTGTGGACATCGGATACGCCACGGTCTCGATCTGACCCGCGATGTCGGCGATCGCGACGTTCGCGCCCTCGCTCGCGAGTCGCAGGGCGTGCGATCGCCCCTGGCCACGCGCGCCACCGGTGATGAAGGCCGTCCTGCCGTCGAAGCGTCCCACAGTTCTCTCCTATCCTTGCCGGGCTGCTGGGCTTGCTGACACCCAGTCTTCTGACGCCCGTGTCCTGGCGCGCCCGACGCTGCTCGTCGACACCGGCGGCGCCTGCGCGCCGGTGCGTCTCGACCAGGTTCGAACCGCACCGATAACCATATCAATCATGAACATAGAATGCGATGGGGTTACTCATCCAAGCTCCCAGGGAGTCGCAAGGTGCTGGGGGGCTGGGGGTCGACGGTCATCGCGACGCGCTCGGGTGCCTCTGAGACCCGCCCGGTGCCGCGCGGCAGGAGCAGGAGCGCCACGACTGCCGCCACCAGCGCACCGCCGCAGGCGAACACACCCGCCATCACGAAGCCCGCCTCACTCGGATCGTGGGCTTCCGGCGGTGTGTGTGCGGCCAGCAGCGCCGCGACGACCGCGCCGCCCGCGCTGCCGCCCACCAGGCGCACGACCTGGTTGACTCCCATCGCGCTACCGGTGCGGTCGGACGGCGTGACGGCCACGATCACCGCTGGCATCACCGAGTAGGCCAGACCGACGCCGACACCCAGCAGCAGCATCATCGTGACGATGTCGGGGATGTCATCGTGCCACCGGGTGAAGTAGCCGAAGGCGACGCCGACCACCAGTGCCCCGGCAGCGAGCACGGCCCGGAACCCGATCAGGCGAGCGAGGAGCAGCCCCACGGGCGGAGTCAGCAGGCTCACCAGCGCCATCGGGAGCATCAGCAGACCGGCGACGAAGACCGACCTGCCCAGTCCGACCCCTGCGTGTGGCGGGCTCTGCACGAGGATCATCACCGTGCTCGCCCCGGCGAACATGCCGATGCCCAGGAGCATCGCGACGACGTTGGCCCCGAGGAGGCTTCGGCTCGCTGTCAGCCGCAGGTCCACCAGTGGCGAGGTGACGCGCAGCTCCAGCCCCACCCATCCCGCGAGGAGGACGACCCCTGAGATCGACAGCGTCAGCACCGGGGCCGATGTCCACCCCCACGCCCCACCTCGCGCGATGGCGAGCAGCAGCGACGCGAGGGCGCCGGCCAGCAGAACCGCACCGGGCAGATCCAGGACCACGCGCTGCTCCTCATCCCTGGAGTCCGGCACGCGGCGCGCGACCCACCAGGCCGCCGAGCTGCCCACCAGGGTCACCAGCAGGAAGGGCAACCGGTATCCGCCGACCTCCACCAGGAGCCCGATCAGTGGGTTGCCGAGTCCCACGCCCAGCGAGACGCTCACGGAGAGCAGCGCCATGGTGCGTGCGAGAGCGCGGCCGCCGAGGTGTTGGCGAGCCAACGAGACCGTCAGCGGCACCAACGAGTATCCGAAGCCCTGCAGCGCTCGGGTGAGCACCAACGCGGCGAAGCTGGGGATCAGTGCCAGCGCGCTTCCGACCGCCATCAGGACGAGCACCCCCACCAGCACCGTCTTGCGGGTGCGCCCGTCGGACAGCCGGGAGACCACGGGGGTGCCGACGGCGCCGACGAGGAGCGTGGCGATGATGATCCACTGGGCGTCGACCACGGGAACGTCCCGAGCGACCGAGACCTCGTAGATCAACGGGTTGCCGAGACCCGCGACGAACCCACCCGTGACGGCGGCGTAGGCGAGGCAGACGATCAGGCCGCGGTCCGTGCCCGTGGCCCGCATCTGGTCGGCCGTCGCACCGCTCACACCAGCTCGAACAGGGTGGCGTTCGCCATGCCCCCGCCTTCACACATCGTCAGCAGCCCATAGCGTCGGCTCTCGCGCCGCATGCGGTGCAGCAGCGTCGTGACCAGGCGAGCGCCCGTGCCGCCCAGGGGGTGACCGAGCGCGATCGCGCCACCCTGCGGGTTGGTCAGGTCCGGGTCCGCCCCGAGGTCGGCGAGCCAGGCCAGCGGCACACTGGCGAAGGCCTCGTTCACCTCGAACGAGCCCACCTCCTCCAACCGGACGCCCGACCGCTTCAGGAGCATCTCCGTCGCGGGGATCGGACCGGTGAGCATGAGCACCGGGTCGGATCCGGTGACCACCATCGTGTGCACCCGTGCGATCGGCGTGAGCCTGTGGCGTCGTACGGCGTCCCCCGAGACCACGAGCACCGCGGCGGCCCCGTCGGAGATCTGGCTGGCCAGGGCTGCGGTGAGGCGTCCACCCTGTCGGAGGGGTGGCAGCTCGGCCAGGCGTTCGCGAGTCGTGCCCGGCCGCGGCCCCTCGTCGGCCGTCACTCCGGTCGTCGGCACGATCTCGTCGTCGAAGGATCCGGCGGCCGCGGCAGCGAGCGCGCGGGCGTGGCTCTCGACCGCATAGCCCTCCATCGCCCGACGCGTGAGATCCCACCGCTCGGCGATGAGCTCGGCGCCGCGGAACTGGCTGATCTCCTGGTCGCCGAACCGCTCGCGCCAACCGGACCCGGCCCGGGGATGCGCCATGTCGCGCTCGAGGCCGATGAGGGTCGGCGAGCCGATCGGGACCTGGCTCATCACCTCCGCCCCACCGGCGACGACGATCTCCTGGGACCCCGACAGAACCGCTTGTGCTGCGAAGTGAAGTGCCTGCTGGGACGACGCGCACTGGCGGTCGATCGTGGTCGCCGGGAGCGACTCGGGAAGACCTGCGGACAGCACCGTGGTCCGGCCGAGGTTGGAGGCCTGGGGGCCGACCTGTCCGACACATCCCCAGAGCACGTCGTCGATCTCGTCCGGTGGCACCCCGGTACGCCGCACCAGCTCGCGCAGCACCGTCGCCCCCAGATCGGCCGGGTGCACCCGCGCGAGACCGCCGTTCCGCTTCCCGACCGGGGACCGAACCGCGTCGACGACGTAGGCCTCCATCAGGTCTCCACCGACCCGCTCGGCTCCCGCTCACACGCGGGTCGCTCACGCAGGACCGGACGGCCCGACGCCGCCGGCACGCGGCCGGTCATGAGATGCCCAGGACCCGCGAGATGTTCCCGCCGAGGATCCCGTCGGCCTCCTCCTGCGTCAGCCCGAGCGCCCGGACCGCGGCGATCTCGGCGGCCGGATCGGCCATCGGCCAGTCCGAACCGTAGACCACACGGTCGGCGCCGTGCTTGCGGATCAGGTCGACGATCCGCTGGCGGTCGAGCTCACCGACGGTGGGCGGCCAGGAGGTCTCGAGCAGCACTCGTGAGCCGATGACGTGCTGCTCCGCCTCCTCGAGCCGGTGGTAGCCACCGAAGTGGCACGCGATCATCGTCAGGTCGGGCACGGCCTCGGCGAGTCGGGCCAGGTGGTGCGGGGCACCCCGCTCGTTGGCGGCGTCGTCACCGCCGGAGCCCACATGCGTGATCACCGGCATGCTCGCCTCCGCCAGCGCCTTGAGGATCTCCTCCACACGCGGGTCCCCGAGCGAGACGTCCTGGAACAGCGGGTGCAGCTTGACACCGACGATGCCGTTGTCCTGCAGGTGGCGCAGGTTCTCCTCGACCGACAGCTCCGGATGGATGGTGCCGAAGGGGATCAGTCGGTCGCGCGGCACCGTCCCGATGAACTCGTTGGTCCGAGCGACCACGGACGCCTTGATGCCGACGCCGAGCGCGAACCCCTTGTCGACCCCCGCGTCGTCCATGCTCCGGAGCAGACCCGACAGCTTGCCGTCGAACAGCAGCGGCATCCCCGAGGGCCTCTGGGACTGCATCGCGTCGGCGATGTGGTCCGGCCACACGTGCAGGTGGCAGTCGACGATCATCGCCCGGCCTCCGCCCGGAAGTCCCGGACCAGCTTCTTGGCCAGCGAGTCCAGGATCACCTCCGTCGAGCCCTCGTAGATCCGCATCGGCCGGGCTTCGCGGTAGAGCCGCTCGATCGTGCTGCCCTGGACCAGACCGAAGCGCCCCATCACCTGGACGGCCCGGTCGACGACGCGGCCGCAGGTCTCGGTGGCCGTGACCTTCGCGATCGAGGACAGATGCAGGCCTTCCAGGGGGTCACGAGCCGCCGCCGCGGCCCCTCGGTAGGTCATGCTGCGCGCCGTCTCGATCTCCACCCAGCAGGTGGCCAGCGACGCCGGCACGCCGCCGAGCTTGGCGAGGGGCTTGCCGAAGAGCTCCCGCTGCGTCGCGTGCCCGAGTGCCTCGCGCAGCGCGGCGTCGGCCACGCCGACCGAAGCCCCGGCGACCGAGACTCGGAACGTGGCCAAGGTCGAGAGCATCAGGTTGAAGCCCGCGCCCCGCTCTCCGATGCGATGGTCGAGCGGGACACGGACACGATCGAGGACGACGTCGCCGAGGACGTGCGGTGCGATCACCTGATGGGGACTGCTCACCGAGACGCCCGGAGCATCGGCCGGCACGAAGATCAGCGAGTAGTCATCCCCCTCGCGGGCGAGGATCGCGAAGAAGGCCGCGTCGGGCGCGTTCGTGATGAACGACTTGTGGCCGTCGACCACCAGCTCGTCACCGTCCTGCTCGACCGTGGTGGTGATGGCGCGCAGGTCGGAGCCGACATCCGGCTCGGTGAGGCCGATGGCTGCCACCGCGTCGAGCGTCGCCACTCGAGGCAGCCACTGCTTGCGGATCGAGTCACTCCCGGCGAGCGAGATCGCGAAGCTGCCGACGCCCTGCATGCCGAACATCGAGTCCAGATGAGCGCTCACGCCTGCCAGCGCCTCGCGGACCACCGTCACGGCGAGCGAGTCGACGCGCTCCCAGCGACCGCCGTACTCCGCGGGGACCACGAGCCTCGTCAGACCCGAGTCCGTGAGCCGCTGCCGCACGTCGGGATCGAACCGGGAGGCCTCGTCCGCGCGGGCAGCGACATCGGCGCACGACGCTGCCAGTGCCCGCGCCTCGTCCTGGACTTCGAGGTAGCGCTGCGGCAGCTCGAACAGCCCGACTGTTGCCGCTTCCTCCGGCTGACTCATCGCGAGCCCCCCTCGGGGCGCTGGCTGAACTTGCGACCGAACATCTCCGATGCGATCCGCACGCGCTGGATGGCCGGTGTACCGCCGGCGATCGCCCAGCCGTGGGAGTCGCGGTGCAGCCGCTCCAGGCCGTACTCCTCGGTGTAGCCGTTGCCACCGTGGAGCTGCATACCCAGATCAGAGACCGTCTTGCCCATCTCGTTGGCGAAGCACTTCGCGGTCGACGTCTCGAACGAGTCCGGTAGGCCGGTGCCGGCGTTGCTCGCCGCGCGATAGACGAGCAACCGTGCCGCCTCCACCTGCATCGCCATCGTCGCGATGGTCATCTGGATGTTCTGGAACTCGATCAGCGGACGCCCGAACTGCAGGCGCTCCTCGACATAGGTGCGCGATCGATCCAAGGCGGCCTGACCGATCGCCAGTGACATCGTGGCGTTGCCGAGTCGCTCGATGCAGAAGACGCCGAACAGCTTGTTGAAGCCGCCCGCCTCGATGACGAGGTTGCCGACAGGAACGCGGACCTCGTCGAAGTAGATGTCCGCACTCGGCACACCGCGGAAGCCCATCAGCTTCTCCGGCGCGCCGAAGCTGACACCCGCGGCGTCGGCGGGGACGATGACCGCCCCGATGCCCTTCGCGCCCGGCGCGTCGGAGAGGCGGCAGTAGACCAGGTAGTGCGACGATGCGCCGCCGTTGGAGATCCAGCGCTTGTTGCCGTTGATGACGATCTCGTCACCCTCGATCCGCGCCTTGGTCTGCATGTCGGTAGCCGCCGACCCGGCGTCCGGCTCGGAGATGCAGATCGCCATCTCCACCTCGCCGGTCGCGACCTTGGGGAGGTAGGTCTGCTTCTGCTCCTCGGTCCCGAAGAACTCCAGGACCCGGCACGGGCCGGTGTTGGACTCGAAGACGTGGAAGGCGGCGGGCCGACACTCCTTGGCGAGCTCCTCCTGCACGATCAGCGCGTCCAGCAGCGTGCCGCCGTGTCCGCCGTACTCTTCGGGGATGGTGATGCCGAGGAAGCCCAGCTCGCCGAGCCGGTTGAGCTCCTCGTGCGGCAGCGGGGTCCGGTTCAGGTCCCACTCAGCCGCCTTCGGCGCAAACACCTCCACGGCGACGTCACGCGCGACCTTGCGCAGCTGCTCCTGCTCGGCGGAGAGATCGAATCCCAGCACCAGATGCTCCTACCGGTCGTGTAGGGGTACCCGAGGCACCCTCATGTCTGATAACTATGATCATAGTAACGAGGAATACCGTCGACCCGCAAGGTCCCTGCCGAGGAGAACGCCATGACGACCACCCCGCCCCCCGTCGATCCGACCACCGCGAGCGTTGCTGACAGGCCCGGCTTCGATCTGGAGGGACGCGTCGCCCTCGTCACCGGCGGGAGCCGTGGCCTCGGCCGGGAGATGGCACTCGGCATGGCCCGGTGCGGAGCGCAGGTGATCGTCGCCAGCCGCAACGGGGAGTCCTGCCGCGAGTTCGCCGAGGAGATCACCGCGCAGACCGGGCGACGTGCGCTCGGAATCGGCGCCCACGTCGGCCGCTGGGATGCTCTCGACCAGCTCGTCGACGAGGCGTACGACGCGTTCGGGCGGATCGACGTCCTGGTGAACAACGCCGGTATGTCCCCGCTCTACGACCACGTCACCGACGTCACCGAAGAGCTCTTCGACAAGGTCCTCGGCGTCAACCTGAAGGGACCGTTCCGGCTGACGGCCCTGGTCGGCAGCAGGATGGCGGAGACGGGCGGCGGATCGATCATCAACATCACCAGCATGGGCGCGGTGCGCCCTCGCCCCGCGATCCTCCCGTACGCTGCCGCGAAGGCCGGCCTGAACGCGCTGACCGTCGGCTTCGCCCACACCTTCGGGCCGTCGGTGCGCGTCAACGCGATCATGGCCGGCACCTTCCTCACCGACGTCAGCAAGGCCTGGGACGCCGCGGCATTCGCCCAGCGGGCGCAGGGGTTCGCGGCCAGGCGCGGGGGTGAGCCCTCGGAGATCGTCGGCGCAGCGCTCTATCTCGCCAGTGACCTGTCGTCCTACACCACCGGTTCGATCCTCGCCGTCGACGGCGGCCAACCCTGATCCCGCCGGTCTCGGGCGGGACCGTGGCGCTGCGTGATCAGCGCCGCTGTCCCGCCCCGAGGGCGGAGCCGTCGGCGGTCGGGCGCGTCGGTCAGGTCAGCCCGCCGATCGCGTCGGCTCGAGCCCGAGCAGTTCGGCGAGCACGGCATCAGTGTGCTCCCCGATGGCGGGTACGCCGTCGTAGCCTGGTCCTGGGTATCCCTCGACATGAGCGATCGGGCCCGGGGTCAGCACCCGCCCGAGCGCCTCGTTTCCGGTGATCTCGACCAGGGTCCGCTCCAGGAAGTGCGGATCCTCGACGATGTCGCTCGCATCGTTGACCTGGCTGCAGACGACTTCGAACTCATCGAGGTCGGCCAGGATCTCCGAGCGCGGCCGCTCGGCGACCCACGCCGTGACCAGCTCCTGCAGCTCGTCATTGTGACGCATCCGCTCGGCATTGGTCGCATAACGCGGGTCATCGATCATCTCAGGCCGCCCCATGGCCGCGAAGAGCCGCTTCGCGATGCCCTGGTTGGACGCCGCGATCGAGAGCCACTTGCCGTCGGCCGCCTCGTAGACCCCACGGGGCGATGCCGAGCCCGTGCCGTTGCCGACCCGGCCCTGCACGAACCCCGTGGCGGTGTAATTGATGATCATGTCGCCGAGGATGAACATCAGTGGTTCATAGAGTGCGATGTCGACGTGGTCGCCGATGCCGGACCGCTCTCTGCGGTACAACGCCATCGCGGTGCCCATGGCCGCGCTGATGCCGGCGATCGAGTCGGCGAAGCCGAACGGCGGCGAGGTCGGGGGCGTGTCCGGCCAGCCATTGATGTAGGCGAAGCCACTGCCGGTCTCGGCGACCGTCCCGAAGCCCGGCCGCTCACGGAAGGGGCCGGTCTGTCCGAAGCCGCTGACGCTGGTCATCACCAGACCGGGGTGATCGGCCGCAAGCTCGGTGTAGCCCAGGCCCCATGCATCCATCCGGCCCGGACGGAAGGACTCGATCACGACGTCGACCTCGGCCGCCAGCCGGCGAACCAGGTCCTTGCCCTCGTCAGATCGGAGATCGATGCCGACCGAGCGCTTGCCGCTGTTGAGCCGAGCGAAGCCCATCGACTGCCCGGCTTTCATCGGCGTCCACTGCCGGGCGTAGTCGCCGTGCCCTGGGTCCTCGACCTTGATCACATCGGCACCGAAGTCGCGCAACATCCGGCCACACGTCGGCGCGGCGTACATGGTGCCGAGCTCGAGCACCCGGATGCCGGCCAGCGGGCCGGCGGCTCGGTCGTGCGTCATCAGATCCTCCACTGGATGTGCTTGACCTCGAGGTACTCCCGCATGCCCCACTCGCCCAGCTCTCTCCCCACGCCCGAGCGGCCGTAGCCACCGAACGGAGCGTCCGGACGCATGGCGCCGCCGCCGTTGACCCAGACCGTGCCGGCCCGGATCGCCTCGGCCATACGACGGGCCTGAACCGGGTCGTCGCACCACACGTTGGCGGCCAGTCCGTACGGCGTGTCGTTGGCGAGCCGGATCGCGTCGTCCTCGTCCTTGAACGGGAGGATCACGGCGACCGGTCCGAAGATCTCCTCCTGGACCGCCCGCGCGTCGGGTGGGAGATCGCCCAACAGCACCGGGTTCACGAACCAGCCCTTCTCCGGCAGCGGCGCCGTGACCTCGAGCAGCTTGGTGCCGCCCTCGGCGACGGACCCGTCGACGAAACCCTGCACCCGCGCCTGGTGGTCCGGCCGAATCATCGGGCCGATGTTGGTGGCGGGGTCCCACGGATCACCGACGACCATCTGGTCGAACGCCGCAGCGCCGGCCTCGAGGAACTCGTCGTACCTGCTCTCGTGCACCAGCAGCCGGGCAAGTGCGGCGCAGCCCTGTCCACCGTTGCGAGACCACCTCAGGTGCATCTCGACGGCGATCTTCGACACGTCGACATCGGGCATCACGATGCTCGGTGACTTGCCGCCGAGCTCGAGCGTGACTCCCGCGAGGTTCTCAGCGGCCTGCGCCATGATGCGGGCTCCGACCCCGTCCGATCCCGTGAAGGACACCCGGTCGACGTCCCGATGGGACGACAGCTGTACGCCGACGTCGGTGCCGCCGACGATCACGTTCATCACGCCCGGTGGCAGCCCGGCCTCCTGGATCAGCTCGCCGAGGAACAGCGTGGTGAGCGGCGTGCGCGGGGAGGGGAACAGCACCACGGTGCATCCGGCCGCCAGAGCAGCACCGAACTTGAAGACCGCGAGGTTGAGCGGATAGTTGTACCCGGTGATCGCTGCCACCACACCGACCGGCTGGTGCACCACGTCGCTCATCGTCGGCACCGGTCTGTCGTACTCGCCGAGATGTAGCGTTCGGTCGGTCTTCGCCGCCTCTGCGGCCCAGCGCAGGTGCTCGTCGACCGCCATCCTCACCTGGAGGTACTCCGCGAGCGAGATCGGCGTGCCCACCTCGTTGACGATCGACGGCAGCAGCCGATCAGCGGCCTTCTCCAACACGTCGGCGAGCCGATGGATATGGCGCGAACGTTCCTCGCCGCTCAACGCGGCCCATGCCGGGAAGGCCTGACGGGCAGCAGCCACTGCAGCGTCCACCTGCCGCGACGACGCGCCGCCGACGGTGGCGATGACTTCCTCGGTCGCCGGGTTGAACACGTCCCAGTGCTCCCCCTCGGGGTCGACCATCGAGTCGCCGACGAGCTGGGTACGGGTCTGCGGCACCCAGTGACGCAGCCGGTCGGTGTCGTCCACGGCGGTCATCGCTTCTCCTCGTTGTCGTTCGCCTCGCGGCGGGTCAGTAGCTCCGGGGCAGGCCGAGCACATGCTCGGCGACGTAGTTCAGGACCATCTCCTGGCTGATCGGTGCGATCCGCATCAACCGCGCCTCACGGAAGTAGCGCTCCACGTGGAACTCCTTGCTGTATCCCATCCCGCCGTGCACCTGCAGTGCGACGTCGGCGGCCGTGAAGCCGGCTTCTGCACAGAGCCACTTCGCGTAGTTGGCCTCGTCCCCGCAGGGCAGCTGCTGGTCGACCTTCCAGGTCGCCTTCTGCAGCACCGCGTCCGCCGCCTCCAGGCGGATCTTCGCCTCCGCGAGCTGGAAGGCCAGTCCCTGGTTCTGGCCGATGGGGCGACCGAACACCACGCGGTCCTTGGCGTACTGGGTGCCACGTCGCAGCGCGGCCTCGCCGATCCCGAGCATCGCGTTCGCCGCGACCACGCGCTCCGCGTTGAGACCCGTGAGGATCACCCTGAAGCCCTTGCCGACCTCCCCGACGACATCCTCGTCGGCAACGAACAGGTCATCGATGAACAGCTCATTGCTGTCGACGGAGTTGCGCCCCATCTTCGGGATCGGCCGGATGGTGATCTTGTCCCGGTCCACCGGTGCGAAGAACACCGTCAGCCCGTCGGTCCGCTTGGCGCACTCCTCCTTGGGAGTGGTTCGCGCCAACAGCAGCATCCGCTCCGCCTGGGCGGCGTTGGAGATCCAGACCTTCTTCCCCGAGACCAGCCAGCCTCCGTCGACCTTCCGCGCGAACGTCGAGAGATTGGTGGTGTCCGTGCCGGCATCCGGCTCGGTGACCGCGAAGGAGATCTGCAGGTCACCCTGCGGCACCCGCGGCAGGAACCGGCGCTTCAGATCCTCACTGCCGTGGTGCAGGATCGGCTCGAAGCCGAAGATCCCGATGTGCACCGCGGAGCATCCCCCCATGCCGGCACCGGAGGCGGCGATCTCCCGCTCCACGATCGCGGCCTCGGTGACGCCGAGCCCGCCCCCGCCGTACTCCTCCGGGATGGTCAGCCCCAGCCAGCCGGCGTCGGTGATCGCACGGTAGAAGTCCCAGGGGAACTCGTGCTTCTCGTCCCGTTCGGCCCAGTACTCGTCCGAGAACTGCGCACAGAGGGTGCGCATCGCCTTGCGGATGTCGTCGTGCACCGGGTCGGTGGTGTAGTCCATGTCGCTCTCCCTCGCCGCCGGCTAGGCCCGCGACCGGTCGTAGGTGTCGGACGTGACGCCGGTCTCGCGCAGCGCTGCCTTGCGGACCTTCTCCGAGGGCGTCTTCGGTAGCGCTTCGACGACGCGGACGAAGCGCGGGATCGCGAACGCGGGGATCCGTCCCTCGCACCACGTGAGGATCTCGGCCGGGTCGACCGTCTCGGACGTGACCACGGTGGCGAGCACCTCGTCCTCGCCGGCCTCCACGTCTGCTGGCACCCCGATGACGGCACACTCGACCACGGCGGGGTGACCGAGCACGGCCTGCTCCACCTCGTAGGAGCTGATGTTCTCGCCGCGCCGTCGCAGCGCGTCCTTGTAGCGGTCGATGAAGTAGAACCAACCGTCCTCGTCCTGGCGCAATGCGTCTCCCGTGTGGAACCACAGGTTGCGCCACGCCTCGACGGTCTTCTCCGGCATGTTGTAGTAGCCCATGCTGCAGGTCCACGGCTGGACCGGCCGCACCACGAGCTCACCCACCTCGCCGACCTCGACCTCACGGTCGGTCTCGGGGTCGACCAGCCGGACGTCGAACCACTCCTTGTTCTGCAGCCCGGCCGCACCGTCGGGTCGAGGCACGCCGTACGGCGACATGATCGGCGCGCAGGTCTCGGTGAGCCCGAACGCGTCGACGAACGCCTCGATGCCGTAGCGCTCCTTGAACTGCTCGACGATCGTGCTGGCCGTCGGCGCGGCGTAGACACAGCGCAGCTGGTTGTCGCGGTCGTCGGTCCGTGCCTGCTGCTTCCAGGCGAAGTCCATCATCACGCCGACGAAGTTGGTGACCGTCACGCCGGAGTCGCGGACGTGGTCGATCCAGCGGCTCGCACTGAACTTCGACCGGACCACCGCCCGACCGCCGGCGACGATGACCGGGTAGACGGCCATGAACGTCGCGTTGCCATGGAAGAGCGGGGTCGTCGTGAGATAGACGTCACCCGGGGTGAGGCGGGTCAGCGACACCACGATCTGCGCGAAGAAGTACAGCTGCGAGTGGGGCATGGCCACGCCCTTGGACGGTCCCGTGGTCCCGGAGGTGTAGAAGATCGCCCCCAGGTCCTGCGGTCGGGCGCGGGGCAGCTCGATCGTGTCGGACGCCTCCAGCTCGTCCCACGGCGCCGCCTCCCAGCCGTGCTCGCGCAACAACGCCACACTCTTGTCCGCGATGCCGGCACCGGTGTCGATCACCCAGAACTTCTCGATCCCGCGGGCGTGATCGCCGACGGCGACCCAGCGCTCGACCAGCGCATCGTCGACCACCGCGAAACGTGCTTGTGCGACCTCGAGCTGGTGGCGGAGGAACTCACCCTCGTAGTTGGTGTTGATCGGCACCTCGACCAGTGCGCCGACCGCGGTCCCCCACCAGGTCTTGACGAAGCGGGAGGAGTTCGCCGCCATGATGACCACGCGATCGCCGGCGACGGCGCCGGCGCGGTGGAGGCCGCTCGCGACGCGCTCGGAGAACGCCAGCGCCTCCCGATAGGTCCAGCTCGCGCCTTCCTCCGGCGTGTCCAGGCACACCGCGTCGGGGCGGTGCTCGGCGTGGTGGCGCAGCACCTGGTCGAGGGTCCATGTCTCCGGATCCGGGAAGACGGGGACCAGGTCGGTGTAGTACTGCACCGCTCAGCCCTCCGCCGGCGGGGTGAACGCCGACTCGTCGATGGTCGACCGTGGCTCTACGCCCTTCATCGCCGGCACGACGTCCTTGCCCAGACGATTGATCGCGGCGATCGTCTCGTCGCCGTCCATCGTCGGCCACTGCGGACGCAACAGCAGCGGGTCGACCGGGAGCCGGGTCGCGTAGTCGGTCAGCGTCTCGACGACATCGTCGGGGGTCCCGATGACAGCGTGGCCCGAGACAGCCTTGGCGAACTCGTTCTCCAGGTCGGTGTCCTTCATGACGTCCAGACCCTTGTTGACGTAGGTCAGGTAGCGGCCCTGGGCGACCCGTGCGAACTCGACGATCGCCTCGTCCCTGGAGTCCGCGACCAGACAGTTACGTCGGAGCGGCTGCGGTCCGAACACCTTGCCCCGTGCTTCGAAGCCTTCCTTGACGATCGCGTGCCGCTCGGCGATCTCGTGCATCGGAGTCTCCGGGGGGCAGGCATAGGCGTCGCCGTACGTCGCACAGCGCCGGACCCCGGGGATCGCGTGGGCCCCGATCCAGATCGGCGGGTGCGGCTCCTGCACCGGAAACAGGTGCGGTTGCACGTCGTCGAGCTGCCAGTACTTCCCGTGGTGGGTCACGCTGTCCTGCGTCCAGAGCTTCTTCATCAGCTCGAGCGACTCGTCGAAGCGGCCCGCTCGCTGCTTGAACGGCACGTCGAGGAATCCGAACTCCTCCGGCCGGTAGCCCAGGCCGGCGCCGAAGATCAGACGCCCCTCCGTGACCACGTCCAGCGTCGCGATCTCCTCGGCCAGCATCACCGGGTGGTAGAGCGGCGCGATCATGATCTGGGTGACCAGCTTGACGTCCGGGCCCACCTCAGCGGCGAGCCTGGCGAGCAGCGGCACCGGCTGCAACCACCGGAGCTCGCCGTACAGGAAGTGTTGACCGATGGCGATGTGGTTGAAGCCGTTCTCCTGGGCCGCCTCCACGATCCGCAGCACGTCCTTGAACTGCTGCGCCGGTGTCACCGACTTCGGAACGTCGCTGAGCAGGAGTCCCATCTGGACCATGGGTGAAGCCCTTCTCTTGAGTAGGTAGAGGTGTGGTGGTGGATGGCGTCAGTCGGAACCGGCGGTGGCCGGCAGGCCGCCTGCCGCCCAGCCGCCGTCGACCGGCAGCACGACGCCGGTGATGTACGCCGCCCGGGGCGAGAGCAGGAAGGAGACGGCATGGCCGATGTCGTGCGGTCGGCCGACGCGTCGCATCGGGATCCGGTCGAGATAGCCGTCGACGGAGGCGCGGCCGCTCGCGATCATCGAGCGCTGCATCTCCGTCTCGATGGTGCCCGGCGCCACGGCGTTGACGCGGACGCCCTCCGCAGCCCACTCGGTCGCGAGCGAGCGCACCAGACCTTCGACACCGGCCTTCGAGGCGCAGTACGACGCGCGGGCCGCGAAGCCCTGACTGGCGCTGATCGAGCTCAGCATCACCATCGAGCCGCCCGGTGCCAGGCGGGGCCGGGCGGTCCGTGCGCCCTCGAAGACTCCGCGCAGGTTCACGGAGAGCACACGGTCCCACTCCGACATCGAGTAGTCGGTGCTGGGTCCGGGAGCGATCACGCCCGCGTTGAACACGATCGCGGCAAGACCGTCACCGAGCTCGGCGGCCCGGGCGCAGGCGCGCTCGACGACGTCGGGGGCACAGACGTCGCCGACGACCCCGTCGTGACCGTCACCGAGCTCGTGCGCGACGGCGGGCGCCTGCTGGTCGAGGTCGGCGAGGACGACGGAGTACCCATCAGCCGCAAGGACCTCCGCCGCGCCGCGGCCGAGACCGCGGGCGCCTCCGGTCACCACGACGCCGCGCGCTGCACCCTCGGCGGGGCCTGCAGTGGCGGTCGAGTCAGCGGTGAGGGTCATCGGTGCTGCTCCTCTCGATCTCGGATGTGGTGACGCTAACACTTTCCTGCGTATCCTGACAATCATGCGCCTGAATTATTTTTGGGTGGTCGATTCGCCCGTGGCGCCAGCCAGGGTGCCGACGGCCTACTTCCCCACATGCGCATAGGCGTCGCTGGACGCAGGCAGCACGAGGATGCGTTGCACCCGGATCTTCTTGTGGGCGAGCTTCAGCTCCCCGTCGACCTCGCGGTGCACGTCGTCGTACACCCCGATGATCACGCGGGTCCGCTTCTCCTCGAGCATGGTCGCCTGGAAGTAGGCGTGCGTGACCACCTCGTCGCCGGACGCGTCAGCCAGAACGTTGGTGACGACGTGCTTGCACACCGGGATCTCGAGCGCGTTGTGAGCGCGGTAGACGTCGAGGAACGCCTCGACACCGTCCTCGGTCGGATGGTCACCGCGGGTGATCTGCACGTCGTCCGTCACGATCGCGCGCAAGGTGTCGAGGTCCCCCTCGTCAACCGCACGGGCGTAGCGGTAGTACAGGCGAGCCGACCGGGCGTCGAGCTCGGCGCCGGTGGTCGGATGGCTGGTGGTCGGGTGGTTGGTGGTCATCGTGCGATCTGTCCTCCGTCGACGGGAATGGTCGCGCCGGTCACGTAGCCGGCGTCGTCACTGGCCAGGAAGGCCACGACTCCGGCGATCTCCGCCGGCGCTCCTGGCCTCCCCAAGGGAATGTGCGAGATGAAGGCGTCCATCAGGTCCGCCATGTCGGCCCCGGCATCGCGGCCGAAGAACGTGGGCAGCATCGGGGTGTCGATCGGACCGGGGCACACGCAGTTCACCCGCACTCCGTCCGGTCCGCCGGTCAATGCGAGTGAGCGCGTGAACGATGTCAACGCCCCTTTGCACAGCGAGTAGAGCGGACTGAAGGGCGACCCGACCAGAGCCGCCGTCGAGGCGGTCATCGTGATCGAGCCACACCCCTCCGCACGTTTGAGGAGGTCGTAGCCGAGCGTGGCCACGTAGAACGCGCTCTTGACGTTGACGTCGATCGCGTGAGCGAAGTCGTGCTCGGTGACGTCGAGCCCGCCGGCTCCGGGGATCCCCACCTGATTGTGCAGCACATGCAGGCGACCGCGTTCGGCCTCGATCCGGTCGTAGAGCGAGCGAAGGTCGGCTGTGCTCGCGGCATCCACCTGACAACCGATGGCCGAGCCTCCCGCAGCACCGATCTCGCTCGCCACGCCGCGGGCAGCGGACCCCACGAGATCGGCGACATAGACCAGCGCGCCCTCGGCCGCCAGTCGCAGCGCGACCTCCCGCCCCATACCGGACCCCCCGCCGACGACTGCCGCCGTACGACCTCCGAGGCGCGGGTTCGCCAGCGTCACGACCGACCGCGAACGACCGGCGCCACGCGCTCCCCCACCCCACGGCCGGTATCGGCGTCGGCGGCCATGCCTCGACCGTTGCCAGGGATCTTGCGCTGGTCGTGGCTGGCGCCGACGGCCACCGGAGTCACCTCGAAGACGACCCGCTCGGGACTGTCCAGCAGCTGGCGCCAGCTGTCGGGGTCGGCAGGCTGCAGGGTCGACGTGAACGCACGAAGGAACCAGTCCTTGACCTCCGGATCACGGTGCACGGTCACCGTGCCCCGCACCGAGATCATGCGTCGTCCGGGGAGGCCGCTGCCGGCACTCGAGACGACGACGGAGACCTCCGGGTGCTCCGCGAGCGAGCGCACGTGAGCGCGCCCCTCCACGGCAGTGAGCCAGAACGTGCCCTCGACGTTGATGTAGCTCATCACCACACCGCAGGGCCAGCCCTTCTCGTTGGTGTAGATGAACGTGCACTCGGTCTGGGTCTCCAGCAGCTCGCGCTGGTCGTCCCTGTCGAGATGCGTGCCTTTGAGCTTCTCGAGGTTCTGCGTGCCCAGCTCGTCGGACGGTCCACTCATCGCTGAACTCCTGTGGGGGTCTCGGCGGTACAGCATCAATCTCTGATGATCGTAAATATGATTACCCTCACATGGTTCCACCGCAAGAGGGAAGTCTGTAGGATAATCATATTCAGCGATTGACTCACCCACACCTGAGCATGGCTCGGGAAGGAGATCCGATGCCTGAGGCCGTGATCGTCGACGCGGTGCGCTCGCCGATGGGGCGCGGCAAGGAGGGAGGCGCCCTCAGCAGCGTCCACGCGGTCGACCTGCTCGCCGGGACCCTCCAAGGACTCATCGAGCGAACCGGCATCGACCCTGCGACCGTCGAGGACTTCATGGTCGGATGCGTGAGCCAGGCTGGCGAGCAGTCGGCCACCCCCGGCCGCCAGGCATGGCTGGCGGCCGGCTATCCGGTCCACGTCCCATCGGTCTCGATCGAGCGCAAGTGCGGTTCGGGCCAGCAAGCGCTCGAGTTCGCTGTCCAGGGCATCCGGTCCGGCACCTACGACGTGGTGGTCGCCGGGGGGATCGAGTCGATGAGCCGGGTGCCGATGGGCTCCGCTCGCATGGGAGCAGATCCCCACGGCCCCGGGGTGACCGCCAGGTTCCCCGACCTCGTGCCACAGGGAGTCTCTGCCGAGCTCGTCGCGGAGAAGTGGGGTCTCAGCCGCGCGCAGCTCGACGAGTACGCCGCATCCTCCCATGAGCGCGCGGCGGAGGCTGCGGACAGCGGAGGGTTCGACCACGAGATCGTGCCGATCACGACACCCGGCGGGACGACGGTCGGCACCGACGAGTCCATCCGACGCGGGACAACCTCGGAGAAGCTCAGCGGCCTCCCGGCCGTCTTCGGCACCGACTCGAACCGCGAGCGACTCCCCCACATCGACTGGAAGGTCACCGCCGGCAACGCATCGCAGATCACCGACGGTGCTGGCGCGGTCCTGGTCATGAGCGAGGAGCGTGCTGCGGCCGCAGGCCTGCGGCCGCGTGCTCGGGTGATCGCCTCGAGCGTCGTCGGCGACGACCCGACGCTGATGCTCACCGGTCCCATTCCGGCAACCGCGAAGGTGCTGGCGAAGGCCGACATGCGCATCGAGGACATCGACGCGATCGAGATCAACGAGGCGTTCGCGTCCGTGCCGCTCGCCTGGGCAGCGGAGTACGCCGTCAACCCCGCACGGCTCAACCCCCGCGGCGGGGCGATCGCGCTCGGCCATCCCCTGGGCGCCTCGGGCATCCGGCTGATGACCACCATGATCAACCATCTCGAGCAGACCGGCGGACGCCTCGGCCTCCAGTCGATGTGCGAGGCCGGCGGTATGGCGAACGCGACCATCATCGAGATCCTGCGCTGACCCCTCCCGCCCGATGAAAGGTGCCCACAGATGAACCTCACTCACGCCTCCGCTCTGGTCACAGGAGGTGCGTCCGGCCTCGGCCTGGCAACGGCGCACGCCCTCGTGGACCGCGGCGTCGCGACCACGATCGTGGACCTGCCGTCGTCGGACGGTCCCGCGGTGGCCGAGAAGCTCGGCGAGCTGGCGACCTTCTCGCCCGCCGACGTACGCGACCCCGCAGCCGTCGATCGCGCCCTCGACACCGCGGTCGACCGAGCCCCCTTGCGTGCGGTCGTGCACTGCGCCGGTCGTGGCGGCACCGTCCGCGTCGTCAACAAGGACGGCACGCCCGGCGACTACGACGCGTACCGGGAGATCGTCGACATCAACCTCGTCGGTTCGTTCAACGTGCTGCGGCTGGCCTCCGCGCGCATGACGCAGAACGACCCCGACGACGGCGAGCGCGGCGTCTGCGTGCTCACGGCGTCCGTGGCCGCATGGGAGGGGCAGGTGGGCCAGCTGCCCTATGCCTCGGCGAAGGCCGGTGTCGTCGGACTCACCGTCGTCGCGGCGCGAGACCTCTCGCGGTCACTCATCCGGGTGAGCAGCATCGCGCCCGGGGTGTTCGACACCCCGATCCTCAGCCGGCACGGCGACGAGGTCGTCGCCAAGCTGGGAGCCCAGGTGCCGCACCCCTCACGACTCGGTCGCCCAGAGGAGTACGCCGCCACCGCGCTCCACATCATCGACACGCCGTACCTCAACGGCGAGACCATCCGCCTCGACGGCGGGATCCGGATGGGTCCCCGATGAGCGCGGACCAGGTCGCCGCGACGCGTCCGGTGAAGACCGAGGAGATCGATGGGGTCCTGGTCGTCACGATCGACCGCCCGGACGCACGCAATGCGATCGACACCGCGACCGCCGAGGCGATCGGCGCCGCGATGGACCGGCTCGATGCCGACAGCAGTCTGACGGCAGGGGTGATCACCGGCGCCGGTGGCACCTTCTGCGCCGGCATGGACCTCAGGGCGTTCCTCGCCGGCGAGAAGCCATCGATCCCCGGGCGGGGGTTCGCCGGCATCGTCGAAGGACCTCCGCAGAAGCCGATCATCGCGGCCGTGGAGGGCTACGCACTCGCCGGCGGCTTCGAGATCGCACTCGCCTGCGACATGATCGTCGCCTCCCGCGAGGCGAAGTTCGGGCTGCCGGAGGTGAAGCGTGGCCTGGTCGCGGCCGGCGGCGGTCTGATGCGACTCCCCGAGCGGATTCCCTACCACCTCGCGATGCAGTGGGCGCTGACCGGCGAGATGGTGAGCGCTGACCAGGCGTACGCCGTCGCACTCCTCAACCGGGTCACCGAACCCGGCGGCGCCCTCGATGGCGCACTCGACATCGCCCGCGCCATCGCAGCCAACGGCCCGCTCGCCGTGCGCGCGACCAAGCGCATCATCGTCGAGTCGCCGTCGTGGGCACGGGAGGAGATGTTCGATCTGCAACGCGAGATCTCCGTGCCCGTCCGGGAGTCCGAGGACGCGCACGAGGGCGCCACGGCCTTCAAGGAGAAGCGCCCACCACGGTGGCGGGGCCGCTGAGCCGGTGGGCACTCGGCCGTTCGCTCCGGCGGTTCCGTTGGTGAGGCGGCTTACCATTCAGTAATAATGGTTCATAACGTTTCACCCTAGCCGTGAAGGGAGCAGCCATGGCCACCAACGGGTCCACCGCGCAACGGCCGCCCAAGGCGGCCATGCTCATCGCTCAGCGCATCGTCCAGGACGCACTGCGTGCGGGGCGCACGCCCGGGGACCTGCTGGAGCCCGAGAAGGTGATGCTCGAGCGCTACGAGACCGGACGAGGCACGCTCCGCGAGGCATTGCGGCTGCTCGAGTTCCAGGGTGTCATCGCGCTGAAACCCGGTCCCCGAGGCGGGCCCGTCCTGCAGAGTCCCAACGCATCACACCTCGGAAGCACGTTGGTGCTGCTCATGCAGCTCCACTCGGCACCGTTTCGCAGCATCGTCGAGGTCCGCTCTGCCATCGAGCCGATGATCAGCAGTCTCGCCGCTGATCGGATCGACGACGCCGGCCTGGCCGATCTGCGGGGCACGGTCGACCAGATGCGGGAGAACATCGACGACCAGTACTCGTTCCTCGATGCGAACAAGCGGTTCCACGATGTCATCGCCTGGAACTCCGGCAACCCTCTGTTCGGATACGTCATCGACTCGTTGCTCGGCATCATGGACGGCACCGTGATCGGCATCGACTATCCGGGGTACCGTCGGCAGGCGATCTTGAACGCTCACGTCGAGATCTGCGAAGCACTCGAGGCACGCGACCCCGAGGCGTCGATGGCACGGATGCGGGAGCACATCCAGGCCTACGAGCGGTACGCCGAACGCAAGTTCCCCCAGGTCATGAACGCGACGATCCCGTGGGGGCAGCACTCCTAGGGTCTGCCCTCTCCGTTCGGGGTCCAGCCCCCTCCGCTGGTCGGTGCACCGCCGTACGTGCTGGATCGACACAGCCGCCCGCTGACGCCTGTGCCCCGGCCGGTCGTCGACCGGCCGGGGCGTCACGGCACCTCGTGGGCTCAGCTCAGCCCGGATCAGTCCGCCAAGGCCGCCTCGCCGAGGAACGCGCGGAGCACCGAGGTGTTGTTACGAGCGTCCACCGCCGGCCCGGCGTACACCACCTCGCCACGAGCGATCGCAACGACATCGTCCGCCACGTCGAGTCCTGCCTCGGCGTTCTGCTCGACCATCAGGATGCCGATCCCGGTGTCGGCCATGGCCCGGACCTTCGCGAGGATCGAGTCGACGATCGCCGGCGCCAGTCCCATCGAGGGCTCGTCGAGCATCATGATCGTCGGCTGGGCCATCAGCGCTCGCCCGAACGCGAGCATCTGCTGCTCGCCACCGCTGAGCAGCCCGGCCGCCGACCCCGCGCGATCAGCGAGGATCGGGAACATCTCGTGGGTCAGCGCGAGGGTCTCGGCATACGACGCACGATCGGCCGTGTAGGCGCCCATCCTCAGGTTCTCCTCCACCGTCAAGGGACCGAAGACCTGCCGCCCCTCGGGAACGAGCGAGACGCCGTGACGCACGATCCGGTGCGGAGCGTGCGCGGTGATGTCCCTCCCGTCGAGGGTCACGGTGCCGGAGGCGGGGCGGAGCAGACCAGCGATGCCCTTGAGTGTGGTGGTCTTGCCGGCGCCGTTGGCGCCCAGCACGAGGGTCACCTTGCCCGGAGCAGCCGACGCCGTGACGCCCCGGACCGCTTGGACGTTGCCGTAGCTCACGTGAAGGTCGTCGATCTCAAGCATGGTCCCGCCACTTCCTTCCGAGGTAGGCCTCCTGGACCTGAGGATCGCGCACGACATCCTCCGGCTTGCCCTCGGCGATGAGGGCTCCGGAGTTCATCGCGAACACGTGGTCGCAGGTGTCGATCATCATCTGCACGTCGTGCTCCACGAGCAGCTGGCACAGACCGTCGGAACGGAGATCGCGCAGCAGCGCCGAGATCTCTGCTCGCTCGGACTGGTTCATCCCCGCCGTCGGCTCGTCGAGCAGCAGCAGGCGCGGGTCGGTCGCGATCGCCCGAGCGATCTCGACGCGCCGCTGGGTTCCGTACGACAGCTCCGACGGGTAGTAGTCCTCGACCCCTGCGAGGTTCGTTCGGGCGATCGCGTCGGCGACTGCGGGCGACACCTCGCGACCGAGCAACCGGGTGAGGAGCCCGGGCCGGCGCTCGCCCTCGACGTGTCCGGTATCGGTGCGAGCGTCCGCGCCGAGCTGGATGTTGTCCCGCACGGTCAGGTCCGGCAGCAGTCGCACGGTCTGGAAGGTGCGCGCCACTCGCTTCCTGGCCAGCACGGACGGGCTGGCGTGGTGATACGGCTCGCCGTCGAAGTACAGCTCACCGCTCGTGAGCCGTGTCAGCCGCGTGATCGCGCCGATCAGGGTGCTCTTGCCCGACCCGTTCGGTCCGATGATTCCGTAGATGTGCCCCGGCCGAAGCGTGAGCGAGACCCCGTCGACCGCGCGGACGCCACCGAAGTGGACATTGATGTCGCGGACCTCGAGGACCGCCGGAGCCTCCGCCATCCCGACCCCCCGTTCCTGCGCCTGGACGCTCATTGCGGCGCCTCCTTCTCCGGCGTCGATCCGATCAGCAGCTTCTCGTCGTCCGAGCGGTCGTCACTCGCGACCGCGCCCCCGAGCGTCTCGGGTGCGGCATGTCGGCGCTGCCGGAATCTGCGCTTGCCGTCGACGTACAGGCCATAGATGCCGCCCGGCAGCAGGACGGCGGCAACAGCGACGACGGCGCCATAGATGACCTCCTGCCACTCGCCGACCACCAGGAGGACCTCGGGCAGCCAGGTGAAGACCACCGCACCGAGCAGTGCGCCGCGCCACGAGAGCGCGCCACCGACGATGATCATGGTCAGCGCGAGCACGATCTGACCGAACCCGATGTCGAGCGGGTTCACGGTGAAGCGCACGAAGACGTTCATCGTGCCGGCCATCGCCCCGAGCGCACCACTCACCGCGAACGCGGTCAGCCGGTAGCGACGGACGTTGATCCCCATCGAGGCAGCCAGCTCCGGATCCTCGCGGGCCGCGTCGACGCGTCGCTTCGTGCGCCCCAGCTCACTCAGGGCGACGAGCACGAGTGCCGCGATCGAGATCGCCCACATGTGACCCATCGTGAAGTCGGTGAGCACGCCGAACCGGCCGGTGGACCCGCCCGTCAGCTCGCCTCCGTTGATCGCGATGACCGTGATCGTCAGGTCGAACGCCACGGTCGCCATCGCCAGGTAGAGGCCGACCAGACGATTGATCAGACACCCGAGCACGAAGACGACGACCGCTCCGACGACTGCCATGACCAGCAGGGTCGGCAACGCCGACATCTGATAATCGAGCACGAGTATCGCGCCGCCGTAGTTGCCGATCCCGAAGGCGCCGACGCCGGCGAACGAGAAGACGCCGACCCGGATCGGCACCTGCACGCTCAGGGCGAGCAGGAGGCCGACCATGGTCGCCTGGAACAGCACCAGGTTGGTGTCGTAGAACGCCATCATGTGCGCCGCACCTCCTTGCGGCCGAACAGCCCGGTCGGTCGGATCAGCAGCATCGCGAAGATCAGGCCGAACGAGATCGCGTCCACCCACGACCCGCTGGTCTGGGTGAGCACCCAGACTTCGGCAGCGGCGAGCAGGTAAGCGCCGAGAGCGACACCCGCCATGCTCCCGACGCCACCCAGGATGATGATGGCGAAGGCCTTCACGATGAGGGTGTCGCCGCTCTCCGCGCTGATCGCGCCCAGCGTGTAGGTGAACAGCACACCGGCGATGCCGGCGAGCGCGCCGCACACGGCCATCGTGACGAACTCGAGCCGGCGACGGTCGACGCCCATCAGCGAGGCCGTCACCGGGTCCACTCCGATGGACCTCAGCGCGAGCCCGCTCCGCGACCGCCGCAGCCACACGGTCACGGCGAACCACAGCGTCAGCGCGATCACGATCGTGATGACTTCGATGTTGGTGATCCGAAGCTCGCCGACCGTCCAGGTCTGACGCTCGAAGCTCGAGCCCCGGAAGCCGAACGGGATGCTCTTGGTGAGGTGCTGGGTGATGGCCAGCGGGATGATCGCGATCCCGATCCCCCCGATCAGGATCTGCATCTCGGCTGTTCGCTTGTTGCGGGCTCGTCGGAGGATCTGCTCGAAGGCGAGCACCTGCACCGCCAGCGACATCAGCGCGCCGACGAGCGCGCCGATCAGCAGCACCAGCACGATGCCGAGCTCCATCTGGTCCAGCACGAGGTGGGCCGTGAAGGCCGAGAACATGAAGATCGAGCCGTAGGAGAAGTTGAGGATGTCGATCGTGCCCCACGCGAGGCTCATCCCGAGCGCGAAGAGAAGATAGATCGACCCCAGGCTGAGGACCAGGATCAGGCTTTGCACGGTCCGCTCCGTTCGTCAGTTGGGAACTGCGGCCGTCCGGCGGGTGGGGCACCCTCCCGGAGCCCCACCCGGCGTCACGGCGACACAGGGTCACTCGGACTGAGGCTCGCCCTCGTAGACGACACGCTCGCCATCGGTGGTGTACTCGACGACGACGCCGGGCACGTTGAGGTCCTGGTTCTCCCAGTAGACACCTTCGCCCAGGGCGCCGTCGAACGGCTCCTCGGCCACGACCGCCATGGCGTCCTTGATCGACTCGCGGTCCGGCGACTGCGCCTCCTTGAGTGCCTTGGCGAAGAACCAGGCCGCGTCGTATGCCTCCGCGGCATAGTTGGTCGGGTCCTCGCCGTGCTCCTCGCGATACAGCTCCACGAAGGCCTGGCTGGACTCTGCGCTCATGTCGGCGTTGAAGTCGGTGGGCCACACCATGCCCTCGCCATCCTTGCCGGCGGGATCGAGGTTGCCGGTGGAGGCCCCGGAGTTGCCCAGCACCGGGCCGTCATAGCCGGCCTCACGCAACTGGGTCATGGCGGTGGGGTTCTGACCACCGACGAGGAGGATCGACACCAGGTCCGGGTCAGCGTCGAGCACCTGCTTGATCGGCGCCTGGAAGTCCTGCGTGGTGGTCTGGGTGCCGACCGAGGCGACGACCTCGATGCCCATCTCCTCCGCCATGCCCGGCAGCGTGTCCGAGCCGATCTCCTGCAGCGTCGGCAGGGCCTCGGTGTAGACGATGCCGAGCGTCTTGGCGTCGGTGTCTGCGATGTAGTCCTCGAGCAGCGGGTAGTACTCGCTCATCAGCGGGGTGGCACGGTAGGTGTAGTCGCCGATGACGACGCCCTCGCTGCCAGCCTGGGTGTAGATGATCGGCATGCCCTGCTCCTGCGCCAACGGGGACATCGCCGATGCCTCACCGCTGGAGACGGAGCCGAAGACGCCTGAGTACTCGCCGGTGTTGAGCGCCTTGGTGAGCTCCTGCGCAGCCGTCTGCGGGTCACTCTTGGTGTCGACGAAGTCGATCTCCAGCGTCGACCCCTCGAGGAAGTCCGACTCGTTGATCTCCTTCACCGCGACCTCGTAGCCCTTGTTCGCCCCCTCACCGGCGAACGCGACGACCCCGGTCGTCGGGTTGATCGACACCACCTGGATGGTGTCGGGGAGGCTTCCGGCCGCTTCCGGACCGCCGCCTCCGCCGACGCTGCCACCACAACCGGTCATCGCCAGCACCGTGGCCGCCGCGACCGCCGCCAGATGCCAACGCCCCGAGACGCGCCTCCGCATGAACCCAGACATCAGGGCCTCCTTGGTTTCTTTGACAATCATGCGCATCATTCGCATGTGATGTCCACCATAGGACCTGGATCACAGCCTGTAAAGCGACCAGCGCTGAAATCTTGCGGGACCAAGGCTCGCCGGCACCTCGTGACAATCCACGCAATTGATGCATATGTTACGGAGCAATAGATCTCTGATGAGGGAGCCTCCATGGACATCGGCGTCATCCTGGGCGACATCCACACCACGACCACACCGCAGGAGCACCTCGACGCGTTGCTGCGGCAGGTCGAGGCGGCGCAGCGAGCCGGCGTCACGCATATCACGATGGGCCAGCACTTCCTGTACGGCGAGTACCGATGGCTCCAACCGATCCCCACGCTGGCCCGGATCGCCGCGGAGCTCGACCACCGGGTCGCGCTCGCGACCACCGTGGTGCAGGCACCGCTCTATCACCCGGTGATGCTGGCCGAGGAGCTGGCAACGCTCGACATCCTGACGCGCGGGCGGTTGGTGGCCGGACTCGGCGCGGGCTACCGCGAGGACGAGTTCACCGCACTCGGCATCGACTACGCGCAGCGGTTCGCGATGTTCGAGGAGTCGATCGAGCTGATCAAGCAGATGTGGACCCAGGACGAGGTGACCCATCGCGGGAGGTACTGGCGCCTCGAGGCGGGTCGGACCCACATTCGGCCGATCCAGGACCCACATCCTCCGATCTGGATCGGCGCGATGAAGGACCATGGCGTGCGGCGCTCCGCTCGCCTCGGCGACGGGTGGCCCATCACCCCCGAGACGAGAGGGCCGGAGATGCGGCGTCTCCTGGCCGTGTACGAAGACGAGCGGAGCCGCCTCGGACTACCCCAGGTGAAGCAGCCGCTCCGCCGCGAGATCGTGCCCGCCCCCACGACCGAGGCCGCCTACCAGCGCTTCGAGTCGATGGCGAAGGAACGACTGCTCGCCTACGCCAACCGCCAGCTCGCCACCCGCGATGCCGATGAGATCGCCCGTGAGTTCCGCGAGGTCGCGCGCAAGGAGACGTTCATCGGCACGCCGGACGAGTGCGTGGCACAGATCGCCGACGTCGCCGCGGGCGCACCGATCGGCACGGTCATCGTCCGGGCGCAGTGGCCACGGATGTCGAGCGACGACGTGGTCGCCTACCTCGACGACCTCGGACGGGACATCGTGCCTGCCGTCGCTGACATCGAGTCGGTCGATCGCGTGGCTCGGATCTGACCAGGTCAACGGGCAGCGCCGGAGGCGATGAGGGCCTCGGCCGCGGCGGCGTCGTATCCCAGATCGTCGAGGATCTCCCGAGTGTCAGCCCCCGGGCGCCGGGCGGCCGGTGGGACGGCCGGCGCCCCACGGCCGAACCGCGGAGCGACCGCCGGCTGCAGTCCGTCGTGGTCCGGGACCGCGACATAGGCGGTCCGCGCCTCGGCGTGAGGATGCCGCGCCGCCTCGTCCATGTCGAGGACCGGCGTCACGCAGGCCTCGACATCGGCGAACGCCTCGGTCCACTCGTCCCGTGTCCGCGACCCGAAGGCCGTCGTGAGCGCCCTGCGGAGAGCGGGCCAGGCAGACCGGTCCTTGTGGGCCCCGCGAAGGTCCGGGTCCTCCCCCAACCCGAACACGTCCAAGGCGTTGCGGAAGAACCGCTCCTCCACCGCGCCGAACGCCATCCACCGCCCGTCGGCACAGGTGTAGACGTCGTAGTAGGGACAGCCACCGTCGAGCAGGTTGCTCCCGCGCTCGGCACGCCAGCGTCCCTGGGCGCGGAGCCCGTGAACCAGCGACATCAACGTCGTGGTGGCGTCGTACACGCTCGCGTCCACCACCCGCCCCCGTCCGGTGCGGTCCGCCTCGTGCAGGGCGCACACGATGCCGAACGCGAGCGACGACCCACCGCCGCCGAAGTCACCGACCAGGTTGAGGGGCGGCGAAGGAGCCTCGCCCGCACGCCCCATGGCGTGGAGTGCTCCCGTGAGTCCGATGTAGTTGATGTCGTGTCCGACCACGTCAGCGAACGGACCGTGCTGCCCCCATCCGGTGAGGCGGCCGTAGACCAGGCGGGGGTTCCGCTCGGTCCACCTGTCCGGACCGAACCCGAGGCGCTCCGCCACGCCGGGACGGTAGCTCTCGACGAGGACGTCCGCCCCGGAGACCAGGTCGAGGAGGACCCCCAGACCGCCGGGTGACTTCAGGTCGAGCGCGATGGAACGACGGCCACGCTCCAAGACCGGGTTCGGAGTGTAGTCGGCGCTCGGTGATGTGGTGCGGTCCACCCGGACGACGTCGGCGCCCATGTCCGCGAGGAGCATCACGGCGAACGGACCAGGTCCGATGCCCGCCAGCTCGATGACGCGCACACCCGTCAGCGGCCCGTCGTCAGTCATCGAGGGCCACCTCGTCGCTCAGCTGGGCACGCAGCGCTGCCTTGGCGACCTTGTCGAGCGTGGATCGCGGTAGGTCGGCCACGACCCGGAACTCGCGAGGTCGCTTGAAGACCGACAGCTGCGCAGCGCACCGCTCCTCGAGGGCTGCCGCAGTGACCGAAGTCCCCGGTGCCGGCACCACGAATGCCACCGGGACCTCACCCAGCATCCGGTCGGGTCGGCCGACGACGGCTGCCTCGCTCACACCGGACACACCGAGCAGCACGCGCTCGATCTCCGGCGCACCGACATTCTCGCCGCCGACCTTGAGCACGTCCTTGTTTCGCTCCATGAACCACCAGCTGCCATCGTCGCCGCACCACACCCGGTCACCGGTTCGGAACCACCCGTCCGGGGTGAACGCTGCTGCCGTGGCCTCCGGTGCCCGGTAGTACCCCGCGAACAGTGAGACGCCCCGATCTCCGCGTACCTGGAGCTCTCCAGGCGTACCAGGACTCACCGGCCTGCCCTCCTCATCCACGGCGCGTACGGCGTACTCCGGCGCGGCCCGGCCCATCGAGCCCGTCGGCCCGGCATGCAACGGATCGCTCACCACGGGATGGCTCACCGTCTCGGTCATGCCGAACCAGCTCATGACGGGGACGCCGCCGGTGACGGCACTCGGCTCGACCGCAGCACTGCTCGCCCAGCCGCGGAACGCGTGACGGTCCGGGACCGCCCGGTCCCGCAGGGCACGCAGACAGAAGGAGACGACCGATGTCCAGGTCGCACCATGCCGCTCCGCTGTGTCCCAGAACCGTGACGCCGAGAACCGGGGCTGCAGCACCACGGAGCCGCCTGACCAGAGCGAGGACAGGAACGAGTAGGACAGCGCGTTGGTGTGAAAGAGCGGCAGATGGACCAGGTTGACGTCGCCGGGACCGAGGCGCTGGTGCGCCGCTCCCACCTGGCCGGCCCACAGACAGTTGGCCTGGGACCAGACCACGGCCTTCGGCCGCGCCGTCGTGCCCGACGTGTACTGGATGCTGGCGGCCGCATCCCACGGCAACGGCTCACGACCGCCGAGCGGCTCCGACCGGAGCAGCTGGGGCAGCGCATCAGCCCCGCGCCCCTCATCGACGAGCACCGGGATCGGGCCCGACGCCATCACGTCGGCTGCACGGTCGGTCGTCGTCAGCGCCATCGACGCGCCGCTGTGGTCGAGGGCGTACCCGATCTCGTCCTGACTCGCCCCCGGGTCGAGACAGACCGCGACCGCGCCCAGGCTTGCAGCAGCACTCCACGCGAGGAGGTACGCCGGCCCGTTCGGCATCACGAGTGCGAAGCGCTCCCCGCGCCGCAGCCCCGAGGCGTCGAGGGCTCCGGCCAGCCTGGCCACGTCCTCGGCGAACGCCCGTCGGGTCCACCTGACCGGATCAGCATCGAAGGGCGCCCAGACGAGGAACGGCGCATCCGGGGTGCGTCGTGCCCAGGTGTCGACGAGCCACGAGACGTCGCGACCGAGATGGGTCGGGATGAGCATCAGTCCACGGCCCACTGCAGGTGCTTGACGGTGAAGAACTCGGCCAGCCCGTCCTCCCCCATCTCCATCCCGACGCCGGACTGCTTCGCACCGACCCAGGGCACGTCGGGCCGCGGCGCCCCACCGCCGTTGATCGCGACGGTCCCGCTCTCGATGCGATGCGCGACCGCGACCGCGTCGTCGTGCGGCCCCCAGACCAACGCGTTCAGCCCATACCGGGAGTTGTTGGCGATCGCCACGGCCTGGTCGACGGTGTCGTAGGTGAGCACCACCGCGACCGGGGCGAACAGTTCCTCCTGACAGATCTCGTCGTCCGGGTGGACGTCGGTCACCAGCGCGGGGAGCAGATACCAGCCAGCAAGCCCGTCCGGTCGGCAACCACCCGTCACGACCCGCGCCCCGCCGGCGACCGCACGCGCCAGCTGGCCCTCGACACGGTCGCGATGCTCGGCGGTGATCAGCGGCCCCACCTCGGTCGTCTCCCGCCACGGGTCGCCTGTCGGCACCTGCTCCTCGAGGAATCGGACCGCGCGTTCGACGAAGGCGTCGACCTGGTCGCGGTGGACGATGATCCGCGTGGTCGCGCCACATCCCTGACCGGCGTTGCGGCAGAACCGCAGCATCGACGGCCCGACCGCTCGGTCGAGGTCGGCCCCCGGCAGCACCACCGTCGGCGACTTGCCGCCGAGCTCGAGCACCACCTTCTTGTGCGTAGGCGCCGCTGCCTCCATGACCGCGGCGCCGACTGCGTTGGAGCCGGTGAAGCTGACCATGTCGACGGCCGGATGCGACGACACCAGACGTCCGACGTCGGCCCCACCTGTCACCAGGTTGAGCACACCGGACGGCAGACCCGCCCGCTCGGCCAGCGCGAGGAAGGCGAGCGTGCACAGCGTGCCCCGCGGGGACGGCAGCAGCACGACGGAGCATCCCGCGGCCAGCGCCGGGGCGACCTTCCAGGCGATCATGTTGATCGGGTAGTTGTACGGCGTGATCGCGGCGACGACGCCCACCGGCTCCCTCAGCAGCACGCTCTTCGCAGCGCCGGGGCCGGACGACGGCAGCTCCTCGTAGTAGCCGCCCCGAGGGCCAGCCTCCGCACGCTCAGCGGCCCACCGCACGTTGGCTACCGGGGTCGCGGTCTGCAGACTCCGAGCGAGCGTGATGGGCGAGCCGACCTCGGCGGTCACCAGCGCCGCGAGGTCGTCGTGCGACGACTCCATCAGGTCGGCCAGCCGACGGAGGACCTCGGCCCGCTCGTGTGCCGGACGATGTCGCCACACACCCTGGTCGAACGACCGCCGTGCTGCGCACACGGCACGCCCGGTCTGTTCGACACTGGAGCCCTGCCAGGTCGCGAGCTCAGCACCGCTGCCGGGGTCGACGCTGCGGAAGGCCTCCCCGTCACCGGCCTCCCACGCTCCGTCGAGATACGTGGCTCTGGTGACGTCCGGCAGTCGTGGAGTCATGCGTGCTCCTCCGGGACCTCGATCTCGATGTCGAGCACCAGCGACTGGAAGGCCTTGCCGTGCGGATCGGCACGCAGGGTCATCGAGACACCACCGTCGAGTGCTCCGGTCATGACGAAGTTGAGCCCGTGGACGTGGGGGAGCTCATAGCGGACGACCTCACCGCGCACCAGGTCTCCGAAGCACCGCTGTACCCGCTCCGCTGTGAGTTGCTCGACGAGCACGACGTAGTGACCGCTGTCGTACGGGAAGACACAGATGTTGCTGACGTCGCCCTTGTCGCCGGAGCGACTCGCCGCGATCTCGCGCAGCCTCATACCTCGATCACCTCGGTCGTCACCGGCACCAGTTCCCGGGGCACGTACGCCGGGGTCACCCCGAGTGCACGAGTCACGCTGTTCGTGTTCCCGCCGCCTCCCGCGGGACCGAAGTAGAGCAGCTCGGTCTCGTGCGCCGCAGCCCGCGCCACATCGACGTTCTCGGAGCGTACGGCGAGCCGTAGCCGCACCTCGCTGGGGTAGCCGCCCGGCATCCGGTCGCCGAACAGGGAGTCCACCCCCTGGAGGTCGATCCGGATGTCGTCGATCTCGTGCATGAGCGGCTCGAGGCGCCCCCGCAGCACCTCCTCGGCACGGCGCGCCCGCTCGACGCAACCAGGTCCGCCGTACGACATCTCGCCGGTCCCCTTCCATCCCTGGTCGACGCCGACCAGGACCTTGAGACGATCCGGCCGCGCACGCCCGCGGGCGCCGGACAACCGCACCCGGTCACCACCGAGGTCCTCGACGCGCACCTCGGTGAAGTCGGCCGTCACGTCGGGCGTGAGGTACGCCGACGGATCGTGGATCTCGTAGAAGAGCTGCGTCTTCATCGTCATCGCGTTCACGGCGCCGCCGGTGTGGGGAAGCTTGGTGACGACGACCGACTCGGCGCCGACCTCACCGATCGGGAACCCGAGCCGGTGCGGATCCGGCACGACTCGGTACGGCGGATCCTCGTAGTTGCCACCGGTCGAGTGGACCCCGCACTCGAGCAGGTGGCCGACCATGGTGGCGTGGCCCACCTTGTCCCAGTCGTCGAGGCCCCAGCCCAGCTCGTGGCAGATCGGGCCGACGAACAGGGACGGATCGGCCAACCGTCCGCCGAGCACGATCTGCGCCCCGTCGCGGAGGCAGTCGACGATGCCGTCGGCACCGAGGTAGGCGTTGGCCGAGACCACCCGATCGCCCAGGGCGCCGACCGACGTCCCGAGCTCGGGGAGGTCGGCGTCGATCTCTCGTACCAGTGCGCGAACGTCATCGCCGTGAACGACACCGACGCGCACCCCCGTGGTCCCCGACTCCTTCAGACCGCGGGCGAACTCGTCACGGGCAGCCTCCGGATGGGCCGCTCCGAAGTTGCCGACAACCCGACCCCCACCGGCGAGGTAGGTCTGCAGCAGCGGTAGCAACGCACCGATCCGGCGATCGTGGCCGGCTCGCGGGTCGGCCTGCCTGCGCAGCTGAGCAAGCGCCATCGTCCGCTCGGCCAAGCAGTCGAAGCCGATGTAGGACACCCGGCCGCTGGCGGCCATGTCCGTGACGGAGTCCAGTCGGTCCTCGGCGTAGGCCGACCCCGCCCCGATCGTCAGCGGGGCGCACGAGGCTGCCATCGCGACGGGACCGTCAGTCCACGATCTCGATCGCCAGCTCGGGGCATCCGTCGGCCGCCAGCTGCGCGTCGTCCTCCCGCCCGGCGGGCACGTCCTCGTCGTTCACGTAGGCATGTCCGTCCTCTTCGCGGGCGAAGAACAGATCCGGCGCCGTCATCCGGCACAGACCGTGCCCCTGACAGCGGTCGTCGTCGATCTTGATCTTCATCGATTCCTCCTCGGAACTACGGGCTGCGTCGCCCGCCGGATCGTGGAACATCATTGACAGCGAGCAAATCGAGTATAACCATGATCACATTCACTGGAACACCCCGAAACGTCTGAGAAGGGCGAGGAGCCACGATGACCGAGACCACCGAGAGCACCGGCCATTGCCCCGTGGTCCACTTCGACCACAACTCCGCCGAGCACTCCGCCGATCCTGCCGCGTCCTACCGCCGGCTGCGAGAGACCGCGCCGGTCGCCTGGTCCGAGGCGCACGGAGGCTACTGGGTCCTGTCGGACTACCAGGCGGTCTTCGAAGCGGCCCGCGACGACGACACCTTCTCCTCGGAGCGCAACAGCTACGGCGGCGAAGGCCTCTCCGTGGTGATCCCCAAGACGCCGGCCCCCTTCCACATCCCCATCGAGATCGACCCACCCAATTTCCGCAAGTGGCGCAAGCTGATCAACCCGATCACCGCGCCCGCGCACGTGGAGCGGATGGAGAAGGTCGTCAAGCACTACGTCACGACGTTCATCGACGACATCATCGAGACGGGCGAGTGCGACATGACCTCGGTCATCGGTGTGCCCGCGATCGTGACCGTGGACTGGCTGGGCCTGCCGATCGAGCACTGGAAGTCCTACGCCCACGCCTACCATGCCCTCCTGGTTGCAGTGCCGGGCACCGAAGAGTTCGACAAGGCGGTCAACGAAGAGCTTCCGATGCTGGAGGGCGTCAACCGAGAGATCATCGCAGCACGCCGCGAGCAGCCCACCGACGACATCATCAGCTACCTGGTGCAACAGGAGGTCGACGACCGTCCGGTCACCGACGACGAGGTCTTCGCGATCGTCGACCTGTTGCTGTCCGGCGGGGTCGGCACGACCGCCTCCCTCGTGAGCAACACCGTGGTGTGGCTCTACCAGCACCAGGACGTGCGTCAGGACCTGATCGATCACCCGGAGAAGCTGCAGCGCGCGATCGAGGAGTTCCTGCGGTTCTTCTCCCCCACCCAGGGACTGGCGCGGACCGTCACGCACGACACCGAGTTCCTCGGCTGCCCGATGAAGGAGGGCGACCGGGTGCTGATGTCGTGGGCCTCGGCCAACCGTGACCCGGCACAGTTCGACAACCCCGACGAGATCGACATCGAGCGCTGGCCCAACCGGCACACGGCGTTCGGCATCGGGATCCACCGCTGCGCGGGCTCCAACCTCGGTCGGGCGATGGCGCACGAGCTGCTCAGTCAGATCCTGAACCGGATGGGCGACTACGTCGTCGAGCTCGACGCCCTCGAGCCCTACCCGCATCAAGGGACCAACACGGGCTACAAGAGCATCCCGGCGACGTTCACTCCCGGCGAGCGGATCCTCCCGCCGGACGCCGCTGCACCGACGTCGTACTGAGCGGGTCGACCGTGACCACCATCGAGGAGGAGTACGACGTCATCGTGCTCGGAACCGGCGCGGCCGGGTTGACCGCCGCGCTGGCTGCCGCGCAGACCGGTGCGCGGGTCGGCCTGTTCGAGAAGGCGGACACCGTCGGCGGGACCACTGCGCTGTCCAGCGCAGTGCTGTGGCTGCCCGACAACCGCTATGCACGCGAGGCGGGCGTAGCGGACTCCCGCGACGACGCCATCGCCTATCTGGACGCGCTCTCGCACGGGATGATCCTGCCGGAGCTGCGCGACACGTTCGTCGATACCGTCGATGAGCTGACCGATTGGCTGGAGACCACGACACCGTCGCACTTCCAGTTGGTCGCCGGATTCCCGGACTACCACCCGGAGCACCCGGGCGGCAAGCCCGGCGGCGGCCGCTCGGTCGAGCCTCGGCTGTTCTCGTTCGCCGCCATCCCCGAGTGGGTGGATCGGATCGGCGGCACGGTCCGCCGGATGACCGTCGCCGACACGCCCACCGGCGGCGGTACCGGTGTCATCGAGCCCGACGTGCTCGCCGAGCGCGAGGCCCACAGCGTCGAGGGACTGGGACGTGCCCTTGTCGGCAGTCTGCTGGCGGGCTGCCTGGAGCACGGTGTCGAGCCGGTCACCGGGACGGCTGCCGAGCGGCTGCTGGCCGCGGACGGCGTGGTGGTCGGCGTGGAGCTCGCAGACGGACGCGCGGTGCGCGCGAGCGCTGTCATCCTCGCCACCGGTGGGTTCGAGTCCGACGAAGACCTCGTGCGCGACTTCCTCCGTGGTCCGATGCGCGCGCCGGCCGGGGTGCCGACGAACACCGGCGACGGCCTCCGAATGGCGATGCGCGTCGGTGCGCAGCTGGGCAACATGCGCGAAGCCTGGTGGGTCCCCGTGATCGAGCTGCCGGGCGAGCGTCCGGGCGGCGGCAACAACGTCTTCCTGATCCTGCGCGAGCGCACGCTCCCCCGCTCGATCATGGTCAACGACCAGGGGGTCCGGTTCACCAACGAAGCGGCCAACTACAACGCGCTCGGCGGCGCGTTCCATGCCTTCGACCCCACCCGGTTCCGCTATGTCAACCAGCCGTGCTGGCTGGTCTTCGACCAGGGCTTCGTCGACCGGTACGGCTGCTTCGGCAACGCGCCCGGCGCCCCCGTGCCGGACTTCATTCCCCGAGCGGAGACGCTCGCCGGGTTGGCGGACGCGGTCGGCGTCCCCTCGGGACAGCTCGACGCCACCGTCGCGCGATGGAACAAGCTGGTCGCGGCGGGGCACGACGACGACTTCAACCGTGGCGACAGTGCCTACGACGGCTGGTGCGGTGACCGATCGCAGTATCCCGGTCCGCTGGCGACCCTGGGTGAGATCGACGAGGGGCCGTTCTATGCCGTCGAGATCCTCGCTTCCACACTCGGTACGAAGGGTGGTCCTCGCACGGACGTCGACGGCCGGGTCCTCGATGTCGACGGCGAGGTGATCCCGGGGCTGTACGCGACCGGCAACGCCATGGCTGCCCCGACCGGCATGGTCTACGGCGGTGCAGGCGGGACCCTCGGGCCGGCCATGGTCTTCGGCTACCGAGCCGGCCGCGCGGCCGCGTCCTGACGGAGGAGGAGTACGAACATGGAGCGCACCATCGCCGTGGTCGGCGGCGGGTTGGGAGGGCTGCGGGTCTGTGAACGGCTGCGCTCTGCCGGCTACACGGGTCGGCTCGTCGTGTACGGCGACGAGGACCACCCGCCGTACAACCGGCCGCCGCTGTCCAAGGAGATGCTGCGGGGCGCCACGACGCCCGACAAGCTCGCCTTCCGGCAGCGTCCGGCCACGGCCGACGTCGAGTGGCGGCTCGGTACCCGCGTCACGTCGGTCGACGTCACCGAGCGGCGCCTCACGACCGCCGACGGGCGGACCCCGGCGTTCGACGGCGTCGTGATCGCCACCGGTGTCCGGGCCCGCCGACTGGCGCTCGAGGCCGATGCCGGGTGGCGCCACGCGATCCGCACGCTCGAGGACTCCCAGCGGCTCGCTGCTGACCTGGCACCGGGAACCCGGGTCGTGATCCTCGGCGCCGGGTTCATCGGATGCGAGGTGGCCGCGACAGCCGTCGGGCTCGGCTGCGAGGTGACCGTGGTGGAGTCGCTCGCCACCCCGCTGCAGCGCCCGGTGGGAGCGATGGTCGGCCGGGAGGTGCAGCGCCGCCACGAGAGCCATGGCGTTCGCTTCGCGCTCGGTCGCTCCGTCGTGGCGATCGAGGATGCGGGCGAGCACCGTGAGGTCGTGCTGGACAACGGAGCCCGTGTCGCGGCCGACGTGGTCGTCGAAGCGGTCGGGTCGGTCGCCAACGTCGAGCCGCTCACAGGCCAGGGGTTCGACCTGACGGACGGGGTGCTCTGCGACGCTGATCTCCACCCGCTGCGCGGCGGTTCGCCGGTCGAGCACGTGGTGGTCACAGGCGACGTCGCGAGGTTTCCGGTGCCCGGCTACGGCGGCCGCCCGATCCGGGTCGAGCACTGGACGATGCCGACCGACCTCGCCGGTCATGCCGCAGCAGCACTGCTGGCAGGGGTCGGCGAGGGCCCACCGCCGACGACTCCGCTCGACCCGTTGCCGACCTTCTGGAGCGAGCAGTACGGCGTTCGGATGCAGGCCTTCGGGCTGCCGCACCTCGGCACGGAGGATGCCCGCGTGCTCGACGGGGACCTCGGGTCCGAGGCGGCCGTCGGGTTCCACTGCGACGGAGCCCTCGTCGGCGTCGTGCTGATCGGTATGGCCCCACGGATGATGGAGTTCCGGAGCGCGGTCGTCGACGCGCAGGCAACCACCGCACGCCGTCTCACCCGGTGAGGCCGGCACGGACGCAGGACTCGGACAGGCTGCCGGCATGGCTGCTGGTGCCGATGGTGGCGGCCATCGGACTGAACCTGCGCGCCAGCCTCGGGTCGGTTCCCCCTCTGATCGACCACATCAAGAGCGACCTCGGCATCGCCGACACCGCGGCCGGGCTGTTGACGTCCGTGCCCGTCGTGTTCATGGGACTCGCCGCGCCGCTCGGTCAACGGTTGGGGGCTCGACTCGGGTCCGAGGCCGCCGTCGGATGGATGATGCTGATCCTGGGTGTGGCGGGGCTGCTGCGCCTGGCTCCCAGCGGCGCGCCGATGCTCTACGGGTCGGCAGCGCTCGCCGGAGCCGCGATGGGCGGGATCTCGGCCCTGATGCCGGCTCTGATCGCCTTCCATCTCCCCTCGATCCGCGGGCTCGCCACGGGTATCTACTCCACCGGCCTCGCGATGGGGGTCGCGATCGCTGCGGGAACCGCCGTTCCCCTGGAGTACATGCTCGACGGCTGGCGACCCGCTCTGGCCGTTTGGGGGGCCTTCGCCACAGCGACGGCTGTCTGGTGGGTCCTGCTGTCACGGCGAATGCGATCGGCGCCACGCGCTGCGGCCCCCGACGTCGTCGACCGCCGGCTGCCGTGGCGCGATCCGGTGGCCTGGTCGGTCACGCTGTTCGTCAGCTCACAGATGATCGTGGGCTTCAGCGGGCTGGCGTGGATCACGCCGTTCTATCTCAGCCTCGGCCTGGCACCGCAGCATGCGGCCAACCTGCTCGTGCTCTTCCAGGTCGTGCAGCTGCTCAGCATGCTGACTCTGCCAACCCTCACCGACCACACCACGGACCGGCGCCCGTTGTTGGCCGGTGTTGTCGTGAGCGCGATCGCGGGCATCGCGGCCCTCCTGATCGCCCCGCTCACCCTCGCGATCCCGGCCATGGCACTGTTCGGCATGGGGGTGGGCGGCGGCTCGACGCTCGGGCTCGTCCTCATCGGGGACGCCGCGCGCACCCACTCCGACGGCGCCAGGCTCGGGGCGATGTGCCTGTTCGTGGCGTTCCTCACCGGAGCCCTGGGACCACTGGTCCTCGGCATGCTCAGCGATCTGACCGGCGACCTGCGCAGCGGATACGCCGTGATGCTCGCGCTCTCGGCCCTGGTGCTGGTCCTCGTGACCCGGATCGCTCCCGGACGCGTGATCACCTCGGCCGCCGCCCGAACCGGACGGGCGGCGGCTACCGAGCACGGTCGCTGAGCTCCCGATCTCAGACCCAGTCGCGGAGCCAGTCGCTGCCGCGGCCGGACCGGAGGGTGACCGGCCAGTCGCCCGGTCGCTCGTCGCCGTAGGCACGCACGGACCGGTCACCGTGGCCGAGCTCGCTCAGCTCGGCGATCGGCAGGTAGTACATGTACCCCATCATCCGAGCGGAGAACTTCCAGCGCCCGTCCTCTCTGCGGTACGCGTCCCGATACCGCAGAGCCACCTGCATGGCAACACCGTTGCGGTCCACCTCGGCGTGGCTCGCCAGCAGACCGTGCGCGACATCGGGGTCACGGTCGTCGAACCGGATGACGTGGCCATGGCTGAAGTGATTGGTCGGACCGAGCGCCTTGAACCGGCCGAAGTACGTCTCGACGATGTCATCGAGACCCTTCGCCGAGATCACGCCGTCCTCGGAGCCCAGGATGGCGTCCTCGGTGAAGACCCGCCGGATCCCGACCTCGTCCCGCTCGTCCATGATGTAGCCGTACAGGATCGCGAGCTCCTGGATCGCGGCGCGGTCCTCCGCCCGCTGAAGTCGCTGCTCGGTGGAAAGTGTTGTCACGGTCGTTCCTCTCTCGTCATCGTGGGGTCGTCGTGTCATCGGGAACGGGGGCGCCGACGAGTTGGCGGCTGACCAGGTAGGCAAGCGTCAGACCGCGTCCGAGTGCGATCCCGCTGTTGTAGCCGGTGCCGACGGTCGTGAGCGCGGGTGACGGTCGCGTCCTGGATGAGGACGGTGAGTCGATCCGAGGGCTGTACGCCGTGGGCTCGTGCGCCCGCCCCCACCACGAGCACCGCTGGATCCGACTCGTCGTGCGTCTGACGGGTCATCGGTCTCCTCCGTGTCATCGGCCGCTCCAAGGGGTGACGTGCCTCACCTTGAGGGGTAGCAGGATAATCATATTCATGGATAATGGTCCAGTACCTGTCACCACCAGAAGGAGTTGTCGGTCCGATGACCACCACCGTGACCGAAGTCGACCGCGTCGTGATCCGATTCGCCGGCGACTCGGGCGACGGCATGCAGCTGACGGGTGACCGGTTCACCCAGGAGGCCGCCGTCTTCGGCAACGACCTGTCGACGCTGCCGAACTTCCCGGCCGAGATCCGTGCGCCGGCGGGCACCATCCCGGGGGTGAGCAGCTTCCAGCTGCACTTCGCCGACCATGACATCCTGACCTCCGGTGACCGGCCGGACGTGCTGGTGGCGATGAACCCGGCCGCGCTGAGGGCCAACCTCGTTGAGATTCCGCGCGGCGCCACGATCATCGTCGACGCCCACGACTTCACGCCGCGCAACCTGACCAAGGCGGGCTACGACGCGAACCCGCTCGAGGATGGCTCGCTGCGCGACTTCGCGGTCCACACCCTGGACCTCACGGGCATCACGGTGGAAGCGGTCAAGGAGTTCGGCCTGTCACGCAAGGACGCGGCGCGGGCGAAGAACATGTTCGCGCTCGGGCTGGTCTCCTGGCTCTACAGTCGCGAAGTGACCGTCACCGAGGAGTACCTCGGCCACAAGTTCGCCACGAAGCCGTCGATCCGCGACGCGAACATCGCCGCGGTCCGTGCGGGCTGGAACTACGGCGAGACCACCGAGGCCTTCGCGGTCCGGTACGTCGTCAAGCCGGCACTGGTCTCCCCCGGGCGATACCGCAACATCACCGGCAACACGGCGCTCTCCTACGGCATCGTGGCGTCGAGCCGACTCACCGGCCTGCCGGTCCTCCTCGGCGCCTACCCGATCACCCCGGCCTCCGACATCCTGCACGAGCTGAGCAAGCACAAGGACTTCGGCGTCACCACGTTCCAGGCCGAGGACGAGATCGCGGGCGTCGGTGCGGCGATCGGTGCCGCGTTCGGCGGCGCCCTCGGCGTGACCACGACCTCGGGGCCGGGGGTGTCGTTGAAGTCGGAGGCGATCGGGCTGGCGGTGATGACCGAGCTGCCGCTGCTGGTGATCGACGTGCAGCGCGGTGGCCCCTCGACCGGGCTGCCGACCAAGACCGAGCAGGCCGACCTGCTGCAGGCGATGTACGGCCGCAACGGCGAGGCGCCGCTGCCGATCGTGGCACCCCAGTCACCCGGCGACTGCTTCGCCGCCGCGGTCGAGGCGACCCGGATCGCGGTCACCTACCGCACCCCGGTGATGCTGCTCAGCGACGGCTACCTGGCCAACGGCTCGGAGCCCTGGGCCATCCCCGACGTCGCCGACCTCGAGGCGATCGACCCGGCCTTCGCAGTGGCGACCGACGACGCGTTCCTTCCATACTCGAGAGATCCTGAGACGTTGGCGCGGCCGTGGGCGGTGCCGGGCACCGCGGGCCTGGAGCACCGCA
>CAZJDU010000015.1:0-38362 GCA_964544855.1 uncultured Nocardioides sp.
TCGCGCGGCTGGGCATCCTGGTCACCGAGTCGGCTCCCGGGGTGCCCGTCGTCGGACAGATCTCGGCCGAGCAGGTGCGCAGCCATCTGGTGCACTCCGCCTTGGCGCTGGTGCGGCCGGCGGGGAGCTGAGCCTGGGTCCGTCCACGGACCCAGGCTGAGGCCGGTCGCCCGGCGCCCAGGCGGCGGCTACGGTGAGTCGTCCAGGCGCCGACAGGGAGGAGTGGTCGTGCTGAGACCCGGCAGCGAGAACCGGCGGGGGACCCGCGTCATGGCGGCCGTCGTGATCGCCGCGATGGCGCTCGCGGCGACGGCCGGGGGCCTGAGCTTCCTCGTGGGGCAGCTGTCCTGACGCGCTCGGGTCCCCGGCCGTGAAGCGAGCCTGTGCACGGTTGGCACGCACCGTGGTGCCTCGTGGCCCGTGACAACGGTGCACGTGCACGGTTCTCGGCGGTCACGGCCCGGCCAGGTCGCGAACGGTCTGGATCGTGTCGGCCTCGTCCGCCGACTTGTCGTCGCGGTAGCGCACCACCCGCGCGAAGCGGAGCGCGAGCCCACCCGGGTACCGCGAGGAGCGCTGCAGCCCGTCGAAGGCGATCTCGACGACCTGCTCGGGTCGCACGTGGACGACATGGCCCTCCCGGCGGGTCTCCAGGTCGAGGAACCGCTCGGTCTGCCAGGCCAGCATCTCGTCGGTCATCCCCTTGAAGGTCTTGCCGAGCATCACGAAGCCCCCCGCGGGATCGCGCGCGCCCAGGTGGATGTTGGACAGCCAGCCGCGCCGCCGCCCGGAGCCCCACTCGACGGCGAGCACCACGAGATCCAGGGTGTGCACCGGCTTGACCTTCACCCAGCCCGCGCCGCGGCGGCCGGCGTCGTAGGTCGCGTCGACCGCCTTGACCACGACCCCCTCGTGACCGCGCGCGAGCACGTCGTCGGTGAACGCCTGCGCCTGCGTCGGGTCGGAGCCGCGCCAGCGGGTGACCCGCCACTGGTCGGGCACGAGGGCGTCGAGCGCCGCCCATCGCTCGTGGGCGGGCAGGTCGACGAGGTCGCGCCCGTCGAGGTGGAGCAGGTCGAAGAAGTACGGCGTCACCGCGACGCCCGCCTGGCTCGCGGTGCGTGACGCCGTCTCCTGGAACGGCCGGGGCCGGCCGTCGGCGTCGAGGGCCAGCGCCTCACCGTCGAGCACGAGCTGCTCGGACGGCAGCGTCCGCACGATCTCGACCACCTCGGGCAGCCGGGCCGTGATGTCCTCGAGGCTGCGGGTGGCGACGAGCACGTCGTCGCCCGTCCGGTGCACCTGGATCCGGATCCCGTCGAGCTTGGCGTCCAGCCCGGCCTCGACCCCGACCTTGGCCAGGGCGGCCGCCACGTCGGGTGCCGAGGAGGCGAGCATCGGCTGGATCGGGCGGCCGACGGTGAGCCCGACCTCCGTTAGCGCCTCCGTGCCGGTGAAGGCCGCGTCGACGACGTACGTCGTGCCGCCGGCGAACATGGCAGCCCGGCGGACCGCCGCCAGTGGCACCTCCGCGGCCGCGGCCACCGCCTCGGTCAGCACGGCCTCCGACGCGCCCTGCCGCACCTCACCGGTGACCGCGGCCCGCAACCAGGCCTGCTCCGCGGAGGTCGCGCGCTCCCACAGCACCTCGCTCAGCCGGCGGCGCTCGGCCGCGGAACCTGCTCCGGACTGCGCCGCCATCTCGGCGAAGGCCTCGTCGACCTCGGCCACGGTGAGCGACGCCTCGGGCGCGGGCGGTGGCAGCGTCTGCAGCGACCGCCAGCCCAGGCCGGTACGACGCTGCCGGATGCTGCCGCTCAGGTAGAGCGCGACGAGCGGTCGCTCGGCCGCCGTGGCGCGTCCGAGGACGTCGGCCAGCAGCCGGACCTTCTCCTTGCGCGACCGGGTCGCGGCGACCGAGCCCGACGCGGTGACGACCTCCTGCAGCAGCACGCTCGCATCCTGGCAGAGCGCGCCGACACCAGGGGTGGGATCAGTCGTTGGTCGCCTCGAGCACGGCCGCGGTGACGGCACCGCGGATCACCAGCTCGTAGACGTCGTCGAGCGGCTCCTCGACCCCGCCGAAGTAGCCGGCGGCCTCCAGGGACACGAAGCCGTGGAGCGAGGAGAAGACCGCCATCGCGGTCGGCAGCAGCCGCTCCTCCGGCAGCCCGGCCGAGCGCACCATGACCGCCACGGCCTCGATGGGTCCGCTGGCCGCCTCGAAGAAGGCATCGCGGTCGATCGCGGGGCGGGTGATGGCGGCATAGCGCTGCGGATGCTCGCGGGCGAAGCCCCGCAGCTCGTGGCTGAGCACCCGCAGGCCGTCGGCGCCGGCGTGCCCCATCGCCGCCTTGCTCACCCGCCTGCCCAGGAGCTCCATGGCTCGGACCTGGATCATCGCCCGCAGGTCCTCGAGGTTCGCGACATGGTTGTAGAGCGAGGAGACCCGCGCATCGAGCTCGCTCGCGAGCGAGGTCATCGTCAGTGCGTCGTACCCGTCGCGGTCGACGAGGGTCTCGGCGGCGCGCAGCACCGCTTCCTGATCGAGACGGGGGCGGCGGCCCGGAGTGGTCTCGCTCGACACAGCGGTCACAGCAGTTCCTCGCGTCAGGTGAAGGTGTTTCGTCCTATCACGAGACATTCTAGTCAGACCGGGGGCGTCGCGGGGTCAGTAGGCTGCGCCCCGTGAGCGCACCGGACGGCCGACGCGAGTGGCGGCCCGACTGGCCCTGCCCCGTGCGCGCCGTCCTCGGTCAGCAGCGGCGCGGTGGCGGCGATCCGACGCTGCGCCTCGGTGTCGGCGGCCGGCACTGGCGTGCTTCCCGTACGCCGGAGGGGCCGGTGACGCTCGCTGTCTCCGACCTCCGCAGCGGGGTGGTCACCGCGGAGGCGTGGGGGCCGGGCTCGGCATGGGCGCTGGACCAGCTGCCCGAGCTGCTGGGCGCCGCCGACGACTGGTCGGGCTTCCAGGCCCGTCACCCCGTGATCGACGACCTGCGACGACGCCATCCGCACCTGCGGCAGGGCCGGACGGGGCTCGTCGTCGAGTCGCTCGTGCCGACCATCATCGAGCAGAAGGTGACCGGCCAGGAGGCGTTCGCGGGCTTCCGCGGCCTGGTCCGACGGTACGGCGTGCCCGCGCCGGGTCCCGGGGGTGAGCTCGGCCTCCACGTCCAGCCGGACGCCGCCACGATCCGGCAGATCCCGTCGTGGGCCTGGCTCCGGCTCCACATCGACCCCGCCCGCTCCCGGACCCTCGTCACAGCGGCGACCCGTGCTGCCGCGATCGAGCGCGCCGGCCAGCTGTCCGGTGCCGAGGCGGGCCGGCGGCTGCAGAGCCTTCCCGGTGTGGGTGTCTGGAGCGCGGCGGAGGTACGCCAGCGAGCACTGGGAGATCCCGACGCGGTGTCCTACGGCGACTACCACGTCGCGGCCGACGTCGGCTGGGCGTTGACCGGCCGGCCCTTCGACGACGCGGAGCTGGCGGACTTCCTCGAGCCCTGGCGCCCCCACCGGGGGCGGGTGCCGCTGCTGCTGGGGGAGGCGGGCGCGCACCGTCCCCGCCGTGGTCCTAGGCTGCCTCCCCGCACCCACCTACCGACCCGTAACAATCCGGCGTGATATCTGTTACACGGAGCAACGGGTAGGTAGGGTGCGTCCGCGCGGTCACCATGGCGGAGGGAGAGGTGTGCATGGGAGTCGCCGAGGTGGAGGGGAGCGGCCACGGGCCTGTCGAGCGGGCCGTGGCGGCGATGGCGCGGGCTGACGCGCCCGCCGGGGCAGCGGCTGTCCGACCGGGGCTCGACGTCCGCGGGCCACGGCCTCGGGTGCCCGCCTGATGGCCGCCGTCCTGACGTCCGGCCGGTCCGCCGTCGACAACCTCACCGACCGGGCGCGACAGGGGGTCCGGACCAGCGGCAGCCTCGTGATCCTCGGCGCCGAGGCGAGCTGGTGCGCGGTCACCGACATCGTCGCCCGGCGGTTCTCCTGGAGCGAGTTCCTCATCCAGGCGTGGTTCATGACCCGGGTCTCGCTGCTGCCGACGATCCTCGTGGCCATCCCGTTCGGGGTGATCACCTCGGTGCAGATCGGCGGTGTCGCCAACCAGATCGGTGCCACGTCGTTCAGCGGCGCCGTCAACGGGATCGGCGTGCTCCGGCAGGGAGCGCCACTGGTGACGTCGCTGATGATCGCCGGCGCCGTGGGCTCGGCCATCTGCTCCGATCTCGGCGCCCGCACGGTGCGCGAGGAGATCGACGCGATGAAGGTGATGGGCATCAACCCGGTGCAGCGCCTGGTCGCGCCGCGCATCGTCGCCGCGCTCGTCGTCGCGATGCTGCTCACGGTGGTCGTCGCGATGGCGGCGATGACGACCGCCTTCGTGATGAACGTCGGCGGCGGCAGCATCTCCGCGGGGACCTACATCGAGTCCTTCGTCGGGTTCAGCCAGCCGACCGACCTCTTCCTCGCCGAGCTCAAGGCGCTGATCTTCGGCTTCATCGCGACCATCGTGGCCGCCCACAAGGGCCTGACGGCCCGGGGCGGGCCCAAGGGGGTGGCCGACGCCGTCAACCAGGCGGTGGTGCTCAGCGTGATCCTGCTCGCCGTCGTCAACGTCGGACTGACCCAGGCCTACGTGATGCTGGTCCCGTCGGGGGTGGCGTGATGGCCGGCCACGTGCAGCCCCGGACCCGCGGCGCCGGCTCCCGGCTCGTCGGCCGGGTGAGCGACCCGCTGGTCGACGCCCTCGCGGTGCTCGGCTCGTTCGCGACCTTCTCGACGGCGTGCCTGCGGTCCATCCCGTCCACGCTCGTGCTCTACCCCAAGGAGATGCTGCGCCAGCTCAAGGACATCGCCTGGGGCTCCGGCGCACTGCTGGTCGGCGGGGGCACGGTCGGTGTGATGGTGCTGCTCTCGGTCGCCGCCGGCACCTCGCTCGGCATCGAGGGGTTCAACGGCCTGGAGCTGGTGGGCCTCGCGCCGCTGAGCGGTTTCATCTCCGCCAGCGCCAACACCCGCGAGCTGGCGCCGCTGATCGCCGCGCTGGCGCTCGGCGCCCAGGTGGGCTGCCGGTTCACCGCTCAGCTCGGGTCGATGAAGATCCACGAGGAGATCGACGCGCTCGAGGTGATGGCGGTCAACCCGATGCGGTACGTCGTCACCACGCGGGTCGTCGCCTGCATGCTCGCGATCCTCCCGCTCTACCTCGTGGGGCTGATCGGCAGCTACATCGCCTCGCAGTGGTCGGTCGTGTTCCTGTTCGGCCAGTCGCCCGGGCAGTACGACCACTACTTCTCGACCTTCATCCAGGGCCGCGACATCCTCTTCTCGGTGATCAAGATCCTGATCTTCGCCCTCGTCATCGGACTGCTCCACTGCTGGTACGGCATGCGCGTCGGCGGCGGCCCGCAGGCGGTCGGCGAGGCGACCGGCGCCGGCATCCGCGCCAGCATCGTCGTCGTCGTCCTGCTCGACATGGCCCTGACCCTGATCTTCTGGGGCGGCGACCCCGGGTTCCGGATGTCGGGGTGAGGTGAGGTCATGTCCGTTGAAGCACCACGTGCCGTCCTCGCGCGCCGCGGCCTCGTCGTCCTGATGGCCGTCGCTGTCGTCGCAACCCTGCTGTCGCTGCGCAGCAACGGCACCTTCGGCTCGTCGCCGCACGTGACGGCGCAGGTCGCGGACGCGGGCGGCGCTCTCCGCGTCGGGTCGGACGTCAAGCTGGACGGCGCCATCGTGGGCCGGGTCCACGCGATCGACGCCGCCGAGAGTGGTGGGGTCGATCTCGACCTGATCATGGCGGAGGACGACCTGGCGGCCGTGCCCGGCAACGTGGTCGCTCGGATCCTCCCTGCGACGGTCTTCGGCACCACGTTCGTCGACCTCGTCGTGCCTGCCGAGCCGTCGGGCACGCTGGCGGCCGGCGACGTGATCGAGCCGGACAGCACCCAAGGCACCCTGGAGCTGCAACAGGCACTCGACGACATCGACCGCCTGGTCGCCGCGCTGGGTCCGGCCGAGCTGGCGTCGGCGATCGGCTCGGCGGCGCAGGCGCTCGACGGCCGCGGTGGACAGCTCCGCGGCATGGTGCGGTCGGTCAACGGCTACCTCGAGCGGCTCAACCCGCGGATGCCACAGGTGCGCACCGACCTCGAGAAGCTCGCCGACAACCTCGAGCTCGTCGACGAGATCGCGCCCGACCTGCTCGACGCGGCACGGGACGGACTGGTCTTCCTCGACTCGGTGGTGAGCCAGGAGGCGCAGCTCACGACGCTGATCACTGGCGGCACCGGCCTGGCGACCACCGGCCGGGAGTTCCTCGACGCCAACCAGCAGGACCTCGTGACCTTCATCAACGACTCCGCGGTGCTCGTCGACGCGCTCTACGACAACCGACGCAGCGGGATCACCGACGCGATCAGCGAGAACATCCGGCTCGGCCGCACGCTGCCAGGGGCGATCGACGACGGGTACGTCGCCGTCGACGGCAACCTCCGGCTGAACTTCGCCGGCGATCTCGACTACTACGGCAGCGGCGAGCGGCCGTCGTACCGCCAGGCGACCATGGGCGCGCTCGCGGGAGGCGACCGATGACCGGGATCCGATCGATCGCGGTGAAGTTCGCGCTCTTCGCGGCGCTGAGCGGCCTGCTGCTGATGCTGCTGGTCAACACGATGGCCAACCCCGTCGACGGTGACACGCGCGAGTTCCGCGCCGAGTTCACCGACGTGAGCGGGCTGCGCGTCGGCGACGACGTCCGGGCGGCCGGCGTCCGGGTGGGTCGGGTCGCTGCGATCGAGGCCGCCAGCGACGGGGCTGAGGTGGAGCTCGAGCTGGTCGATGGCCAGCCGCTGCTGGCCAACACCCGGCTGGTGATGCGCTACCAGAACCTGCTCGGACAGCGGTACGTCGCCATGGTGCAGCCCGGCCGGCGGGGCGCCGAGCTCGAGGCGGGGGCGACCGTCCCGATGACGCGCACCGACCCGGGCTTCGACCTGACCGAGCTGCTCAACGGGTTCCGGCCGCTCTTCGAGGTGCTCGACCCCGAGGACGTCAACACGCTGGCCGCGTCGCTGGTCACGGTGCTGCAGGGCGAGAGCGGCACCGTCGAGCAGCTGCTGCTGCAGACCGCGACGCTCACCGACTTCGTCGCGGACCGCGACGAGGTGATCGGTGAGGTGCTCACCAACCTGCAGCCGGTGCTCGACAACCTCGCCGGCCAGGACGACGAGATCCGGACGACCGTGGTCGAGCTCCGGCGGCTGATGACCGGCCTGGCGACGGACCGGCGCTCCATCGGTGCGTCGATCGACGGCATCAGTCAGCTCGTCGGGTCGACCAACTCGTTGCTGCAGGAGGTACGACGGCCCGTGACCGGCACCTCGACGCAGCTGCGCGAGGTCGCGGGCATGCTGCGGGCCTCCGAGGGGGAGCTGGAGCAGGCGCTCCCGGCGTTCGCCGACATCTTCCGGTCGCTCGGCCAGGGCATGTCCTACGAGAACGCGCTCAACATCTACGTCTGCACGCTCACGCTGCAGGTCGGCGGCCTCGACCTCAACCTCGCCGGCACCAACGGTGCGAACTCGGAGGTGTGCCGCTGATGAAGCCGATGAACGAGCGGGACCCGTTCCGCACCGGCATGGTCGCGATCGCGGTCGGCCTCGCGCTGGCGCTGACGATCGTGGCGCTGAGCGTGGCAAACTTCGGCACCCGGAGCTACACCGCGGTGCTGGAGCACACGGCCGGCCTCCGCGCCGGCGAGGACGTGCAGGTCCACGGCGTGCCCGCCGGTGAGGTCACCGACGTCGAGCTCACCGGCGAGGAGGTGCTCGTGTCGTTCGTGGTCGACTCCGGCATCGACCTGGGGTCGCGGACGACGGCGACCGTCAAGGTGGCCACCCTGCTCGGCAACCACTATCTCGAGGTCGACCCCCAGGGCGGCGGCACGCTGGCCGACGACCGCATCCCGCGCGAGCGCACCCAGGTGCCCTACAACCTGCAGGACGTGCTGGAGAGCAGCGCGGACACCCTGGGGGAGCTGGACGCCGAGCAGCTCGCCGAGGCCCTGACGGCGATGTCCGACACGCTGGGTGCCAGCAAGGAGGAGGTCGGCCCGGCGCTGGAGGGCATCTCGCGGCTCTCGGAGGTCATCAGCAAGCGCTCCGACCAGGTCGGCGACGTGCTGGAGTCCGCCCGGAGCGTGACCGACCAGCTCGCCGACAGCACGACCGACATCGTCGGGCTGATGCGTCAGACCAACCTGGTGGTCTCCGAGATCACCGCCCGGAGCGAGGCGATCCATCTGCTGCTCACCGAGACCACCGAGCTGTCCCGCACGCTCTCGCGCCTGGTCAGGTCCACCCGTGGGCAGCTGGAGCCGGCGCTGCGCGACCTGGACCACGTGATCACCTTCCTCAACGGTCAGAAGCAGACCCTCGAGGAGATCCTCGACACGATGGCGCCGGCCGTGCGCTACATCGCGAACGCGGCCGGCAACGGGCCGTGGCTCGACCTCTACTCCGAGGACGCCGCGATCCTCGCCGACGACGTCCGCTGCAACCTCGGCCAGGTCTCGGGGTGCTCGCGATGATCACCACCCGCGCTGTGTCCCCGACCACCACCGGGCCCGCGTGGCGGCCGGGCCTGCTGCGCCGCGTCGGCCTGGCGCTGACGGCCCTGCTGCTGCTCGGCACCGCCGGCTGCAGCGTCACCGGCGACGACGCGTCGACCGAGATCACCGCCTATCTGGCGGACTCGGCGGGGCTCTTCGTGGGCAACGACGTCGGCATCCTCGGCGTGCCGGTCGGCCGCATCACCGAGATCGAGCCCGAGGGCGAGCGGGTCGCGGTGACCTTGCAGGTCGACAGCGGCCATCGCGTGCCGGCCGACGCCGCCGCGGTCGTCGTCGCCCGGTCCGTCGCCACCGACCGGTACGTCGAGCTCACCCCGGTCTACCGGGACGGTCCGGCGATGGCGGACGGGGCCGAGATCCCGCTCGAGCGCACCCGCACGCCCGTGGACTTCGACGACGTCCTGGAGTCGCTCAACTCCTTCGCCACCGGCATCGCGAGCAGCGAGGAGACCACCGAGGCGGTGCAGGAGTTCATCGACACCGGCGCCGAGGCGCTGCAGGGCAAGGGGCCGCTGCTCAACCAGGGCATCCGGTCGCTGGCCGAGGCCACCAACGGGGTGCACAGCCAGAAGGACACCATCGCCTCGACCGTGAAGTCCCTCGACGTGCTGCTGGCGGCGGTCGCGAAGGACGAACGCGTGGCCCGCCGGTTCATCGACCAGGTCAGCAGCGCGAGCAAGCTGCTCGCCTCGGAGCGCAAGAACTTCCGCACGGCGCTCCGCTCGCTCGACCGTGCCGTCACGGTGGTGGCCGAGTTCGCCGTCGACAACCGCGAGGCGATCATCGAGACGCTCGACGGGTCCACCCGGCTGATGCGCACCGTGCTCGCGAAGCAGGAGCGGCTCGGCGAGATCCTGCGGGTGATGCCGCTCGCGCTGCAGAACGTGCAGCGGGCAGGTGAGGGCGGCGTCCTCGACGTGGTCCTCAACCCGCTGATGTTCTTCCCCGGCGGCTCGATCCTGGAGCGGCTGTGCGAGACCCTGCCACCGCTGATCTGCGGCATCATCGGGACGGAGCAGTGATCACGATGGCATCACCACGGCGGCGCGCCCTCCCGCTCGTGCTGCTGCTCGCGACGCTGCTCGTCGCCAGCGGCTGCAGCACCACGATGCGGGACCTGCCGATCCCGGGCACCGGTGTCGCCGGTGACACGGTCGAGGTGACCGCGGAGTTCGACGATGCGCTCAACCTCGCCCAGGGGGCGCCGGTCAAGGTGAACGGCGTCGACAGCGGCAAGGTCAGCGACATCCTCGTCGAGGACTTCACCGCCGTCGTCACCCTGACGATGCGCGAGGACGCCGAGCTGCGGGAGGGCGCCGCGGCCCGCCTGCGCTACACCACGCCGCTGGGCGAGCTCTTCGTCGACGTGACCAATCCGGCGGAGGGTGCGGTCATCGCCGACGGCGGCCGGCTGGGGCTGCCACGCACCGAGACGGCACCGACGGTGGAGGACGCGCTCGCGTCCGCGTCGCTGCTGGTCAACGGCGGTGGCCTGGACCAGCTGCAGACGGTGGCCGAGGAGCTCACGACGATCCTCGACGGCAACGAGGGCGACATCAAGGCGCTGCTGCGCAACGCTCGGACCTTCCTGACCCGGGCCAACGAGACCACGGGCAGCATCGACCGGGTGCTGACCTCGTTGGACTCGGTGTCGCAGACGCTGTCGCGCCGGGAGCGACTGATCAACCGGGTGGTGCGTGACATCCGCCCGGCTGCGCGGGTGCTGCGCCGGGCCACTCCGGACTTCACCCGGCTGCTGCGCGAGGTGGAGGGGTTCTCCACGACGGCGAACGCCACCATGCGGGCGACGCAGGACCAGCTGCTCACGCTGCTGTCCGAGGTCGAGCCGGTGCTCGCCGAGCTCGCGGTCAACCGGGGCCGGATGAACCTGATGCTCAGCAAGATCACGGAGGCAGGCGCGTCGGCGCAGAACGTCGTGGCCGGCGACTTCCTGTCGATCGGCCTCGACCTGGACCTGCTCGACCTGGGGCTCGTCGGCGGCCTCGGCGGCGTCGTCGGCAACCTGCTCGAGATGCTCGGCCTGGGCGGCCTTCTCGACGGCCTGCTGCCGCGGTCAGCGGCGGCTGACCCGGCCAACCCCGCCGGCCTGGGAGCGCTGGGCGGCGGATCGACCGGAGAGGACGGCTGACGTGGGTGTCGTGACGCGCATCTTCACCGATCGACTGTGGCTCAGTGCCGCGGGCGTGGTGGTCGTGCTGCTGCTGGCGGTGAGCTACCTGTTCGCCGAGGTGCTCGACACGCCCCTGACCGAGCGCCCGGTCACCGTCGACGTCGAGCTGACCCGGACCGGCGGGCTCTTCGAGGGGTCCGCGGCGACGTACCGCGGTGTCAAGGTCGGCAAGGTCACGACCGTCGTCCCTCGCGAGGGCGGTGGCGTGCTCGCGACGGTCCGGCTCAGCGCCGGCACCGAGATCCCGACCGACGCCCTCGCACGCGTGCGCAGCCTGTCACCGGTGGGGGAGCAGTACGTCGACTTCCAGCCGCGGACCTCGAGCGCGCCCTACCTCGAGAGCGGCGACGTCGTGGCCGCCGAGTCCACCGACCTCCCGAAGAGCCTCCACTCGACCGTCGTCGCCGTCAACACGGTGCTGCGACAGATCGACGACGAGAAGCTGCGCGTGGTGCTGGACGAGCTGAGCACCGGCCTGGCCGGCACCGGCGACGACCTCGGTCGGCTCATCGACCAGGGGGAGGACCTGGTCGCCACCCTGGACGAGATCTGGCCCGAGACCGACCGGCTCATCACCAACGCCGACACGGTGCTGGACATCGGCACCGACAACGCCACGGCGCTGCGCGACCTGGGGACGAGCGCGAAGCGGTTCGCCCGGTTCCTGCGCGACTACACACCGGAGTGGGAGCGGATGCTGGAGCAGACCCCGGGCAACCTGAACGACCTCGAGGACGTCGTCACCGACGCCGGGGAGTACCTTCCGGGCTTCCTGCGCACCGGCGCCGGCTTCAGCAGCATGTTCCGACCGTGGGACCCGCACTTCCGCACGCTGCTGCAGGAGTATCCGCGCGGCATCAGGACGCTGAGCGAGGTGCTCGCCGGTGGCAGTCTCAGCATCTCGCTGATCACGGCCCGCACCGCGCGGTGTGGATACGGCACCACGCGGCACGAGCCCACCACGAGCGGCACGGAGTTCCAGAGCGGCGGATCGTGCCCGGCATCCTTCGGACGCCTCCAGCGCGGTGCCGCCCACGCCCCGGGGCCGGTCCGATGACGGAGGAGGAGCCGGTGCGAGACCGGAGGAGAGTGGTGATCGCCGGGCTGGTCGTCGCGCTGGTCGCGGCCGTCGGCGTGGCCGCGTGGCTCGGCTGGGAGCTCCGCCGGGACCGCCAGGAGGCGGCCGCCGGCCAGGAGGCCGAGGACGCCGCCCGCGAGATGCTGCTCGACATCACGACGTACAGCCACGAGTCGGTCGAGGAGGACTTCGCCTGGCTGGAGGACTACGGCACCGACGGGTTCCAGCAGGGCTACTCGGAGCAGGCGCAGGCGATCGAGGACGCCGTCGCCACCTACGAGGTGGTGGCGACGGGCAGCGTGGAGGAGATCGCCCACCGCACGGTGGACGCGGACCAGGTCGTGGTGCTCGCCTTCGTGGACCAGGTCGCCGACTACACCGCCACGGGGGAGTCCGTCGCCGAGGAGCAACGGGTCCGGCTGACCCTGCTGCGCGACGGGGGTGACTGGGTGATCGACGACCTGCAGCTCTACAGCGGCCAGAACGCGCTGCCCGAACAGCCGTCGCCGTCCGGCGGATGAGCGTCGGAGTCCGGCATGCCTGCCCGGCCGTCGGTGGCCAACGATTAGATTGGGGCCATGGCACGGCAGCGTGAACCCGGCTCGGGCATCGAGCTCACCACTCTGCTGCGTCGTCTGCTGCTGACGGTCGTCGGGATCCAGCTCGGCCTCGCGATCGGGATGTCCCTGGTCGACTCCTACCGGCGCCGGGGCAAGCGCCCGAAGCCGTTCCCGGTGACCGAGCCGCGGACGTCGTCGGTGGGGGCGGGCGAGGTGACGACGTACGCCTTCGGCCGCGACCTGTACGACGACATGATCGCCGCGATCGAGGGCGCGCAGCGTCAGATCCTCTTCGAGACCTACATCTGGAAGGGCGACGCGACCGGCGAGCGGTTCAAGCAGGCGCTCGCGGCGGCGGCCGCCCGTGGCGTGGAGGTCTACTGCATCTACGACAGCTTCGCCAACCTCGTGGTGTCGCCGGCGTTCCAGCGGTTCCCGGCCTCGGTCAAGGTGCTGCGCTATCCGGTGTACGCCGCGGGGTGGCGGTTCTTCGACCTGAGCCGCTACGGGCGCGACCACCGCAAGATGCTCGTGGTCGACGACCACGTCGGCTTCATCGGTGGCTACAACGTCGGGTCGGCCTACGAGACCGAGTGGCGCGACACGCACCTGCGCATCACCGGCCCCGCGGTGTGGGACCTCAAGCGTGCCTTCGCCGACTTCTGGAACCTCAACCGGCGCCGCCGGCTGCGCTCGTCGGAGCGGCCGCTGCTGCTCGAGACGGCCTCGGAGTGGGAGACCCGGATCCGGATCCATCGCAACGTGCCGCGTCTGTGGATGTTCCCGATCCGGGGGATGTACCTCGAGGCGATCAACCGGGCGAGCCGCAACATCTGGATCACGCAGGCCTACTTCCTGCCCGACCAGGACTTCGTCGACGCACTGAAGGACGCGGCTCGCCGCGGCGTCGACGTCCGCCTGCTGCTGCCGCTGAAGTCCAACCACATCGTCGCCGACTGGATCTCGCGCGGCTACTTCAGCCAGATGCTCGACGCGGGGGTGCGGATCTTCCGCTACCAGGGCGCGATGGTGCATGCCAAGACCGCCACGGTCGACGGCACCTGGAGCACCATCGGCACCGCCAACATCGACCGGCTCAGCCTGCAGGGCAACTACGAGATCAACGTCGAGGTGATCGAGGCCGCGCTGGCCAAGGACCTCGAGGAGCTCTTCCTGGTCGACCAGTCCAACTGTCTGGAGCTGACCAGCGGCGAGTGGGAGGCCCGCGACCTGCACCGGAAGTTCACCGAGGCCGTGCTCGCCCCGCTCCGCCCCCTGCTCTGACGAGCCGCGGGACCACGGCTGTCGGTGGCCGGTCGTAGGCTCGCACCATGCGTCCCGTCACCGATCTCGAGCGCCGTGTCGCTCCGTTCAAGGTCGAGTCCGACTACCAGCCGTCCGGTGACCAGCCGACGGCGATCGAGGAGATCACCCGCCGGGTGCAGGCCGGCGCCGAGGACGTCGTGCTGCTCGGCGCCACCGGCACCGGCAAGACCGCCACCGTGGCCTGGGTCGCCGAGCAGGTGCAGCGGCCGATCCTGGTGATGCAGCCCAACAAGACGCTGGCCGCGCAGTTCGCCAACGAGCTGCGGCAGCTCTTCCCGCACAACGCGGTGGAGTACTTCGTCTCCTACTACGACTACTACCAACCCGAGGCCTACGTCCCGCAGACCGACACCTACATCGAGAAGGACTCCTCCATCAACGAGGAGGTGGAGCGGCTGCGGCACTCGGCGACCAACAGCCTGCTCACCCGGCGCGACGCGATCGTCGTCTCGACGGTGTCCTGCATCTACGGTCTCGGCACGCCGCAGGAGTACGTCGACCGCATGGTGCGGCTCCGGGTGGGGGAGGAGCGCGACCGCGACGAGCTGCTGCGCCGGCTCGTGGAGATCCAGTACGCCCGCAACGACCTGACCTTCACCCGCGGCACGTTCCGGGTGCGCGGCGACACCCTCGAGATCTTCCCGGTCTACGAGGAGATGGCGGTGCGCGTGGAGTTCTTCGGCGACGAGATCGAGCGGCTGATGACCCTCCACCCGATCACCGGCGAGGTGCTGACCGAGGACGAGGAGCTCTACATCTTCCCCGCGAGCCACTACGTCGCCGGCCACGACCGGATGGAGCGGGCGATCGCCGGCATCGAGACCGAGCTCGCCGAGCAGCTCGCCACCTTCGAGCGGCAGGGCAAGATGCTCGAGGCGCAGCGACTCCGGATGCGGACGACCTACGACATCGAGATGATGCGGCAGGTCGGCACCTGCTCGGGCATCGAGAACTACTCGATGCACATCGACGGCCGCGCGCGCGGCTCGGCGCCCAACTGCCTGCTCGACTACTTCCCCGAGGACTTCCTGCTCGTCATCGACGAGTCCCACGTCGCGGTGCCGCAGATCGGCGGGATGTACGAGGGCGACATGTCCCGCAAGCGCAACCTGGTCGAGCACGGCTTCCGGCTGCCGAGCGCGATGGACAACCGGCCGCTGCGCTGGGAGGAGTTCCTCGAGCGGATCGGCCAGACGGTCTACCTGTCGGCGACCCCCGGCGACTACGAGCTCGACAAGGTCGGCGGTGACGTCGTCGAGCAGATCATCCGGCCGACCGGGCTCGTGGACCCCGAGGTGGTGCTCAAGCCGACCAAGGGCCAGATCGACGACCTGATCGGCGAGATCCGGAGCCGCACCGAGCGCAACGAGCGGGTCCTGGTCACCACCCTCACCAAGAAGATGTCCGAGGACCTCACCGACTATCTGCTCGACGCCGGCATCAACACCCGGTACCTCCACTCCGAGGTCGACACCCTGCAACGGGTCGAGCTGCTCCGCGACCTGAGGCTGGGGGCCTACGACGTGCTCGTCGGCATCAACCTGCTGCGCGAGGGCCTCGACCTCCCCGAGGTGTCGCTGGTGTCGATCCTCGACGCCGACAAGGAGGGCTTCCTCCGCTCCGACAAGTCCCTGATCCAGACCATCGGCCGTGCCGCACGCAACGTGTCGGGCCAGGTCCACATGTACGCCGACGCGGTGACCCCCTCGATGGAGGCAGCGATCGAGGAGACCAACCGTCGCCGCGCCAAGCAGATCGCCTACAACGAGGCCCACGGTGTCGATCCGCAGCCGCTCCGCAAGAAGATCGCGGACATCACCGACATGCTCGCCCGCGAGGACGAGACCACCCAGCAGCTGCTGCAGACCTGGGCCGACGTCGGCGAGAAGGGACGCGCGGGTGGCGTGAAGCCGAGCCAGAAGGGCAGCCAACCCGTGCCGAAGCTGGGGGAGCGGGCCGGCGAGCACGCCGCCGATCTCGCCGGCATGCCCAGCTCGGACCTCGCCGAGCTCATCCAGGACCTCACCGACCAGATGAAGGCGGCCGCGGCCGAGCTGCAGTTCGAGCTGGCCGCCCGACTCCGCGACGAGATCGGCGAGCTCCGCAAGGAGCTGAACCAGATGATCGAAGCAACCAAGTAGACATCCGGCTTCGCCGGACGGTGGCCACCCGGACGTGGCGCGTATCTCACCGGGATCTCCGTTCTGGTTTCGGCGGCGGCTGAGCTGGGTTCGTAGACTCCGGTCGTGAACCAGTCGCCTCTGCAGACGCCGCGTCAGGCGTGGCTGGTGTGGGGCGTGGCGCTGGCCATCTACGTGCTCGCCGTCTTCCACCGGTCCAGCCTCGCGGTGGCGGGGCTCGTCGCGACCGAGCGGTTCGGGCTGTCGGCGAGCCAGCTCGGAGCGTTCACGATGCTGCAGCTGCTGGTCTACGCCGGGATGCAGGTGCCCGTCGGGCTGCTGGTCGACCGGTTCGGGCCTCGCACCGTGCTGACCGGCGGTGTCGTCCTGGTCAGCCTCGCGCAGGCCGGGTTCGCGCTGGCGACGTCGTTCCCCGAGGCGCTGGTCGCCCGGCTGTTCGTGGGGATGGGCGACGCGATGACGTTCATCTGCGTGCTACGGCTGGTCAGCAGCTGGTTCGCGCCGCGTCGGATTCCGCTGGTCACCCAGCTCACCGGGAGCACCGGCCAGATCGGCGCGATCCTCTCCGCGGTCCCGATGACCTGGGCGCTGCACCACCTCGGTTGGACCGGTGCCTACCTGGTCGCCGCCGGCGCCGGCGCCGTGCTGCTCGTGCTGCTGCTCCTCGTCGTCCATGACGCGCCCGGCAGCCGCCACCTGCGGGGCCACCCGATGTCGCGCCGGGCGCTCGTCGCGACCCTACGGGCGTCCTGGGCCCAGCCCGGCACCCGACTCGGCTTCTGGGTGCACTTCACGACCCCCTTCAGCGCCCACCTGATGGCGCTGGTGTGGGGCTTCCCGTTCCTCGTCGTGAGCGAGGGTCTCTCACCGACGGTGGCGGGCACACTGCTGAGTGTGATCGTGGTTGCCACCGTCGCCGCGGGGCCGGTGCTCGGCTGGATGGTCGGGCGGCATCCCTGGCATCGCTCGACCGTCTCGCTGACGACGGTCGCCGTGCTGGCGGTCGTCTGGACAGCCGTCCTGGCCTGGCCCGGCGAGGCGCCGCTGTGGCTGCTCGTGATGCTGGTGGTCACCTGCGGCCTCGGCGCACCGGTGTCGATGATCGGCTTCGACGTCGCGCGGACCAGCAACCCACCCGACCGGCTCGCCAGCGCGAGCGGCATCATCAACCAGGGCGGCTTCGTCGCCGCGCTGATCGTGGTCATCGCGGTCGGCATCGTCCTCGACCTGGTGAGCGGGACGGCGACGACGTACACGCCCGAGGCGTTCCGGGCGGCGATGTCGGCGCAGTACGTCCTGTGGGCCGCGGGCGGCATCCAGATCTGGCGCTATCGGCGACGGGTCCGCCGTCAGGTGCCACGGTCCGTCGTCGAGGGTGGCTCGACGATGGTGGCCTGACCCGGCCCGGCGTCAGCTGCCCGGCCCGGTGCCGGCCTCGAGGAGCTCGAGCGGCACCAGGAAGCGACGTACGTGCGCTGCGACGGTCGAGCCCATGGCGACCTCCGAGATGCTGGGGGTGAGCGGGTCACCAACCTGGCAATCCCGCCCTGGTCGTGTCGTCGGGCGCGATGTCCAAGACACCTGGGCGCCTCGCCACAGCCGTCGGCTCGGCGCGGCCCGCCCGGTCGGCCATGACACCGCCGCCGTTCGCTCGTTGGCCGTGTCGGGAGGGGGAGACGGACGCTGCCGTCGCCCGTGATGTGTAACACATCACAGAGTGTCTCGTTGGTCACAATGAGAACACGTTCTAGTATGGGCCGCCGTCGTCGATACGGGGAGGAGGGTGATCGTGGCTGTCAACGCGCTGAGCGTCGTCCGCGGGCCCGGTGAACTGGCGTTGATGGTCGTCGAGGTCACCAAGCGGATCCTCACGCGACCGTTCCAGACCAGGGAGTTCATCGAGCAGGCCTGGTTCGTCACCAGCGTCACGCTGTTGCCGACGATCATGGTCTCGATCCCCTTCGGCGCGGTCATCTCGCTCCAGGTCGGCAACCTCACCGGGCAGCTCGGCGCCCAGTCGTTCGCCGGCGCGACCGCCGTGCTGGCCACGGTGCGGGAGGCCGCACCGATCGCGGCCGCGATGATCATCGCGGGCGCCGCGGGGTCGGCGATCTGCTCCGATCTCGGAGCGCGCAAGATCCGCGAGGAGATCGACGCCATGGAGGTGCTCGGGATCGATCCGCTCGAGCGCCTGGTCGCACCGCGCGTGGTCGCGACCATGTTCGTCGCCCTGATGATCAACGGCATCGTGATCGGTGCCGGCATCGGCGGGGGCTACTTCTTCACCGTGATCGTGCAGGGCGGCTCCGCCGGCGCGTTCCTGGCCAACTTCACCGCGCTCGCCGCCCTCCCCGACCTCTACATCGCAATGGTCAAGGCGCTGCTGTTCGGCTGGATGGCCGCCATCGTCGGTGCCTACAAGGGGCTCAACGCGGGAGGCGGCCCGAGCGGCGTGGGACGCGCGGTCAACGAGACGGTGATCATCGCCTTCATGCTGCTGTTCGCGATGAACGCCGTGATCACCGCGATCTACTTCCAGGTCGTCCCGCCGGTGGGGTTGTGAGATGTCAGCGGTGACCGAGTTCGCGACCGGGATCGTCCAGGGGCGGCGCCGTGCGCTGGAGACCTACGGCGACCAGTTCCTGTTCTACGCCAAGGCGCTGTGGTGGGTTCCCCGCGCGGTCCGCCGCTACCCGCGGGAGGTCTTCAACACCCTCGCGGAGGTGGCGTTCGGCGCCGGTGGGCTGAGCCTGATCGCGGGCTCGGTCGGCGTCATCGCGTTCATGGCGTTCTTCGCCGGCACCGAGGTCGGCATCCAGGGGTACGCCTCCCTGAGCCAGATCGGTGTCGCGAAGTTCAGCGCCTTCATCTCGGCGTACTTCAACACCCGTGAGGTCGCTCCGCTCGTGTCGGCGATCGCCCTCGCCGCGACCGTCGGGTGCGGCTACACCGCGCGGCTGGGCGCGATGCGGATCTCGGAGGAGATCGACGCGCTCGAGGTGATGGCGATCCCGTCGCTGCCGTTCCTGGTGACGACGCGGATGGTCGCTGCCTTCCTCGCCGTGATCCCGCTCTACATCGTGGCGCTCTGCGCGTCCTACCTCTCGCCCCGGCTGATCGTGACCTACATCTACGGCCAGTCGCCCGGCACCTACGACCACTACTTCCTGCAGTTCCTGCCACCGATCGACATGCTCTGGTCGTTCGCGAAGCTCCTGGTGCTGGCCGTGGCCGTGATCCTGATCCACTGCTACTACGGCTACACCGCCTCCGGCGGACCGGCCGGGGTCGGGATGGCGGTCGGCCGGGCGATCCGGACCTCGATCGTGACGGTCGTCGTGGCGGACTTCTTCCTGAGCTTCGCGATCTGGGGCTCGACGACGACGGTGAGGATCACCGGATGACGCATGCCCTGTCCGTGCCATCGACCGTCGGGGAGGTGGCCGCCACATGCTGGTGAACATCCACCACGACTCGGCCAAGGAGCACGTGCGGCTCCTCGTGGCCGGCATCGGCTTCGTGCTCGTGATGGCGCTCCTGATCTGGTTCTCCATCGCGCTCTACAACAAGGAGTTCGAGCCGACGACCCGAGTGACCGTGCAGGCGGACCGCGCCGGGCTGCAGCTGGCGAAGTTCGGCGACGTGCGGCTCAACGGAGCGCGCGTCGGCTACGTCGATGCGATCGACCAGAACGGCGAGCAGGCCGAGATCACACTCGCGCTCGAGCCGGAGTCGGCCGAGGTGATCCCGGACGACATCGGGGTCCAGATCCTGCCGACCACCCTGTTCGGCCAGAAGTTCGTGCAGCTGGTCCCGTCGGGAGGTCCGTCGACCCGTTCGTTGCAGGACGGTGACGTGATCCCCTCCGACCGCGTCGAGACCAACGTCGAGCTCCAGCAGATCCTGGCGGACCTCTTCCCGCTGCTGCGGGCGGTCCGGCCCGCCGATCTCAACAAGGCGCTCAACGCTCTCGCCACGGCGCTCGACGGCCGCGGGGAGCAGCTGGGGGAGACCCTGCTCCAGCTCGGTGACTACGTCGGCGAGATCGACGACCACCTGCCCACCCTGCAGCAGGACCTCCAGGAGCTCGCGACGGTGGCCGACGCCTACGACGACGCGGCCCCGGACCTGCTCGACGTGCTGGCCAACATCACCGTCACCAGCAAGACCGTCACCGACAAGGCCGCCGACCTCGACACGTTCTTCGCCGACATCACCGGCGTGGCCGACACCACGACCCGGGTGCTGCGCGACAACGAGCAGAACCTGATCCGGGTGGGCCAGGTGGGCGAGCCGGTGATGGCCCTGCTGGCCGAGTACTCCCCGGAGTTCCCGTGCCTCATCGAGGGCGCGGCGGACTATGCCCCGATCCTCGCGCGCACCTTCGAGGGCAACCAGGTCAAGCAGTACATCCAGGTGCTCGGCAACGCGCAGAGCCGGGTCTACACGGAGAAGGACCTGCCGGAGTACGGCGAGGTCGGCCATGGTCCGTGGTGCCTCGGCCTGCCCGACAACCCCGTGAAGAACCCACGACTCGCCCTGGAGAACGGCACCGACGTGGACGAGAACCCTCCTGACAGCCCGCTTCCGCACCTCGGCGTGCTGCCGTCCGGCGACATCGACACCGGCTTCACCGGCACCGAGGCCGAGCAGCAGGTGATCAACGCCCTGCTCGCCGACCGCACCGGCCGGGAGGCGGCGACGTACGACTCGCTGGGGACGCTGCTCTACGGCCCCGTCGTCCGAGGGGAGGCGGCCGCCGGATGAGCGACCGACTGCGCCACGCCCGCAATGCCACGACCATCGCTGCGGGCATCAAGCTGGGCATCTTCACCCTGGTCTCGGTGCTGGTCACCGGGCTGCTCGCGGTGATCATGGGCAACGTGGGCTTCGGCCCGGGCCGCACCTACAGCGCGATCTTCACCAACGCCAGCATGATCCAGTCCGGCGACGACGTCCGGGTCGCCGGTGTCAGCGTCGGCGAGATCAAGGACGTCGAGCACCACGAGCGGGCGCAGGCGAAGGTGACGTTCCGGGTCGCGGCCGATGTCGAGGTCACCACGGCGTCGACCGCCGAGGTGCGCTTCTTGAACCTCGTGGGCGACCGCTACCTTGCGCTCGAGCAGGGTGACGAGACCGACGCGGCCGAGCGGCTGGCCGACGGGGCGACCATCCCGGTCGGGAACACCAGGCCGGCGCTCGATCTCACCGTGCTCTTCGACGGGTTCAAACCGCTCTTCCAGGCGCTGACGCCGGAGCAGGTCAACGACCTCAGCATGAACCTGGTCCAGGTGATGCAGGGGGAGGGCGGTACGGTCCGCAGTCTCCTGGAGCACACCGCCTCCCTCACCTCGACGCTCGCTGACCGGGACCAGCTGATCGGCGAGGTCGTCTCCAACCTGGGCGAGACCCTCGACACGGTCGGCGACCGCCGCAAGCAGCTGAGCAATCTCGTGGTCGGGCTGAAGGACTGGATGGCCGATCTCGCCGCCGACCGCGACACCATCGGGTCGTCGCTGGACAACATCTCCGACCTGACCGTCGTCGTCGCGGACCTGCTGCGGCAGGGGCGGCCGGCGCTGAAGACCGACGTCCGGGAGCTGCGTCGACTGGCGACGCTGCTGAACAAGAAGGAGAACCGGGCCCAGCTGGTCGAGCTGCTGGAGCGGCTGCCCGAGTCGATGTCCGACCAGCTCCGGACCGGCACCTACGGGTCCTGGTACAACTTCTACATCTGCGGGATCCAGGCCCACATCAAGCTGCCGATCATCTCCGACCTCCCGATCCTCAAGGATCTCCAGGCGGCGCTCAACGGCATCGCCTTCCACTCGACGGCCCCGAGGTGTGATCTCTGATGGCCCGCGTCCAGGAGGCTCGGGTCCTCCGCTACGGCGTCGTCACCCTGGTGGTGTTGGCGATCGTCGCGGCGGCGACCTTCAACCTGTCCAAGTTCCCCGGCTTCCGCGGCACGACGTACTACGCGGAGCTGAGCGACGCGAGCGGCATCCACACCGGCAACATCGTCCAGGTCGGCGGCATCCGCGTCGGCCGGGTGACCGACGTGATGCTCGACGACGCGTTGGTCGTGGTGCAGTTCGAGGTCGACGGCGACGTCGAGTTCGGCGAGGCGAGCACGGCATCGGTCGAGGTCTACAACCTGCTCGGTGAGAAGTTCCTGGACCTCGCGCCCGCCGGCGAGGGGCAGCTGGAGGCGGGCGGCGTCATTCCCCTGGAGCGCACCGAGTCGGCGTACGACATCGTGGGCGTCTTCGGCGACCTCACCGAGACCACCGAGGAGATCAACACCGAGAACCTCTCCGAGGCGCTCGACGTGGTGTCGGAGACCGTGGAGGGCGCCGCGCCCGCGGTGAAGTCCTCGATCGAGGGCATCACGGAGATCTCACGGAGCATCTCCTCGCGCGACCAGGAGATCCAGACCCTGCTGGTCAACACCGAGCGGGTCGGCACGGTGCTCAACAGGCGCAGCGACGACATCGTCGCGCTGATGAAGAACGCCGACCTGGTCTTCCAGGAGCTCCAGAAGCGCAAGCGCGCCGTGCACCGGCTCCTGGTCAACGCACGTTCGCTGGCTCAGGAGCTGCGTGGCGTGGCCCAGGACAACGAGGAGCAGATCGGGCCCGCGCTGGAGCAGGTCGACGGGCTGCTGAGCTTTCTGCTCGACCGCAAGAAGGAGCTGAACGACATCATCGAGGTGCTCGGGCCCTATGCCTCGATCCTCGGCAACATCCTCGGCACGGGCCCGTGGTTCGACGCCTATGCGGCCAACCTGCTCGGTGTGGCGACCGGCGAGTTCCTCCCCGGCAGACCGGAGTTCGAATGATGCACCTGAGCACCGCGTGGCGACGGATCGATCGCCGCATCGTGACCCTGGTCGTGCTCCTGGTGGTGATCGGCGGCGTCTTCAACGTCGCGGCGTCCCCCCAGGAGACCAAGGCGGTGACCGCGCACTTCTCGCGCGCCGTCAGTGTCTACGACGGCACCGACGTCCGGATCCTCGGCGTGACCGTCGGGCGGGTCACCGACGTGATCCCCGAGGGCGAGTCGATCCGCGTCGAGATGGAGTACGACGCGTCCTACGACGTACCGGCCGGGGCCGAAGCCGTGATCGTCACCCCGACCCTCGTCGCCGACCGCTTCGTCCAGCTCACGCCGGCCTACACCGAGGGCGAGGTGATGGCCGACGGTGCCGTGATCGCGCTGCCGGTGACCGGCGTCCCGGTCGAGCTGGACCGGATCTACGGCAGTCTCCAGTCGCTCACCGCCGCGCTGGGCACGACCGCGGAGGGGAAGGACGGCCACCTCGACAACCTGCTGAGCGCTGCCGCCGAGGCGCTGGCGGGCGAGGGTGCGCGGGGCAACGAGATGATCCGGGAGCTGTCGGCCGCGGCCGAGACGTTCGGTGACGGCGCCGAGCCGCTCTTCGAGGCGGTGACCCAGCTCGCGGAGTTCACCGAGACGCTGGCCGGCAGCGACCGGCTGGTGCGGGCCTTCATGAAGGACCTCGCCGGCGTCTCCGAGACGCTCGCGGCCGAGAGCGACGAGCTCCAGAAGGCAGTGGCCGCCGTGGCTCGGGCCGTCGGGACGGTGAAGTCCTTCGTCTCGGAGAACCGTGATGCCCTCGTCGACGACGTCAACAAGCTCTCCGAGGTCATGGGCGTGATCGCGAACCAGTCCGACAGCCTCGACCAGGCGCTGCGGGCAGCCCCGACTGCGCTGGGCAACCTCGTGGTGTCGCTCGATGACGACGACAGCTCGGCCTCTGCCCGGTTCGGCGTCGGCGGCAACATCTGGGACGCCGACGGGTTCCTGTGCTCCATCGTGCAGAACGCGCCGGTGGGCCAGGTGCCGAAGCCGCTGAAGGACATCGCGTGCAGCCTCTTCGAGCAGCTGCTCGAGCCGCTCACGACCAGCCTGCCGTTCATCCCGCCGGAGTACGGCAGCCTCGTGCCGTCCAAGAACGGAGGCGACAGCGCCGGGAACGGCGGGGCCCGGCAGCGGCCGGCCGGTGTCGTCAGCAACCACGAGCCCAGCCTCGGCGGTCTGCTCGGGGGTGAGGGCTGATGCGGCGACGCTGGACGGCCTGGCTCGCCGCGGCGGTGTCGGGAGCCGTGGTGCTGAGCGGATGTGACTTCGACGGTGCCTACGACCTGCCGCTGCCGGGCTCGCCGGTCGACGCGGACGAGGCGTTCGAGATCACCGCCGAGTTCGATGACGTGCTCAACGTCGTGCCGCGCTCACCGGTCATGGTCGACGACGTGGTGGTCGGCGAGGTGACCGAGGTCGAGCGGGCCGGGTGGCACGCCAGGGTCACACTGCGGGTACGTGAGGACATCGTGCTGCCCGACGACACCAGCGCCGACATCCAGCAGGTCTCCCTGCTCGGCGAGAAGTACGTCGCACTCGAGGCTCCCCCGGGCGGCGGTTCCGGACGACTCGGGGACGGCGACGCGATCCCGTTGTCGGCGACCGGCCGCAACCCCGAGGTCGAGGAGGTGCTCGGAGCGCTCTCCTTCCTGCTCAGCGGCGGCGGCGTGGCCCAGCTGGGCACGATCACCGAGGAGCTCAACCTCGCGATGAACGGACGCGAGGACAAGCTGAAGTCACTGATCGGCTCCCTCGAGAGCGTGGTCGCCACCGTCGACAACCAGAAGGCCGACATCATCAGCGCGATGGAGTCGCTGAACGGGCTGGCGGAGACCCTCAACCAGGAGAAGGACGTGATCGGCGATGCGCTCGACGCGGTCGGGCCAGCCGTCGACGTCCTCGCCGCCCAGCACGACGAGATGATCGAGATGCTCGGAGCGCTCGACAGGCTGGGCAGGGTGGGGACCCGGGTCATCACCGCCAGCAAGGACGACGTGCTCTCGATGCTGGAGGACCTCGGTCCGGTGCTCCAGAAGCTCACCGAGGCCGGCGACAAGCTGGCGCCCGGGCTCAACCTGTTGGTGAGCTTCCCGTTCCCCAAGGAGGCGGGCAACATCGTGCACGGCGACTACGCCAACACGACGGCTCGGATCGAGATCGACCTCAACCGGGTGCTGCGCCACTACGGCCTCGAGGTTCCGCCACTCGAGCTGCCCGAGCCGGGGGAGCTCGTCGACAACGTCGGGCGCTGCCTGGGCAGCGGGAGGTTGACGAGCACCGCGTGCGGGCAGGTCGTCACCGACATCGACCTGCTGGGCAAGCTCAAGCGCCAGTGTGCGAAGCCGCGGTTCGACGGCAACCACATCTGCGCGATCGTCGAGGCGGTCCCGGATCTCGGGGACCTGCTCGGCCTGCTTGGCATCGGCAACCCCGTCAACACCCTGACCGACAGCATGTCCGGGAGGCCGAGCCCGGTGTCCTCACCCGGATCGGTCGACGGGCTGCTCGGAGGAGGTGCGCTCACATGAGTCGTGGCGTCCGGATCCGGCTGATGGCCTTCCTCGTGCTCAGCGCGGTCGGCATCACCTACGTGACCGCGACCTACCTCGGGGTGGTCGACAAGGCGCTGGGGCGCGACATCACCGTGACCGCGCAGCTGCCCGGGTCGGGCGGGCTCTTCGAGGGCAGCGAGGTGACCTATCGCGGCGTCAAGATCGGCAAGGTGACCGAGCTGACGCCCACCGAGGACGGCATCGACGCCACGCTCGACCTCGAGCCGGGCACCGAGCTGCCCGTGGAGTCGTCGATGTATGTCCACAACCTGTCGGCGGTGGGTGAGCAGTACCTCGACTTCCAGCCCGCGAGCGACGCGGCGCCGTACGCCGAGGACGGCACGGTCTACCAGGGCACCGACGCCTCGCTCCCGGTCGACGAGGCCGACCTGCTGGTCGACCTGGACCGGTTCGTGGCCTCGGTCGACCGGAAGAGCCTCCGAACGGTGGTCAAGGAGCTCGGACTGTTGTTCGACGACACCGGTGGCGAGCTGCAGAGCCTTCTCGACGACGGATCGGCCTTCGTGGACGAGGCGAGTGCTCACACCGACGAGACCGTCGCGCTGCTCGAGTACGGCCTGCAGGTGCTGCGCACCCAGGCCGGCCAGGCGGAGAACATCCGCAGCTTCTCCGCCGACCTCGAGACACTCACGACGGCGCTGCGGCGCAGCGACAAGGACCTGCGGACGACGATCAGCGAGACCCCGGGCACGGCACGCGAGGTGCAGACGCTCCTCGAGCAGCTGGAGGCGACCCTGCCGGTGCTGCTGGGTGACCTGATCGGCGTCAACCAGGTGATCGTGGCCAACCTGGCGGGGGTGGAGCAGCTCCTGGTCACCTATCCGCTGCTGATCGCCAACGGCTTCAGCGTCCCGCAGGACGGGTGGGGACACGTCAACCTGCAGTTCGACTACAGCGTCCCGCCGTGCACCGACGGCTACAAGCCTCCTGAGGACTGGCGGTCGACGCAGGATCTGAGCGACGGGGAGATCTTCCCGGCGCGGTGCAACTCGGGAGCGCCGTACGTCATGCGGGGCACCGACAACGCGCCGGGCAACCGTGCCAATGCCTCGCCCGACCGTCCGTATGCGAGCGGGTACGATCCGGTCACGGGGGAGGTCGACGGCGTGGTGGACACGAACGGCAACCCGGTGCGCTTCCGGCAACCGGGCAACTTGTCGGTCCTGGGAGGGGATGCGTGGAAGTGGCTGCTGGTGGGTCCGGTGGCGAGTCCGTGAGCGATGCGGACGCCGCCGATGAGGAGCGGAGCCAGCGACGGCTGAACCTCGCACTGGGTGCCCTGGTGCTCGTGTGCGTGGCCGCGGTGGTCTTCGTCGGCAACCTGATGGTCGGGCAGTACGAGGACGACGGTGGCGACCTGACCGCCCCGTGGTACGAGGACGCCTGGGCGGTGGTGACCGACCGCAGGGTCGAGGCCGGCACCTCCGGTGCCGGGGACGACACCGGCAAGGGCGTCATCTCCGCGGTGCCGGAGGCGTCCGAGGCGGAGCAGCGGCGCGTCGCCGACTCGCTCGACTCCGCGACGAAGATGGTCACCGCCTTCGTGAACCTCCGCTACGACGATGCCGAGGCATCGGTCGAGACCGTGAAGTCGATGGCGGCCGACAACTTCCTCGACCAGTACGAGAAGGGGTCGAAGCAGTTGGTGCAGCTGACCAAGGAGGCGCAGACCGTGATGACCGGCGAGGTCGTGTGGGCCGCCTACGTGACCGGCGACGAGGACTCGGCGACCGTGCTCGTGGCGGCGAGCAGCACCGTCGAGAACAAGCTCACCGACAAGCCCCAGGCGCGGACCTACCGTGCCCAGGTCGAGCTCATCCTCGAGGGCGACCGCTGGCTCACCCGTGACCTGCAGTTCGTCGCCTGAGGAGCGCTGATGAGTCGCCACACCCCGCGTCGCTCGAGCTCGCGTAGCAGCACCACGCGCCCGCGTCGCCTGGCCGGGCAGCGTCCGGGCACGGTGGAGGATCTCGAGGCCGGTGACGTCGCCGGGGCCGACGAGGAGAAGCGAGCACCGGTCGGGTCCGACGACGTCGACGACGATCGTGGGGCCGCGATCACGGTCGGTGGTGCGGAAGCGCTCGCCAGTCCGCGCACCACGCGGATCCTGATCGGCGTGATGGTCGTCCTCACCGTGCTGCTGCTCGCCCAGGGGGCCTGGTGGATCGTGCACTCCGTGCGGGACGATCCGGTCGCCGACGTGCCGGAGGGCGAGATCGTGGTGCCGGACGGCCGGCCGGTGGTGATGGGTGAGGTGTCCTGGCGCGAGGGCGTCGACCAGGCAGCCGAGGCAGCGAAGGTCATCGTCGCGCGCGACTACGAGCAGTACGACGCCGAGGTCGACGAGGCGGCGGAGCTGATGACACCCGCATTCGCCGAGGAGTATCGGCAGATCACGGCGGACATCGAGGACGAGTTCGTCAGCAACCAGACCGTGGTCACCGTGCGGGTGGTCGGACAGGGTGTGGTGCGCGCCAACCAGACCGAGCTCCAGGCCCTGGTGTTCCTCAACCAGTACACCGAGAAGGGCGCGCAGCAGGACGCCGAGACGACCTATGCGCCCTACCGCGCGGTCCTCACGATGGTGCACACGGATGAGGGATGGTTGGTGGATGACATCCAGACCAAGTAGGCCCTCATGCCCCACGACGAAGTAGAACACGTTACAGTTCCGTCCGTGGAGTGCGATCTCGTCGTCGTGGGTGCCGGCCCGACCGGGCTGTTCGCGACCTACTACGCCGGCTTCCGCGGACTGCGCGTCGCCGTGGTGGACTCCCTGCCCGAGCTGGGCGGGCAGATCACCGCGATGTACCCGGAGAAGGCGATCTTCGACGTCGCCGGCTTCCCGAACGTCAAGGGGCGCGACCTGGTGACCGGCCTGGCCGACCAGGCGGCGTCGGCGGATCCGACGTACCTCCTGGACCGTACGGCGACCACCCTGGAGCAGGACGACGACGGCGTCACGCTCGAGCTCGACGACGGCACCCGGGTGCGGGCGGGGGCCGTGATCATCACCGCCGGCATCGGCAAGTTCAGCCCGCGACCGCTCCCTGCCGGTGAGGGCTGGCTCGGTCGCGGCATGGAGTTCTTCGTTCCCGACTTCGCGCCGTACGCCGACAAGGACGTCGTGATCGTCGGGGGAGGCGACAGCGCCTTCGACTGGGCGCTGCACCTCGAGCCGGTCGCTCGCTCCGTCGCACTGGTGCACCGGCGCGACCGGTTCCGCGCCCACCAGCGCACCGTGGCGCAGGTACGAGAGACCTCGGTGGAGATCATCACCAACGCGCAGGTCACCGAGCTCCGCGGCAACGGCGTGGTCGAGGAGGTCGCCATCACCGTCGGCGACGAGACGCGGGTGCGACCGGCCCAGGCGGTGGTCGCCGCTCTCGGCTTCGTGGCTGATCTCGGGCCCCTGCAGCAGTGGGGCCTGGAGACCGAGAAGCGCCACATCGTGGTCGACCCGTCCATGCGCACCAACCTCCCGCGCGTCTTCGCCGCGGGTGACATCACCGACTATCCGGGCAAGGTGCGGCTGATCGCGGTCGGCTTCGGGGAGGCCGCCACGGCGGTCAACAACGCTGCCGTCGTGATCGACCCGAGCGCCCACGTCTTCCCCGGACATTCCTCGGAGGAGGGCTGAGCGATGAGTGGCAACCGTGACGCGGTCGCGATGAGCGACGTCGAGCTGCAGGCGATGCTGGCGGAGAACCTCAAGGTGCAGGTCGCCAGCATCGGCCCGGACGGCGTACCGCACCTGACCACCTTGTTCTACGTGCTGCAGGACGGCGACATCGCGTTCTGGACCTACGGTCGCAGCCAGAAGATCCGCAACCTCGAGCGCGACGCACGGGTGACGGCGCTCGTGGAGGACGGCGTCGACTACTTCGAGCTGCGGGGCGCGTCGATCGTCGGCCGCGCCGAGCTGGTGCGCGACCGTGGCCGGATCCTCGAGATCGGCTCGGCGGTCGCGACCCGGATGGTCGGCGCGGACTCGTTCGAGGCGCTCGGGGACATCGGGCGCGAGACCGTCGAGAAGCAGGCCACCAAGCGCGTCGGCGTGGTGATCCGACCCGACAAGGTCGCCACGTGGGACCACCGCAAGCTCGTCGGTGGTTGAGGTGCTCCGAGCGAGCACGGAGTGAAGAGCCCCGACCCCCGGTGACGTCACCGATCAACGTGAGGAGCTGAGATGAGGATCAAGGTCGATTTCGACCTGTGCGAGTCCAACGGCCTGTGCGAGGCCGTGGCGCCGGACGTCTTCGAGCTGGACGACGACGACTACCTCCAGCTGAAGACCGAGGAGACCACCGAGGAGAACATCGGGCGCGTGAACCAGGCGGTCGCCGCCTGCCCGCGCGCCGCGATCAGTCTGGAGGACTGAGCAGACCATGGGGATCGATCTGGACGGCAGGACCGCGATCGTCACCGGCGCCGGCGCCGGCCTGGGCCGCGCCGAGGCGCTGGCGCTGGCCGACGCCGGCGCGCGGGTCGTGGTCAACGACCTGCCCGGAGCGGGTGAGGAGACGGTCGAGGAGATCCGAGGCCGTGGCGGCGAGGCCACGGTGGTGGCGGGCGACGTGAGCGAGCGCGCCACGGCCGACGCGATGACGGCGGCTGCCGTGGACGGCTACGGCGGCCTCGACATCGTGGTCAACAACGCCGGGATGACCCGTGACCGGATGCTGTTCAACATGGCCGACGACGAGTTCGACGCCGTGATCGCGGTGCACCTGCGGGGTCACTTCCTGCTGTCGCGCAACGCCGCGTCGTACTGGCGGGGCCGGGCCAAGCAGAACGACGGTCAGGTCTACGGCAGCGTCGTCAACACCGCCTCCGAGGCGTTCCTCGGCGGCTCGCCCGGACAGCCCAACTACGCCGCCGCCAAGGGCGGGATCGCCGCGCTGACGCTCTCGACCGCGCGCGGCCTGTCACGCATCGGCGTGCGGGCCAACGCCATCTGCCCGCGGGCGCGCACGGCGATGACGGCCGAGGTCTTCGGCGAGGACGACTCGGGGGCATCGGTCGACCCGTACTCGCCCGACCACGTCGCGCCGCTCGTGGCCTACCTGGCCTCCCCGGCCGCCGAGCGGATCACCGGGCAGGTGTTCGTGGTCTACGGCGGCATGGTGGCCGTGGTCGCCGCACCGGTCGTGGAGCAGCGCTTCGACGCCACGGGTGAGCGGTGGACGCCCGACGACCTCGACAAGCAGCTCGGCGACTTCTTCGCCGACCGGGACCCGTCGGTCGGCTTCGCGGCCGACTCGGTCATGCAGCTCTCCGCCGGCTGAGGTGCGAGCGCCGCGAGCCAGCCTCGAAACCAAGGAGTGAGTGAGGAACATGGGACGTCTCGACAACAGGACCGCCATCGTCACCGGCGGCGCACAGGGGCAGGGCGCCGCGATCGTGCGGGCCTACGTGGCCGAGGGCGCGCGCGTCGTCATCGCCGACATCGCGAAGGACGAGGGGCAGGCCCTGGCCGACGAGCTCGGGGAGGGCGCGCACTTCGCGAGCCACGACGTCGGTGACCCCGCCTCGTGGTCGGCGCTCGTGGAGGAGACCAACAGCCGCTTCGGTCCGGTGACGGTGCTCGCCAACAACGCCGGCATCCTGCGGTTCGGCGACATCGCCACCGCTCCGACGTCCGACGTCGAGCTGCTGTGGCGGGTCAACCAGCTCGGCTGCTTCCTCGGCATGCAGGCAGTGACCCCGACGATGGCCGAGCAGGGCGGCGGCTCGATCATCAACGCCTCCTCCATCGAGGGCCTCGCCGGGATGCCGTCGTGCACGGCCTACGCCGGCACCAAGTGGGCGATCCGCGGCATGACCAAGTGCGCGGCCATGGAGCTCGGCCCGAAGGGCATCCGCGTGAACTCGGTGCACCCCGGCATGATCGACACCCCCATGACCCGAGTGCACGGCGGTGACGCGGCGATGGAGTACGGCGCCTCCAAGGTGCCGCTCGGTCGGGTCGGCCAGCCCGACGACATCGCGCCCGTGTACGTCTACCTCGCCTCCGGCGAGTCGGCCTACGTCAACGGTGCCGAGATCGCCGTCGACGGGGGTGTCACCTCCACCCACGCCTTCGGCGCCTAGCGTTGAATCGGGGGTTTTCGGGCGTCGAGTCGGGGGTTTTCGGGCGTGAATCGGGAACATGAAACTCGGTGGGCCGCCAGGGCCGTGAGCGGGACCGTCAGATGTCGCGATTCGACCTCCGGGAACCCCCGACTCGACCTCCGAGAACCCCCGACTCGACGCCCGAAAACCCCCGATTCAACGCAGGATGAGGCGGACCGCGGTCTCCATGTGGGCCGCAGTGTCGGCCGCTGTCGAGCGGCCGGTGACCCAGCCGACGAGGGCCGAGAGCCAGACGTCGCCGATGACCCGGGCGATGGCCACGTCCTCCTCGGTGAGGTCGGCCTCCTCGGCGGGGCCGCCGTGCATGGCGTGGGTCACGATCGAGGTCATCGACATGCCGACCGCGTGCACCTCGGTGGCGACCGAGGAGTCGGCGAACATGAAGGCCCGGGTGAGCGCCTCGGTCAGCTTGGGGTCACCCTGCATGCCGCGGGAGAGCCGCTTGAGCACGTCGATCACCCGGTCGGCAGCGGTCTTGCCGGGGATCTCGCGGGCGTTGAGCCGTGCGGCAGCGGTCTCGAACTGCCGTTGCAGGGCGGAGACCAGCAGGTGGATCTTCGAGGGGAAGTACCGGTAGAGCGTGCCGAGCGCCACGTCGGCCTTCTCCGCGACCGCGCGCATCTGCACAGCGTCGAAACCGCCGTCGGCGGCGAGCTCGTAGGTGGCGTCGAGGATCCGCTTGCGGCGGTCCCGCTGGGCTGCGGACCCGGTGTCCTCGGTGGCCGCCGAGGCGGTGGTGCGTGCGATCGTCATGCTCTCTGTCTTTCCCCCTGGGGCCCGGCACGTGGCTGACGACGGTGGAGGCGCATCCCGGGCCGGTTGTGGTCCAGCCTAGTCGGATGCCTCGCGAGATTCGCGGAGGGACCCGGCGCGGATAGGCTACTAGGTCGTAGCCTAAAATCGGAACACGTTCTAGGTAGTACGGCCCACTCCCGCCGCGGAGCCCGGCGCCGAGAGTCGAGCGCACGAGCCAGCGCCGGGAGGGAGAGAGCCGCATGCGGATCGCGATGTTGTCCTACCGCAGCAAGCCGCACGTCGGGGGACAGGGCGTCTATCTGCGCCATCTGAGCCGGGAGCTGGTCCGACTCGGGCACGAGGTCGAGGTGTTCTCCGGCCAGCCGTACCCCGAGCTCGACGAGGGCGTTCGCCTGACGAAGGTGCCGAGCCTCGACCTCTACCGTGAGCCCGATCCCTTCCGCGTGCCCAAGCCGCGCGAGTTCCGCGACCTCGTGGACCTCGAGGAGTTCGCGATCATGTGCACCGCGGGCTTCCCGGAGCCGCGTACGTTCAGCAAGCGGGTCGCCCGGGTGCTCGCCGAGCGGCGCGGCGACTTCGACATCGCGCACGACAACCAGGTGCTCGGTCACGGCATGCTGGACATCGAGGAGAACGCCGGGCTGCCGCTGATCACCACGATCCATCACCCGATCACCTTCGACCGGCGGATCGACCTGAGCCAGACCCGCAACCCGTGGCGCAAGCTCACGCTCCGTCGCTGGTACGGCTTCCTCCGGATGCAGGCGTACGTCGCTCGCAGGGCCCGGTGGATCCTGACCCCCAGTGAGGCCTCCCAGCGCGACATCGCCCGCGACTTCGGTGTCGACCCGGCGCGGATGCAGACCATCCTGCTCGGGGTCGACGACAGCTTCGTGCCGCCGACCGGGCCCCGCGTGCCGGGGCGGATCATGGCGATGGCCAGCGCCGACGCACCGATGAAGGGCATCGCCACGCTGCTCGAGGCGTTCGCCAAGCTGCGCACCGAGCGCGACGTGGAGCTGGTGCTGGTGACGCGCCCGGCGCCGGGCGGCCGCACCGAGCGGCTGATCGACCAGCTGGACATCGCCGACTCGGTCCGGTTCGCGAGCGGGCTGAGCGACGACGAGCTCGTCCGGCTGATGGGCTCCGCCGAGGTCGCCTGCGTGCCCAGCCTCTACGAGGGCTTCTCGCTGCCGACCGCGGAGCTGATGGCGTGCGCCACGCCGCTGATCGTCTCCCGTGCGGGCGCGATCCCGGAGGTGACCGGTCCCGACGGCGAGGCTGCGGACCTGGTGACGCCGGGCGACGTCGGCGAGCTCCACGCCGCGCTCGAGCGGATGCTGGACGACCCCGACAAGCGCGCCCGCATGGGGGCCGCGGGTCGACAGCGGGTCGAGGAGCTGTTCAGCTGGCGCGCCGTGGCCCAGAAGGTCGCGGCGGCCTACGAGAAGGTGATCGCGGACCACGCCGGCGAGGTCGCCACCGAGAAGGAGAACGCCTGATGCTGACCGTTGACTTCGACCGGCTGGGCCTCGAGCCCGGCGACCGCGTCCTCGACATGGGGGCGGGCGCCGGCCGGCACAGCTTCGAGCTCTACCGCCGCGGTGCGGACGTGGTCGCGTTCGACCAGGATGCCGACGAGCTCGCCGGTGTCCTGGAGCTCTTCGGAGCGATGAAGGCCGCGGGTGAGGCTCCCGAGGGGGCGTCGGCCGACATCAAGCAGGGCGACGCGCTCGACCTGCCGTTCGCCGACGGCGAGTTCGACCGGATCGTCGCTGCCGAGGTGCTCGAGCACATCCCGGCCGACGTGGAGGCGATCAGGGAGCTGGTGCGGGTGCTGCGGCCCGGGGGCACGCTGGCGGTCTCGGTGCCGCGCTGGCTGCCGGAGGTGATCAACTGGAGGCTCTCGGCGGACTACCACAACGCCACCGGGGGCCACATCCGCATCTACACCGACCACGAGCTCGTCGACAAGGTCACCAAGGCGGGGCGACCCAACGACGGCACGCCCGGCGAGGCGATGACGTTCGAGGGCAAGGCATACACCCACGGCCTGCACGCGCCGTACTGGTGGATCAAGTGCGCCGTCGGCGTCGAGAACGACGGCCACCCGCTCGCCAAGGCGTACCACCGGCTGCTGGTCTGGGAGATCATGAAGAACCCGCTGCCGCTGCGTCTGGCCGGCAAGGTGCTGGACCCGGTCATCGGCAAGAGTCTGGTGCTCTACTTCCGCAAGCCGGAGATCGACGTTGACGGCTGAGCCGGAGGTCCCGCTGGCCCAGCTCCCGTACGTCGACGGCGTGCTCAGTGCTGCCGAGGTGGCTGAGACGGCCCGATCGATCGCCGCGATGCAGGAGCCGTGCGGCGCCGTCCCGTGGACACCGGGGGAGCACGTCGACATCTGGAACCACGTCGAGGCGGCGATGGCGATGCTCGTCGGCGGCCAGGTCGCGGCCGCCGAGCTTGCCTACGCGTGGGTCCCGACGATGCAGCGCGCCGACGGGTCGTGGCCGATGAAGATCGTCGACAACGCCGTCGAGGACGAGCGTGGCGAGGTCAACATGTCGGCGTACTTCGCCGTCGGTCTGTGGCACCACTGGCTGCTGCGCCGCGACATCCGGTTCGTCGAGCGCTTCTGGCCCTCGGTGCGCGCCGGGCTCGACTGGGTGGTCTCGTTGCAGCAGCCGTTCGGTGGCATCCGCTGGACGCCCGTCGACGACTTCTGTCTGCTGACCGGCAACGCCAGCATCTACCACTCGCTGCGCGCCGGCGTGGCGCTCGCCGACCTGATGGACGACCCGCAGCCGGAGTGGGAGCTGGCCGGTGGTCGACTCGGCCACGCCGTCCGCGCGCATCGCGACCAGTTCGCGGACAAGTCGACCTACTCCATGGACTGGTACTACCCGGTCCTCGGGGGAGCCGTCCGCGGGGACGACGCGTGGGCGCTGCTGGAGACCCGGTGGGACGACTTCGTGGTGCCCGGGCTGGGCATCCACTGCGTCGACACCAACCCGTGGGTGACCGGCGCCGAGACCTGTGAGCTCGCGATGGCGCTGGACGCGATCGGTGACCACCGCCGCGCGCGTCAGCTGCTCGTCGACATGCAGCACCTCCGGGGCGAGGGCGGCGCCTACTGGACCGGCTGGGTGTACGACGACCCGGCGCGGCCGCATCCCGAGGACGAGCCGACCGAGGTCCACTGGCCCGACGAGCACACCACCTACACCGCCGCGGCGGTGCTGCTGGCGGTCGACGCGCTGGGGGAGACCTTCGGCCACGCGACGCAGGGGTCCTCGATCGTGCGCGGCACGTCGTTGGCACCGCACTTCGACGAGCTGGCCCTCGAGTGCGGCTGTTCAGAGTTCGCCCGCACGTCCTGAGGTGCGTTGCAGCACCCGCATCGAGCCCACGGCCTCGATCTCGGTGAACTGTCCCGAGTCGAGCGCGGGCCGATAGATCTGCTCGTACGGCGGCCGCCCGCCGTCGGCCGGGTCGGGGAAGACGTCGTGGATGACGAGCAGGCCCTCCGGCATCACCCACGGCGCCCAGGACGTGTAGTCGGTGCGGGCCGGCTCCTCGCCGTGACCGCCGTCGATGAAGAGCAGTGAGAGCGGGATGCGCCAGTGCCGCGCGACCGTCGCCGAGTGGCCGAGCACCGCAACGACCCGGTCCTCGAGGCCGGCGTGCGCCATCGTGCGCCGGTAGGTGGGCAGGGTGTCCATCAGGCCGGTGTCGGGGTCGACGAGCGAGGGGTCGTGGTGCTCCCAGCCCGCCTGGTTCTCCTCCGAGCCGCGGTGGTGGTCGACGGTGAAGACGACCGCGTCCGGCCCGGCTTCCCGGGCGGCCGCACCGAGGTAGATCGCCGACTTCCCGCAGTAGGTGCCGACCTCGAGCGCCGGGCCGTGGGGGAGCCGCTCCCGCGCTGCGCCGTACAGCAGGTCGCCCTCGTCACCCGGCATGAACCCCTTGGCCCTCCGGGCGTGCTCGAGCAGGTCGTGGGGCATGTCGGGCTCTGCGATGTCCGTCACGGGACCGACTCTAGTAGAGTGGAACATGTTCTAGTTTCCGGAACGAGGAGCAGCATGTCGATCGGCATCACCGACGAGCAGGTCGAGCTCGCCGAGAGCCTGCGCAAATGGGCGGCGGGTCAGGGCGGCGTGGTCGCCGTCCGGGCGGCGGAGGACGATGCGGCCGCCCGCTTCGACGAGATCTGGTCCGCGGTCGAGGAGATGGGCGTGGCTGCGATCGCGGTGCCCGAGGCCGCCGGCGGCGGAGGCGGGACGTTGCTCGACCAGGCGGTCGCGCTCGAGGCGTGCGCTCACGAGCTGCTGCCCGGCGGCCTCCTGGGCGCCACGGTCGGTGCGGTGGTGACCGGTCGGCCCGGGCGCTACGGCGTGCAGGTCCGACCCGACGGCGCCGTCTGGGACGGCGGCGCCGCGAGCGACCTCGTGGCCGCCAGCGGCGATCGGCTCGCCGCCGAGGTCGAGCCGCTCGTCGGGATCGATCTCAGTGCCCGACATGCACGGTCGCCCCAGGACTCCGCAGCGGCTCGTGCAGCCGCCCGCGTGGGCCGCACTGCGGTGACGCTGGCGGCCGCCGAGGCCTCCGGCGTGGCGCGGTGGTGTCTGGAGACCGCCGTGGAGTACGCGAAGGTCCGCGAGCAGTTCGGGCGGACGATCGGATCGTTCCAGGCCGTGAAGCACCTCTGCGCGGAGATGCTCGAGACGGCCGAGGCGGTGACGGCGGCGGCATGGGACGCCGCGGCGGCCGCGGATCAGGGCGACGAGCAGTGGGCCTTCGCCGTCGACGTGGCGCAGGCGGTCTGCTTCGACGGCGCCGTCACGGCGGCGAAGACCTGCATCCAGGTCCTCGGCGGGATCGGGTTCACCTTCGAGCACGACGCCCACCTCTACCTGCGGCGGGCGCTCTCGCTCCGGTCCTTGGTGGGCGGTGCCGACGAGGCTGCCGAGCGGCTCACGGTTGCCGCGGCATCCGGCGTACGGCGCACGGTCGACGTCGACCTCGACGGGCGGGACGACCCGATCCGGGCCGACATCCGGACCGTCGCCGAGCGCATCGCCGCATCGCCCGAGGACGAGCGGCGAGCGGCCCTGGTGGAGACCGGACACCTCGCACCGCACTGGCCCGCGCCGTACGGCCTGGGGGCCGACCCGGTGACGCAGCTGGTGATCGACCAGGAGCTGACCCGCGCCGGCGTCACGCGGCCGGACCTGGTGATCGCCGGGTGGGCGGTACCGACGATCCTGCAGCACGGCAGCGACGCGCAGCGGGACCGCTTCGTGCGGCCGTCGCTGCTCGGCGAGCTGACCTGGTGTCAGCTCTTCTCCGAGCCCGGCTCCGGGTCGGACCTCGCCTCGCTGCGGACCCGCGCCGAGCGAGTCGACGGGGGATGGCGGCTCTCGGGGCAGAAGGTGTGGACCTCGGTGGCCGAGCGTGCCGACTGGGGCATCTGCCTCGCGCGCACCGACCCGGACGTGCCACCGCACCAGGGGATCACCTACTTCCTGGTCGACATGCGGACGCCCGGCATCGAGGTCCGGCCGCTGCGTGAGATCACCGGTGAGGCGCTGTTCAACGAGGTCTTCCTCGACGAGGTGTTCGTCCCGGACGAGTGCGTGGTCGCGGAGCCGGGGGACGGGTGGAAGCTCGCCCGTACCACGCTCGCCAACGAGCGGGTCGCGATGGCGGGGGCCCGGCTCGACAAGAGCGTCGAGCGCGCGGTCGAGATCGCCGCCAGCCGCGAGCTGTCGGCGACCGAGCGGGTGCGCGTCGGCCACGCCGTCGCCCTCGCCACCGTGTGCGGCCTGTTGGGCGTCCGCACGACGCTGCGTGCGCTCGACGGCCGCGGTCCGGGCCCCGAGTCGAGTGTCGCCAAGCTCCTCGGCGGCCGGAGCAGGCAGGACTCCTCCGAGCTGGTCGTCGAGCTGCAGCGGGAAGCGGTGGCCCTGGGGCTGCCGGAGGTGCAGGCCGATGTCTGGGAGGCCCTCAACACCCGCTGCCTGTCCATCGCGGGCGGCACCACCCAGATCCTGCGCAACGTCGCCGGCGAGCGGATCCTCGG
>CAZJDU010000015.1:38462-48354 GCA_964544855.1 uncultured Nocardioides sp.
AGCTCGGCGAACCAGCCGTTCTCGCGCTGCCGAGCGGCAGCGACGGCGTCCCGGTGCGGGGCGGTGATGGTCTCCTTCACGGCGACCAGGCTCGAGATCGGCCTGCTGGCGAGCGTGGCAGCGTGGTGATGCGCGGTCTCGAGCAGCTCGTCGGGGGCGCAGACCTCGCGCACCAGGCCGGCGCGTCGGGCGTCGTCGGCCGAGACCCACTCCGCCGACATCAGGATCCAGCTCGCCTCCTGCCGGCCCAGCAGCTGCGGGAGGAGGTAGCTCGACGCCGCCTCCGGTGCCACGCCGAGGCTCGTGAACGGGCATCTGAACCGGGCCTCGGTCGAGGCGAAGGCCAGGTCGGCGAAGCCCAGGATGGTGCAGCCGATGCCCAGGCCGAGCCCGTTGACGGCGATCACGAGCGGCTTCGGGAAGGCGACCAGGGCGTCGATCAGGCCGTTGAACCCGTGCTTGCCGGGCACGAAGTCGGGGTTGGTGGTGCGCTCGGCCATCTCGGCGAGGTCGGTGCCCGCGCTGAACGCCCGTCCGTTGCCGGTCAGCAGCACCACAGCGACGTCGGGGTCCTCCGCTGCGGCGAGGAGACGCTCGGCGGTCTCGTCGTAGAGCGCCTCGTTGAAGGCGTTGAGCGCGTCGGGACGGTCGAGCGTGAGGGTGCGGACGCGCTCGCGGTCGGCGACCCGGACCAGGGACGGCTCGGTGCTCATCGGGCTCCTCAGGCGCTCGTGGCGGACTGCTGGTCGCGACGCCAGCCGTTGTGGTGCCAGGTGAGGTAGCGGTCGATGCCGCGCACCACGTGGGCGGAGCGGATCGACGGGAAGATGTCGAAGGCGTGCTGGGCGCCGGCGAGCTCGGCGTACACCACCGACCGCTTCGAGACCTCCCGCAGCCGCTCCACGAAGGCGCGGGCCTGACCGACCCGCACCAGGGTGTCCTCCACGCCATGGACCACGAAGAAGTCGGGAGCGTCGGGCGTGATCCGCAGCAGCGGCGAGGCCGCCTCGTAGAGGTTACGAGCGTCGGCGTACGGCTGCTGCATCACCCGCGGCGCGAGGAAGCCGTCGCGCATCTGGGTGACGCTGGGCAGCCCCGTCTCGCCGGCGAGGTCGTAGACGCCGTAGTGCGGCACGGCGACCTGCACCGAGGTGTCGGCCTGCTCGAAGCCGGGCTGCCACGCAGGGTCGTTCGGCGTCAGGGCCGCCAGCGAGCTCAGGTGCCCGCCCGCCGAGCCTCCGGTGATGGCGACGTACGACGGGTCGCCGCCGTAGTCCTCGATGTGGTCCTTGACCCACGCGATCGCCCGCTTCACGTCGACGATCTGCGCCGGCCAGGGGTCGCGCGGCGCGAGTCGGTAGTTGATCGCGACACAGACCCAGCCCTTCGCGGCGAGGTACTGCATCAGCGGCAGCCCCTGCTGCTCCTTCGTGCCCAGCACCCAGGCACCGCCGTGGACCTGCAGCAGCACCGGCGCCCCGGCCGACGGCGTGGCGTCGGAGGTGTAGATGTCGAGCCGTCCGCGCTGCCCGTGCGGCGCGAACTCCACGTCGCGCTGCACGTGGACGCCCTGCCGGGTCGCGGCGCGGGCGAAGGCGAACGGGTTGGCGATCGTGCTCCAGGGCGTCGCGAGCTCGGTGGGCGTCGGCGGTGCGTCGAGCAGCTCGACGTACTCCTCGCCGAGCCCCTCGACCAGCGCGGTCTCGACCTCGTGCTGGGCGCGGCGGCTCTGCGCGATCAGGTAGCCGAGACCCGCCATGGTCGCACCGGCGAGCGCCAGCCCGGCGGGGCTGCGCCGCCGGCCGAACGCGTGGGTCGCGGCGTCGGCGGCGGTCAGCGTCAGCAGGTGTGGCGCGAGCTCGCCGGTCAGCCAGCCGGCGAAGAACGCCGGGATCCCGATGCGGTCGCCGGGCAGGGGTCGTACGGCGTTCGCGGTGAGCGCGGCCGTGGCCGCCTGGCGGAGCGTGAAGGCCCATCCCATGACGCGAGCCTATCGGGATCGTTGGACCGTTCTGTAACAGGTTCTCGGTTTCGAGGCTCGCAGGCTCGCACCTCAACCACCGGTGGGCTCGCAGGCTCGCACCTCAACCACCGGTGGGCTCGCAGGCTCGCACCTCAACCACCGGTGGGCTCGCAGGCTCGCACCTCGACCACCGCTTCGACACACGGGAGGACGACCGGATGGATCGGCTGTCGGGGCTCGACGCGAGCTTCCTCTACCTGGAGACGCCCGAGCAGCTGATGCACGTGTGCGGCGTGATGGTGCTCGACCCGAGCAGCAGCCCGGCGGGCTACACGTTCGCCGACCTGCAGCAGCGGATCGAGAAGCGCGTCGTCGACGTGCCGGCCTTCACCCGCAAGCTCCGCCGCGTCCCGCTCGGCCTCGACCATCCCGTGTGGGTGCGCGACACCCACTTCGACATCGAGCACCACGTGCACCGGCTGGCTCTTCCGAGCCCGGGCGGGTACGACGAGCTGATGAGCCTGTGCTCACATCTCGCCGCGCAGCCGCTCGACCGGTCGCGCCCGCTGTGGGAGATGTGGGTGATCGAGGGGCACCGCTCCGCCGACGACGAGGAGCGGGTCGTGGTCTTCGCGAAGATGCACCACGCCACCGTCGACGGCGTCTCGGGGTCGAACCTCATCTCCCACCTGTGCTCGCTGGACGCGCTCGCCGAGCCGATGCCGCTGGACGAGGCGGCGGAGCAGCCGCGTGACCCCGGACAGGGTGAGCTGCTCGGGCGGGCGGTCCTGGGCACGGTCAGCCGCCCGCTCCACGCCGTACGCCTGCTCGCACCGTCGGCGCAGCTGGTGACCCGGTCGGTGGGGCGTGCCCGGCGGGGGACCGCGATGGCGGCGCCGTTCGGTGCCCCTCGCACGTCGTTCAACGGCACGATCACCGGCCACCGGTCGCTGGCGCTGACCGACCTGGCGCTGGACGACGTCCGCGAGGTCAAGCGTGCCACCGGCACGACGGTCAACGACGTCGTGCTCTCCGTCGCGGGCGGCGCGCTGCGCGCCTATCTCGACGATCGGGGTGAGCTGCCGCCGACCTCGCTGCTGGCGACGGTGCCGGTGAGCGTGCGCACCGCGTCGCGCCGCGCCGACGGGGCCAACAAGGTCTCGGCGCTGTTCACCAGGCTCGGGACCGACATCGCCGACCCGGTCGAGCGGCTGGGGATGCTCGCGGAGCGCAACCGCCACGCCAAGGAGCACCACGACGCGATCAGCGCGGACTCGCTGCAGGACTGGGCGGAGTTCGCGGCGCCCCGGACCTTCGGGCTCGCGGTACGCACCTACGCCAACCTGCGCCTGGCCGAGCGTCACCCCGTGGTCCACAACCTGGTGATCTCCAACGTCCCGGGCCCTCCGGTCCCGCTCTACTTCATGGGAGCCCGGATCGAGGCGCTGTTTCCGCTCGGACCGGTCTTCCACGGTGCCGGGCTCAACATCACTGTCCTGTCGAACGCCGGGCAGCTCCATGTCGGGGTGATCGCGTGCCGCGAATCGGCGCCGGACATCGAGGCCCTGGTCCGCCACTACCCCGCCGAGCTGCAACGGCTGCGCACCGCGGTCGCAGGGGGCTGACGAGCGGGGCCCGGTCAGACCGCAGCGCGCTGCTGCGCGAGCTCGGCCGCCTCGCGGAAGGCGCGGAGCACGTAGCGCGGCACCGTCATCCCCTCGTGGTGGGCCCAGAGCAGCTCGCGCTCGACGCGGACGACCGAGGCCACGAAGTCACTGTGGTCGGGCGCGATGTCCAGCGTCGCCATCAGGTCGCCGAAATCGGCGCGCTGCTCGTCGTTGTTGGTGCCGACCGGTCCGAACGAGATCGTCCGCATCCGCCGCACCAGCCACCGCTGCCAGGAAGCCAGCTGCGCCCAGAGCCCGCGGGCGGAGAGCTGGTAGAACACGAAGTGACCGGGCTCCTGGCGCTTGATCGGCGCGACCACCGTCTCCGCCACCGCGCCTTCCCCCAGCTCGCGCACCCCGTCGTGCAGCAGGTTGTAGGCGAGCACGGCGGACCGCTCGGTGGCCATGCCGGTCAGGTAGTAGAGCATCCGGCAGACGTCCTGGAAGGAGCCCAGGTGGGCCAGCGCCCCGAGCACGCGCAGCTTCAGGCTGACGGTGTCGGTGTCCGCGACGGCTGCCGGCCGCCCGAGCTCGATCTGGAGCCGGTCGAGGATGCGGCCGTGCTCGATCTCCTGCGGCTGCCAGACGTCGGCGTAGAAGTGCCGGTCGATCTCGGGAGGGTCCGGGAGCATCGTGGTCAGCTCGAGCACGTTGCGGTCCACCTCGAGCTCCACGCGGGCCATGTAGTCCAGCACGTGGCCGAAGCGACGCTCCAGCGTCTCCGGGTCCCGGATGGTGAAGTCGACGTCCTCGATGCGCAGCGGAGGGTGGTCGGTGGCGATACGGTCGACGTGCTCCCGGAGGCGGAGATCGCTCTCGATCACCGGACCGACAGTAATAGATCCGATCAACGCGCGAAGTCGCGGCTCCGCGCACGCACCGTCGCGACGGCCTCGGCGAAGGCGGGACCGAACCGTTCGGCGCCGAGCACGACTCCGGCATGCCCGTCGGCGACCTCGTGCACGGTCGCGCCCGGGATCGCGCGGGCCAGGGCATACTGCCGCCGCGTCGGGACGACATGGTCGCGCGTCATCACGACGACGGCGGTCGGTACGTCGATCCGGCCGAGCCACGGTCGGGAGTGGTGACGTCCGAGGGCCGCGAGCGCCTGGGCGATCCCGCGGGGCCGGGTGGACCGGAACTCCCGGAGCGCCCACTCGTGCATGTCGGAGGGGAGCAGGTCGAGCCGGCGCGCCGCCGTCCTCGCGGCGGCGGCCGCTCGGTCCGACCGCGACGCCGCGCGCAGGAGGTGCATCGAGGTGCCCATGCCGGAGAAGAAGAGCCGCTCCGCAGGGTTGCGCTGGAAGCGATCGGTCGATGCGCAGAGCACGAGGCCCGCGACGCGGTCGGGATGCTGGCGCCAGACCCGCTGCGCCACGATCGACCCCAGCGAGTAGCCGGCGACGAGTGCCTCGTCCACGTCGAGCACGTCGAGCAGGGCTGCGACGTCGTCGGCACAGTCCGTCAGCCGGAGGTCGTCGGTCCAGACGCCCTGACCGTGGCAGCGCTGGTCGAGCGTGACCACGCGGAACCGGCGCGCCAGGTCGTGGATCACGGGGAACCAGGTGAGGAGTCCGGTGCAGCCCAGGGCGTGCAGCAGCACGACCACCGGCGCGTCCTCGCTCGGCCCCGGCACGTCGGCGACGTACGTCGATCCCCGTCCGGGCAGCTCGACGACCGCGCCCTCGGGGATCCGGGTCCACGGGACGTAGACCGCCCTGCGGGTCAGATCGAGCAGTGACACCCCCATGCGGACCAGACTAGAACACGTTACAGTTCCCGGTGTGGAAGCAGAGTCGATCCAAGCCGTCCGATCGGTGGTGACCGAGTTCCTCGCCCGCTCCGGTGCGGGCGCGGCCGAGTGGTCCGCCTGGCACGCGGCCGGGCTGACCGGACTGCCCGTGCCCGAGGAGTACGGCGGTGACGGGCTCGGGCTGTCCGAGGTGGCCGTGCTGCTGCGTGAGGCGGGGAGGCACGCGGTGCGGGTGCCGGCCTGGGAGACGCTGTGCTGCGGCGCCCTGACGCTCGTCGGCTTCGGCACCGACGCCCAGCGCGCGGAGCTGCTGCCCGCGGTCGCTGCGGGCGAGGCGCTGCTGACACCGGCCTGGCGTGATGCGGGCAGCGACGGCTCGACCACCGTCACCGACGGACGGGTCACCGGCCGCAAGGTCGGTGTCACCTACGCCGACGTCGCGACCCGGTTGCTGGTCACGGCTCGCGCCGGCGAGTCCGAGGTCGTCGCGCTCGTCGACCCGCGTGCCGAGGGGGTCACGCTGCTCCCGGCCAGCGCGTCGAGCGAGGTCGCGCAGCACACGGTGGTGCTCGAGGGCGCCCACGCCCAGCTGCTCGGTGACGGTGCCGCGGACGCCTTGCGGGACCTCGTCCGCGCAGGCCTGGCGGCCACGGCCGCGGGTGTGCTCGCCGGTGCGCGCGACCTGACCGCCGACCACGTCAAGGGACGTCGACAGTTCGGCCGGTCGCTCGCCGAGTTCCAGGCGGTGGCGATGCAGGTCGCCGACCTGTACGTCGCGTCCCGCACGCTGGACCTGGCCGCGGACAACGCGGTGTGGCGGGTCGCCGCGGGGCTGCCGGCGGCCGACGACCTCGCGGTGGCGGCCTACTGGGCCAGCCGCGAGGCGCCGTACGCGCTGCGCACCTGCCACCACCTGCACGGGGGCATGGGCGTGGACGTCACCTACCCGCTGGTGGGCTTCACGAGCTGGGGCACCGACCTCGCCCACGCGCTGGACACGACCGCTGCGCAGGTGCCGGTCGAGACGGCCGCGGCCAAGAACCTCGAGCTGACCGCGGAGCAGCGCCGGCTCAAGGCCGAGCTGCGCGACTACTTCGCGGGCCTGCGACACGATGAGCCCGCCGACCCCGGCCCGGAGGAGGGCACGTGGGATCGCCACGGACCGGCGTACGAGAAGCACATCAAGCGGCTCGGCGACGACGGCTGGATGGGCGTCGGGTGGCCGAAGGAGTACGGCGGCCACGGGCTCGGCGAGGTCGAGCAGACGATCTTCGCCAACGAGGCGCAGTACGCCGACGTGCACCTGCCCGCCGTCACCCTGCAGACGGTCGGTCCCACCCTGATCCGCTACGGCACCGAGAAGCAGAAGGAGATGTTCCTCTCCCGGATCCTCGCCGGCGACGTGCACTTCGCGATCGGCTACTCCGAGCCGGACGCCGGCACCGACCTGGCCTCGCTGCGGACCACGGCGAAGCGCGACGGCGAGCACTACATCGTCAACGGCCAGAAGCTCTGGACCACCGGCGGCCACCAGGCCGACTACATCTGGCTCGCGGTGCGCACCGATCCCGACGCACCCAAGCACCGGGGCATCTCGATCCTCATCGTCGACACCTCCGACCCGGGCTACAGCCACACGCCGATCATCACGGCCGACGGCTCCCACCACGTCAACGCGACGTACTACCACGACGTGCGGGTGCCGGCCGACATGCTCGTCGGCGAGGAGAACCAGGGGTGGCGGCTCATCACCACCCAGCTCAACCACGAGCGGGTGATGCTCGGCCCGGCGGGGCGGATCGAGGGGCTGCGCGACCGGGTGGTGCGATGGGCCGCGGAGGCCGGGTTCGCCGACGCGCCGGACGTCGCGGCCGTCCTGGGGGAGTGCACCGCGGTCTTCCGCGTCAACGAGCTGCTCAACTGGGAGGTGGCCCACGCGGCCGCGACGGGTGAGATCAGCGTCGCCGACGCGTCCTCGTCGAAGGTCTTCGCCGCCGACCGGGTGCAGTACCTGCTCGCCGATCTGATCGCGCTCGTCCACCGCCACGGCGATCCCGGTGCCCCGGAGACCCGGCAGCTGCTCGACTATCTCGACGCGCAGGCGAAGCGCAACCTGGTGCTCACCTTCGGCGGTGGCGTCCAGGAGGTGCAGCGCGAGCTGATCGCGATGTTCGGGCTCGGGCTGCCGAGGGTCCCGCGATGAGCGCCGTCGACCCGGGAGTGCACGAGAAGGTCATGGCCGAGGCGGAGCGGATCAAGGCGCTCGGCGAGGCCTCCGAGCGGTTCGCCCGCGACCCGGTGAACCAGCCGACGATCAGCAACTGGCTGGAGGCGACGGGGGTCGACAACCCGCGCTTCACCGAGGGTGAGGCGCCGCCGTCGATGGCGCAGGTGTGGACGATGTACGGCCTGGGCGGCCGACCGCCCGCCGACGACCCGCTCCACGGCATGATGAAGGTGCTGACCGAGCTGGGGTTCACCGCCGTGCTCGGCACCAACTGCGAGCAGAGCTACGACCGCTACCTCCGCGTCGGCGAGCAGCTCCGGGTGACCACGGCGCTCGACTCGGTCGTCGGACCCAAGACGACCGCGATGGGCACCGGCTACTTCGTCACGTCTCGCAGCACCTGGTACGTCGAGCACGACGACGGCTCCTCCGAGCAGGTCGCGACGATGCTCTTCCGGGTCCTCAAGTTCATCCCGAAGGACTCCGGTGGTTGAGGTGCGAGCGTGCGAGTCTCGACACCACCGTAGGAAGGGAACCAGATGAGCGTCGTACGGCCGATGGTCAACCGAGACAACCGGTACTTCTTCGACGGTACGGTGGCGCGCGAGCTGCGGATCCAGCGGTGCAACGCCTGCGGGGTGCTGCGGCACCCACCCGGGCCGGCGTGCCCCGACTGCGGCGCGCTCGACCGCGGATACGTCGTCGCCTCCGGCGAGGGCACCGTCCACTCCTACCTGGTGCACCACGCGCCGCAGGTCCCCGGCAAGGAGCTGCCGCTGGTGATCGCGCTGCTCGACCTCGACGAGGGGGTTCGGATGGTCGCGGAGGTCACCGGTGTGCCGCCCGAGGGCCCGGACGGGCTCCGGATCGGCGAGCGGCTGCGGTTGGACTGGAACGTGATCGACGACGAGCTGACGCTGCCGGTCTGGCGGCGGGTGAAGGAGGCGACATGACCGCCGTAGGGGTGGGCCAGCAGCTAGCGCCGTTCGAGCTGCCGCTGACGCCGACGACCATCGTGTCGACCGCGATCGCGACCCGCGACTTCCAGGATGTCCATCACGATCGCGACGTCGCGCAGGCGGCCGGGTCGCAGGACATCTTCATGAACATCCTGACCTCCAACGCGCTGTGCGAGCGCTATGTCACCGACTGGGCGGGGCCGCAGGTGCAGATCCGCGGCATCGCGATCCGGCTCGGTGCGCCGGCGTACCCCTACGACACACTCCGCTTCACCGGCGAGGTGACCGCCGTCGAGGACGGCGTCGCCACCATCGCGGTGGTCGGCGAGGTGTCGTTGGGCACGCACGTGACCGGAACGGTCACGGTCGACGTCGACTCGCTGGAGGCGGCCCCATGAGCGAGCGCACCCTGAGCGGGAGGGCCGCGATCGTCGGCATCGGCGCGACCGAGTTCTCCAAGGAGTCGGGCCGTTCGGAGCTGCAGCTCTCGGTGGAGGCGACGCAGGCGGCGCTGGCCGACTGCGGCCTGTCGCCGGCAGACGTCGACGGCTTCACGACGTTCACGATGGACACCTCCGCCGAGATCGCCCTGGCGCGTGAGCTCGGCGTGCCGGAGCTGCGGTTCTTCAGCCGGATCAACTACGGCGGCGGCGCGGCGTGTGCGACGGTGCAGCAGGCGGCGATGGCGGTGGCGACCGGCATCGCCGACGTCGTGGTCGCCTACCGCGGCTTCAACGAGCGGTCCGGGCAGCGCTTCGGGCAGGTGCAGAACTGGGCGGCCGCCCAGGTCAACACCAACGGCCTCGACAACGCCTGGACCTACCCCCTCGGGTTGTCGACGCCCGCGGCCACGGTGGCGATGCAGGCCCGTCGGTACCTGCACGAGTACGGCGCCACCTCGGAGGACTTCGGGCGGGTCGCGGTGGCCGACCGGCGCCACGCCGCCACGAACCCGAACGCGTTCTTCTACGGCCGGCCAATCACCCTCGAGGACCATCAGCGCTCCCGGATGATCGCCGATCCGCTGCACCTGCTCGACTGCTGCCAGGAGTCGGACGGGGCCGTGGCGCTGGTCATCACGTCGGCCGAGCGTGCGAAGGACCTGCCGCGGCCGCCGGCCTATGTCGCCGCCGCGGCGCAGGGGAGTGCCGCCGACCAGTTCGTGATGACGTCGTACTACCGCGACGACATCGGCATCCCCGAGATCGGCGTGGTCGGCCGCGAGCTGTGGAAGCAGTCGGGTCTGACACCGGCCGAGATGCCGATGGCCGTGCTCTACGACCACTTCACGCCGTACGTGCTGATGCAGCTGGAGGAGCTCGG
>CAZJDU010000016.1:0-43555 GCA_964544855.1 uncultured Nocardioides sp.
TCGACGAACTGGGACCCGGCGAAGGGCCATTGGCCGCCGACGCGCAGCGGGCGACAGGACGGCCCGGAGACTGGTATGGGCTGACAGTGCCGCTCGCTTGACCGGTCGAACGGATGCGACTGCGCGGCGGTCAGGGAGAGGACCAGGGTCCGGTCGTACACCGCGGTGCGAATTGCCTAACCCTCGGGCTCACGACGACATCGAGAAAGGCGAACCAAGATCCGGTCCGCGTCATTGCGGCCAGTGTCGTCCAGCGATCGCGCGGCCGCCACCGCCCCCGAGAGCGATGGCCTCTACCTCGGCCGGCTGGCGGGTGAACGCGTTCCATCAACGCCTGCCCGGCGGCTCCCCCTTTCCGACGGAGGACGCCAAGGTCAACGACCAAGTCCTGATCTCCTTCGCCCGGGCCATCGAGCACGGAGGGGAGCCGGGGGCGGCAGAGCTCGCTGCGAGAGCGCACAAGATCCTGCGACCAGCGTGACGTAGCTCGCGCGGCGACCGACCCCGCCATGAACAGCGGCGATGTGGTGCAACACCGTTGATGACACCCGACGTGGCTCGTACTCTCGACTCGGGTCCGCTCGCCGGAGGCGGCGACGGGCATCACCGTGTCGAGATTGCCGCCTCGAGCATTCCGACCGCGTGATATGTCCACCTACCCATCTACCTGGCGGTCTGTACCTGCACTCTGTCGGCCCTGGAGCGCGCCGCGGGGCTCAGGTGGTCGCGCCCCGGCCTCAGAGGCAGGATCGGTACAGTTGGCGCCGCTGTGATGGGCGCGTAGGCCTGCGGAGCCGTGATCACGGGTATCTGAGCGGCGCGGTAGGCCGTACCGCGCGTCAAGCCCGCAAACTCGTCATGTTGTTCAGCGGGCTCGAGCTCCCGAATCGAGCCGCGCCGTCGTGCTGCACCCAGCGTGTCCGACCACCCGTACTGGACACCGTCGTTGGCCTCGGCAGACAACCACTCCCTCGGACTCGCGCCGAAGCTCGTGCGTACCAGACTCTCTCGCCTCGTCGGGCTGACAACTTGTCGCATGGACCGATGCTAAGGACAACGCACCTCGTGCCGCACGTCGGCAATTGAACCGTGAACACGACCAGGAGAGGGAGGGGCACGGGATGTGCCCCTCAAGGAGTCCGCGTTGGACAGGTGGCAGCAGGTTGGCGCGCGGCACCCGGGCTGACCTACTGACGTCGCAGCGCGAATGCAGGAGGTGGCCGAGGTCGGTATCGGGGACCAACGTCCCCCTCGACGTCGACCACCTCTACGGCGCGCTCAACTGTGCTGAATCCGCGGCATTGTTGGAGGGAAGGCGACCGGACAACATGGACTCGCATGTGGCCCTACGGTCCGTTCCGGCATCAGCGTGCCCAGCTCACGTTCCTCAGAGCCATACGGCGCCACGCCTCCCTCGAGGCTGCGGCGCACACGCTCGTCACGGAGGAGCTCGCAGAGCTGGTCGAGCGTTACGGCACGGACGAAGCGATCGTCAAAGCCTGGGCGTACCACAACGCCACCCACGCGTGGGGCGTCTCTGAAGCCGGTCGGCTGTTGGCGGACGCGGTGTGTGGCGCCGGTGAGCTGCCGCCGGAAACGGTTCCACTTGCGGCAATCGCGGGCGCGTTCCATGACCATGTCCAGACTGAAGGCGAGGACGACCGTGTCCTCAGCTCGCGTCGCGAGGAGCTCAGCGTCTTGGCGGCGCAGGCCGCGATGCGCGACGTTGAGGCTGGCGAAGGCCTCGAGCCGGGCGAACTCTTCACACCGGTGGACCACGAGAGAGTGGCCTCCATGATCATGTCGACCCAAGTCGTTGGCCTGCGAGAGACGGAGATGGGCGTCGAGATCGTTCAGAACGTGTCTCCGGATGATCGCGCGGGCGAGATACTCGCGGACGCCGACATGAGCGTCCTCGGCGGGCCAAGCGCCGTGCTTCGGGGACTGCTCGCCGGGGCCGAGGCTGGCTACCACGCCAGCACGCCGCGTGACGACTGGCCGACGCCACCCCCACAGAGCGATGGCAGCGACCTCGATCCTGGGGAGCGGACAGGCGCACATCTCGCGTTCCAGAAGCGGCTGCACAGCGGTCATACGTTCCACCTGGCGTGGACACGAGAGCAGTTCCCGAAGCAGGCGAAGAATGCCGAGAGGTTCGGGCATTTGTCCGAGCAACACGCCGCCGACAGCATGAGTTGGCAGGACATCGTCAGGGCCGCGAGGGAGTGGGCAAAGGAGACAGATCTCCACGAGCCCGGTCGCGAGTCCGGTGCCACAGTGGCTACCGGATCACGACGAGGGCCAAGACTTGTGCTCGACATCTTCGTGCGCTCGTTGGCGGAGTACCTCGACCGGCACGAGCGGGATCGCAAGAACTTCCCTGGTTTTCCCCGAAGTGTCGGACTTGACTTCTTCGAACTCGACGCTCGGGAGCAGGAGCCAGTCTGGAAGGCCGTGAGAACCGTCCTCGGCGGGCGTTTGGCGGTGGCAATGGGTATGCCTTCCCGACGCGGATGTTCTTTCGCGAGGGGTCCGAGCGCCGGTGCGCCGCCACATGCGGCCGGCCGCACTGGTCCGCCGGGCGAGGAACGGTTTGAGCAACCGGGGAACGGTATGGGCGGCTGAGCTGTTGGACGCCAAACAGCGACATCCCACTCGGGGGGCTCGGCGAAGCACGCCGCCACGCTCGAGCTCGGCAGCGTGGGCGTGTTCCCGGTAGTCGGGCCTACCTCCTCCAGGACAGTGACGGCCAGAGCGCTCGGACTCGGTCGGCGACCACCAGCCTCGACTACCCGGCAGTGGCCCCAGCTGGCTCTGCTCGCCGACCTCGGACGGGTGAACATCGGCGCGATGGATGATCGCGACGCGATCGCGGCGCGGCGCCTGCTCGCCGAGCAACGGCTGAGTGATCCACCGGGGCGGCGGCACCATCGACTACCTGTTCCGTACGGAGCCCGCACGCCGATCCGGCACCGCACGATCCCGTTGAAGTCCGACCACGACGCGCTTGCGGCATCCCTGGATCCCCCGACAGCGAGCATCCGGAGCGTCATGTCACGCGAACTTTGACACCTCGCCGATGCGCGGCGTGGCCGGGCGGCTCACGGGCGGTCGGCCGGCGGCGGTCGGACAGCGTCCTCGCCTTCCGAAGGTGGTTCGCCCATGGCAGCCAGGATCGCGAGCGCCTCCCGCCGAGCCTGGGGGTTCTCGCTCCTGCCGTCCCGGCCGCGGCCGGCGCCGACGGGCCCGCCGCCCGTGACGGCCGCCGCCGCCAGCACGGCCACCGCAAGCGGGCCGCCGACTCCCGGGCGCCGCGGCGGCACCGGCATCGTGGTCGCGACGACCGTGCGTGCCCACGCCGCTGCCACCGTGCGCACCTGGGGATCCGGGTGCGTCGTCCCCTCGCTCGCCAGTCGGTGGACCTCACGCCGCGTCCGCCGACCGAGTCGGTGGAACGCCACCATCGCCTGCCGCCGCTGCTCGGTGTCCATCGCACTCCTCGGCGTCAGCCTGTCAGAACCTCGACCGGAGTATCCCCCAACGAACGAGGGCTCAACCGGGTACCAGGTCGCGGACGATCCGCAGCGCCACCGACAGCCGCGCCAGATCTGCGCCGGCCTCTGCGCCGACCCGTCCGATGGCGGCCACGGCGTTCTCGACCGCCTTCGACCGGGCCCAGGTCGCGTCGGAGAGCGCACGCGAGGTGAGCCGTTCGTGGGCCAGCAGCAGGTCGTCGCGGAGCGCGGACCGTGCCGTCGCGGACCAGCGATCCGTCCGTGGCAGTGCGTTGATCCCGCGGACCAGCGCCGGTAGGCCGAGCCGGTCGCCGACCGCGACGTGGGTGATCAGCGCATCATCGACGTCCCGACCCATGCCCCGGGCAAGGGCGGCGACACCCAGCAGCGACGCCGCCGACGGCATCAACGCCGCACGGTCAGCCAGACCGTCGGGCACACCGTGCTCCAGCCAGTGGTGCCGCCGGGCGACGTACCACTCCGCTTCCGCGCGCGTCAGCAGCTCCGGTGCGAGCGCGACCAGTGCCCGGGTCTCCGCCTGCAGATCGCCGACCGCTTCGTCGCCCCGTCCATCCGGCCCTCGTTGGAGGAGCCATCGGCTGCCGCGTTCGACGCCGGTCCGGATGTCGCTCCGCAGCCGCGCCTGAGTCGCGGGGTCGAGACGGAAGTCGAGCGAGCAGACCTCGGTGAGGAGCGGCTCACCGTCGAGCAGCGTCTGTGAGGCAAGGAACGCCCGCACCACGGCTGCCGCGCTGGCGCCGGTCTCAGCCGCCAGCCGCGGCCAGTAGGTCGCGCCCGCTCGGTTGACGACCTCGTTCGCGACCTGGGTGGCGAGGATCTCGCGGCGCAGCGGATGACCCGCGATCGCGTCGCCGAACCGGTCTCGCACCGCGGACGGGAAGTACGCCGGCAGACGGCGGACCACCGAGGGGTCCTCCACCAGGTCCGACGCGAGCAGCGCACGGCCGAGCTCGATCTTGGTCCAGCTCAACAGCACCGCGTGCTCCGGAGCGGTCAGGACCTCGTCCCTCGCCGTCCGCCCGCGCATCTCGTCGGGTGACGGCAGGCCCTCCACCTCCCGGGACAGCACGCCGCTCCGCTCGAGCTGTGCCATCCACCTCTCCTGCTCCGAGGGCGAGACCGGATGTGCTTCGGCGTCGCCGAGGGCACGGTTCTGATCGTCATTGTCCTGGAGCACCAGCTCGGCGACCTCGTCGGACATCGCTCGTAGCAGCTCATCGCGATCCTCTGCGGAGAGCGCTCCGGTGGCGACCTGGCCGTCGAGCAGGATCTTGATGTTCACCTCGCGGTCGGAGCAGTCGACCCCCGCAGAGTTGTCGATCGCGTCCGTGTTGATCCGACCGCCTGCCGCGGCGTACTCCACCCGTGCCGCCTGCGTGAGACCCAGGTTGCCGCCCTCGCCCACGATGCTGGCCCGCAGATCCCGAGCGTCGACGCGGACCGGATCGTTGCCCTTGTCGCCGGCATCGGCATGACTCTCCGTCGACGCCTTCACGTAGGTCCCGACCCCGCCGTTCCACAGCAGGTCGACCGGGGCACGAAGGATGGCACGGATCAGGTCGTTCGGCGACAAGGCGGCGACGTCGGGGTCGAGTCCGAGGGCCGCCCGCGCTCGCGGGTCCAGCGGCACCGACTTCGAGCGCCGGGACCACACCCCTCCCCCGGCGGAGATCGCCGAGCGGTCGTAGTCCTGCCACGACGACCGCGGCAGCCCGAACAGCCGGCGACGCTCGGCGTAGGACACCGCGGCAACCGGGTCGGGGTCGATGAAGATGTCGCGGTGGTCGAACGCCGCCACCAACCGGGTGTGCTCCGAGCACAGCATGCCGTTTCCGAACACGTCGCCCGACATGTCACCGATGCCCACGCAGGTGAAGTCCTCCTGCTGGCAGTCACCCCCGCTCTCACGGAAGTGCCGCTGCACCGACACCCAGGCACCTCGGGCGGTGATGCCCATCGCCTTGTGGTCGTAGCCGACCGAACCGCCGCTGGCGAACGCGTCCCCCAGCCAGAAGGCGTACTCAGCACCCACCTCGTTGGCGAGGTCGGAGAAGGTCGCGGTGCCCTTGTCCGCCGCCACCACCAGATAACTGTCGTCAGGATCGTGCCGCACCACATCCGGGGGAGGCACCGTCCGGCCGCCCACGACGTTGTCAGTGACGTCGAGCAACCCGCGGAGGAAGGTGGTGTAGGCCCGGCGCCCCTCAGCCAGCCACGCATCCCGGCTGCTGCCGCGTGACGGCATCCGCTTGGCGACGAACCCACCCTTGGCTCCGAGCGGAGTGATGATGGCGTTCTTGACCATCTGCGCCTTCACCAGGCCCAGGATCTCGGTCCGGAAGTCGTCGCGACGATCGGACCAGCGGAGTCCGCCGCGCGCGATCGCGCCGAAGCGGAGGTGGACGCCCTCGACGATCGGGCTGTCGACGAAGATCTCGTGGGCCGGCCGCGGGAGCGGCAGGTCGGCGACCCCCGACGGGTCGAGCTTGAGCGCGACGTACTCCTTCGGCTCACCACCGACGCGCTGCCAGACGTTGGTGCGGACAGTGGCGCGGATCAGCCCCACGAACGACCGCAGCACGCGGTCGTCGTCGATGCTGTCGACCTCGTCGAGGCCGTCGACGATCCTGCCCACGACCTCCTCCTGTCGCTCGCTCCGCCCGCTGTCGGACCCGGGGGTGAAGCGCGCTTCGAAGAGGTCCACGAGCAGTCGGGTGAGCCGGACATGGCGCCGCAGCGCCGCGGCCACGGTCGGGAGGGTGAACGGAGAACCGATCTGGCGCAGGTACTTCGCATAGGCGCGGATCACCGTCACCTGGCGGTTGGTCAGTCCCGCCGCGAGCACGAGCACGTTGAGGTCGTCCACCTCGCTGCGTCCCGTCCACAGGCTGCGCAACGCATCGCGGAGTCGCTCCTCGTCGGCGTCGTGGTCGGGGCCGGCGAGCGCGCCGTCCGGCCAGCGCAGCCCGAAGTCGTCGATCGTCGTGTCCCGCTCGACGGCGTCGCCGCGCAGGTCGTAGGGGCGCTGATCGGTGACCTCGACACCCAGTGAGGTGAGGATCGGGAGCACCCGCGACAGCGAGTCGGGATGTCCGACGCGATAGACCTTCAGGCGAGACCTGGCGCGGCCCGACCCCGGCGGAAGGTAGAGCGCGAAGTCGACGTCACCGGGCGCGAGAGCGGCCAGCCTGCCGACGTCATCGGCGGCGGCCTCCGCCGGGAACGACTCCTGGTAGGCGCGAGGGAGACCATCGAGGAGTACGCCGAACCGCGCCGGGCCGTCCTCGCCGTGTCGGCGGATCACCGCCGCCACCAGCTCGTCGCGCCAGTCGCGCGCCGCATCGACCAGCCGCCCCACCAGAGCCGACTCGTCGACCCGCGACTCCTGATGATCCGACGACATCCAGGCCACGAAGTAGAGGTGCGCGATCGAGGCCTCCATCCGGACGTCGAACTCGACGTCCGCAGCGCGGAACTCCTGGCTGACCACGCGCGCCAACTGCCTGCGGACGCCCGCGTCGAACCGATCGCGAGGCAGCATCACCAGCACGGAGACATATCGCCCCGAGCCGTCTCGGCGGAGCGCGACCCGCGTCGCGCGCCGTTCCCGGGCGTCCATCGCCACCGTCGCGGTCGCGGTGATCTCGTCGACCCGCGCGTGGAACAGCTCCTCACGGGGCAGCGTCTCGATGATCTCGGCCAGGGTGGTGCCGGCGTGGCTGGTGGGGTCGAAGCCACTGCGTCGCATCACCTCCGCTGCGAGTCGCCGCACGACTGGGATCGTCGAGACCGACGCTCTCGCGGCACGCCGAGTCAACAGCCCGAGGAACCGCGTCACACCCACCGCGCGGCCGGCTTCGTCGTACGACGTCACGCACAGCTCGTCGAGGCGCGTGCCTGGTGAGACGATCGCCCTGGCACCCGACTTCCGCAGCGTCACCGGCTGGCCGGACAGGCGCCGCTCCGGCGCTCCGTCCGGGTCCGCCGAGTCGCTGATCCCGCGCAGTACCCCCAGCCCGGTGTCCGGCACGGCCTCGAGTACGCCGTCCACTTCCCCACCGTCGGCGGTCGCGCCGATGCGGTAGTCCCGGCGACCCCAGCAGACGAAGTGGTCGGCGGTGAGCCACTGGAGCAGGGCCACCGCCTCGGACGCCGCCTCGGGCGCGACCGACGACGGCGGTGCCGCGCGCAGCCGGTCCATCGAGCGAACGACCGCGGCCGCCATCGACGGCTCGTCCTCGACGGCGAGCCGCACCTGACCCAGGACCCGCTCCAGCGCCGCCTCGGTCTCAGCCACCAGGTCGTCGTGGATCCGGTCGACCTCGACATGCAGCCAGGACTCCCGCTGCAGGCCGGGTTCCGGAGCCAGTCGAGCGTCGGCGACCGGCACCACCGCGTTCAGCGCACCGTCGGTGTCCCGTGCGACGTCGAAGACCGGGTGCACCACGACATGGATCTGGTGGTGACGCCGAGCGAGCTCCACCGACACCGAGTCGACGAGGTGAGGCATGTCGTCCACCACGACCTCGATGACGCTGCGACCACCCGCGGACCAGCCGGTCTCGGTGGCGGTGGGCGTCAGCACCCGGATCCGGGCGGTCCCGTCAGGACGCACCGCCGCCAGGTCGCAGTGCGACGCCAGCGCGCGCGTGTGGTCGCTTGCCGACCGATCCTCGAACAGCTCCGGCGACACCAGGCCGAGGTAGGCCGGCAGCAGTTCCTCCATGATGCGCCGATCCGCGAGCGGTGGCTGCAGCCTCCCGCGCCCGATGGCCGTCTGCGTGGACACGAGCCGGACGCTAGGAGAACCCGGCTCCCCATGCGACCGCGTTCATCTGAGGGGCGGCCTCTCCCTCCATCGGTCACGACGCTCCTCGGTGCCTCGTGTCCACCTGCCAAGCCCCCGTTGGTGGAACACCCGCCGGCCTGTCAAACTGTTCGACCATGGGGTGGGTCACAGTTCGACCGTCCGGGAAAGGCCAACCGTGCTGAGCATCGGCATGCTCGGCCCCCTCAACGTCCATACCGCAGACGGCCCCGTTGCCGTGACCGGCCGTCATCACCCACGGCTCCTGGCGCTGCTGCTCGCGGACGCGAATCGCGCGGTCTCGACCGACCGACTGGTGGCAGGCCTCTGGGACGACTCGCCGCCCGAGACCGCGCGACGCCAGGTCCAGAACATCGCGGCCGCCCTGCGGCGTCAGCTGGGCATCGCCGGCGGGCGACTGCGCAAGATCGGGGCCGGCTACCAGTTCGACGTCGAGGTGGACGAGCTCGACCTGCTGCGGAGCAAACGAGCCGAGTTCGCGGCTCTCGACCACCGGGCGGCGGGCCGTCTGGCCGCTGCCGAGGAGGCACTCGAGGAAGCGCTCGCCGAGTGGCGAGGCCCGTCGCTGGCCGGCCTCACGGGACGTGCCGTCGAGGCCGCGGCGCGACGCCTCGACGACTATCGGCTCTCCCTGACCGAGGAGCGCATCGGCCTCGGGCTGATGCGCGGCCGGCACGACGACCTGCTGCCAGAGCTGCAGCGGCTGCACGAGGAGCATCCGTACCGTGAGCTCGTCGCCGAGCAGCTGATGACGGCCCTCTACCGCTCCGGGCAGAGCCCCGAGGCGCTCCGCGTGTATGCAGCCGTCAGCGCTCGGCTCGCTGACGAGCTCGGCACGGATCCCGCGAAGCCACTCCGTGACCTCCACGCCGCCATCCTGCGGGAGGACCCGCAGTTGAACCAGCGGCCGCGAGAGGCCATCGCACCGGTCACCCTCCCGTCCGGCACCGCGGCCTTCACGGGTAGGGAGGAATGCTTGGCGGCTCTCGACGAGGCGGCCGACTCGGCGTCACAGCCGCTGGTCGTGCTCAGCGGTGTCGGCGGCGTCGGCAAGACCATGCTGGCGTTGCACTGGGGCCACCGAGCAGCCGCCAGGTTCCCCGGTGGTCGGCTCTACGTCGATCTGCGCGGCTTCGCGCCGACCACGGCCAGCGTCGAGCCGAGCGAAGCGGTCCGCGTGCTCCTCGGGTCGCTGGGCATCGACCCACGACGGATCCCGGCCGATGAGGCGTCCCAGATCGCTCTCTACCGGAACGTCATCGGCTCCGAGCCCCGCTTGCTGATCCTCGACAACGCCCGCAACGCTGCTCAGCTACGACCGCTCCTCCCCAACACTCCCGACGTCCAGACGGTGGTGATCAGTCGCCACCGGCTCACCGGACTGGTCGCCTCCCACGGCGCGCGGATCATCGAGGTCGGGACGATGAGCGACAGCGAGTCGACCGAGCTCGTCCGACAGCGGCTGGGACCTGACCGGCTCGCCGCCGAGCCCGAGGCGACCGACCGCATCCTGACAGCGTGCGCGGGCCTTCCGCTCGCCCTCGCGGTGACGGTCGCCCGAGCCGCGACGCGCCCTGCCGAGTCGCTGGGCGCCATCGCCGAGCAGCTGGAGACCTCCCGCCTCGACGCGCTGGTCGGCGACGAGGCGTCGGTCGATCTGCGCGCCGTCTTCTCCTGGTCCTACCGCCAGCTCGACGCCGATGCCGCCCGGCTCTTCCGCCTACTGGGTGGGATGCCCGGGCCCGACTTCTGCGTCGAGAGCGCCACCATGCTCCACGGAGAACCACCGGAGGGAACGGCGGCGGCTCTGCACCGGCTGGTCGAGGCTCATCTCGCCGAGCCCGGACGTGACGGGCGCTACCGGTTGCACGACCTTGTCCGCCACTATGCGGCCGAGCTCCTCGAGCGTGAGGAACCCGAGTCCGGCCGCGAAGCAGCGAGGCGGCGACTGCTCGAGTGGTTCGTCCACGGCGCCGAGGCGTGCCGGACGCTGCTCTACCCCGAGCAGGCCGCTCTGCCCGGCGCCGACGTCGCCTCCCAGGTCTGGGAGCAGCCGATCGCGACCGACGCCGACGCCGCACAGTGGATGAAGGCGGAGTGGACCAACCTGGTCGCCGCCGTCGAGCTCGCGGCTGCCCGTGGACCGAGTGAGCTCAGCTGGCGCCTGGCGGATGCGATGCGCGGGTACATCTGGCTCGGCATGCTCGGGAGCGACGGTCCTCGCGTCGCACGGGCCGCGTTGGAGGCGGCGAGGCAGGACGACGGCCACCTCGGTCGTGCCTCCGCAGAGCTGGGGATGGCCTACGCCTCCATCCGCTCCTTTCAACTCCGGTGTGCCCGAGACCACGCACTCGACGCCGTCGACCTGGCGCGCCGGGCCGATTGGACCGCGGGCGTCGCTGCGGCCGAGTTCAACCTCGCGGCCGTTGCCTTCTATCGGGGTGGGATGCGCGAGGGGATCCGACACTGCCGAGCCGCGCTGACCGCGAACCGGTCGATCGGGGCGCGGCACGCCCAGTGCACCAATCTGCACTGGTTGGGCATCTTCCATTCGCTCGTCGGAGAGCTCACCGTGGGCGCTGAACGCTTCGACCAGGCGCTCGCCGTCGCCACTGAGATCGGCGCAGACTCGGCGAAGGCGGTGCTGCTGACCCACCGTGCCGAGACGGACCTCTTCCGCGGCCGGCTCGACGAGGCCGGGCGGTGCCTGGCCGAGGCGCGCGAGCTGGAGCGCAAGGGTCTGGGCTTCGACCATCACGGCGACGTCGCGGGAGCAACGGCGAGGCTCCACCTGGCATCCGGCCGATGCGAGGATGCGGCGGACGGTGCGCGATCGGTCCTCGAGAAGCGGACCGGCGCGGCCGACCGCCGGATCCGGACCCACGCCGTGGTCACCCTCGCCGACGCGCTCGATGCGGCCGGCCTGCACCTCGAGGCCGTAGCGACCTATGACCGGGCACTCGCGATGACCGAACACGAGCCGACCGAGTTCCACCGTGCTCAGGCGCTCGTCGGCAGGGCTGCGTCGATCTGGCGAAGCGGCGACGTACCAGGTGCGCGCGACGCGGCGGAGCAGGCCCTCCGCACCGCGAAGGACGGCGACTACCGGTTCCTCGAGGCCCAGGCGACGAACCGGCTGGCTGAGATCGACCTCGACGCATCACAGCTCGAGATGGCGGACGCACGGGCGAAGGAGGCCCTCCGGATCTGCCAGGAGACCGGTCACCGGCCGGGCGAGGCCGAGTCGCTGCGCATCCTGGCCGGGGTCGCACGCGCCCGCGGCTCCGAGGCCGCCGCCACGGAGCTCGGTGACGACGCGCGCGCCTTGCATGCTCAGATCGGCTCGCCCGTTCCGGCCGACCTCGGTCGAACGTAGGAGGCGCGCGCCGACTCGAGTCCGACACCGTTCGTGCCAGATCCGTGCACAACCCATGCACGATTCCATCACGATGAGATTCGCTCGCCAGACCGGTCTACCCACGGAGGCGTCTCCACCTCCGCACCGTGGGACACCCGCTCCCAACCCTGCCGGCCAGGACGTCCTCTCGCCGGCGTGCGATCGCGGAAGGATTCAACGCGAACCATGCGCTTCGAAGTGCTCGGCAGTCTCGCGGTCACCCGTGACGGCGCCTCCCTCGACGTCGGATCGGGCAAGCAGCGGCTGCTCCTCGCCGCCCTGGTCCTGCATCCCAACGAGGTCATCAGCACGGCCGAGCTGACCGAGCTGCTCTGGGACGACGACCCGCCACTGTCGGCACCCGCCAACCTGAGGACCTATGTCCGGGGCCTGCGCAAGGTGCTGGGCGCGGATCGGATCCCGGTGGCCAAGGGCGGATATCTCCTCACCATCGCGCCCGACGAGCGGGACCTCGACTGGTTCGACGAGCGGGTCGCGCGCGGCCGTGCCGCGCTCGCCGACGGCCGACCGGACACGGCCGCGGCGGAGTTGGCGGAGGCCCTCGGTGGGTGGCGGACCACCCCGGCTCTGTCCGACCTGCCGCAGACTCCTGGTCTGCGCCGACTCGCGGGCCAGCTCGAGGAGCGCCGGCTGCTGGCCGAGGAGGAGTACGCCGACGCGTTGCTCGCCACCGGCGCCACCTCCGAGGTCATCGTGCGGATGCGCACGCTGCTCAGCCAGTCGCCGCTCCGGCAACGTGCCTGGCGCAGCCTGATGCTCGCCCTCTACCGGGCCGGCGACGTCGCCGGCGCGCTCGGAGCGTACGGCCAGGCCCAGCAGGTGCTGGCGGAGCAGACCGGCCTCGACCCCTCCCCCGATCTCGTGCGGCTCCACGACGGCATCCTGCAACAGGATGCCGCGCTGCTCGCTGCCCCGCCGACGGACACGCCCCGTTCTCCGACGGCGACTGCGACGGCCCTGCCCGCGCGGGCGGGCCTCGATCCGGCGATCCGCCCGGAGCAGCTGCCCGCGTCGCCGCACTACTTCGTGGGGCGCGAGCGACAGCTCGCCGAGATCGACCGGTTCATCGCCGAACGGTCGACGGACGTGGGTGCCGCCACCATCATCGCCCTCTCGGGCATGCCCGGTGTGGGCAAGACCTCGCTCGGGCTCCGGTGGGCCAACGGCGCGTCCAGCCACTTCCCCGGCGGGCGGCTCTACATCGACCTCCGCGGCTACTGGAGCGGAGACGCGGTCCCGCCAGAGGACGCGCTCCTGGAGTTCCTCGAGTCCCTGGGTGTCACCCAGGATCGGATCCCCTCCACCCTGGGCGCGCGGTCCGCCCTCTTCCGCAGCATCGTCAGCGATCGCCAGATGCTGGTCTTCCTGGACAACGCGCGGGACGAGGAGCAGGTCCGACCGCTGCTGCCGGGAGCGGGACCGGCGGTGGCCCTCATCACCAGCCGCAGCAGCCTGGAGAGCCTGATCGCCTCCGACGACGCCCACACCATCACGGTCGGCGAGCTGGACGACGGCGAGGCGGAGGAACTGTGGGCGGCGCGGCTCGGCGCCGAGCGGCTGGCGGCCGAACCGACCGCTGCAAGAAAGATCGGACGCGCGGCCGGCAACCTGCCGCTCGCGATCTGCATGGCTGCCGCCCGCATCGCGACCCACCCGCTGTCGAAGCTCGAGACGTTCGCGTCGGAGATCGACGCCAACCTCGACGGCTGGGAACGCGTCGACGGCCTCTCCGATGACGACGTCCGAGCAGTGTTCTCCTGGTCCTATGACGCGTTGAGTCCCGCTGCAGCCCGGCTCTTCCGGCTGCTGGGTCTCCATCCCGGGCCGGACTTCACCGCAGAGGCGGCGGCAGCCTTGGCCGGACGCTCACGCCGGGAGGTGACCCGCCTGCTGCGGGAGCTCTCGCGACTCCATCTCGTGACCGAGACCCGACCGTTCCGGTGGGGACTGCACGACCTGCTTCGCCGGTTCGCGGCCGATCTTGCCGCATCGACGACCCATGCGACCGAGCTCTTCCTCACGCGTCAGCGCCTCTACGACCACTACCTGCAGATCGCCTTTCCTGCCGCGAGACTCATCCAGCCGCAATGGGTCACGTTCGAACCGCTGGCGCCCGTCCCGGGGCGGGCGGCGGAGGAGGAGATCACCGACCCGGCCGAGGCGATCGCGTGGTTCGAGTCCGAACGCAGTGTGCTGCTGAACGTCGCGCGCGCCGCCGACCGCACCGGTCACGAGGGATACGCCTGGCAGCTCGCATGGGCGCTGACGACGTACCTCGCGCCGCTGGGCCTGTGGCACGAGCAGCGGGACGTGCAGGCGCTGGCGCTCCACGCTGCCGCGCGCATCGACGATCTCACCGGTCAGGCCACCGCGCATCGACTGCTCGCGGGCCCACTCGCCCGCCTGGGCGACCTGCACGCCGCAGCGAACCATGTCGAGCGGTCGCTTCGGCTCTACGAGGAGTCAGACGACATCGCCGGCCTCGCCCAGAGCCACCACACCTACGCGGAGATGTGTCACCTCATCGGCGACGACGAGAGCGCCATCGGCCACGCGAAGACCGCCGTCGAGCTGCGGGAGGGCCTCGGAAACCCCGCCTGGGTCGCGAGGTCACGCAACACCTTGGGCCATCTGACCGTGCTGATGGGCGACTACGAGACAGCGATCGAGCACTGCCGCGTCGCCCTCGCGCACCAGGAGCAGAGCGGCGATCACAACGGCCAGGCAGCGACACTCGACAGCCTCGGGCTCGCCCACGCCGGCCTCGGCAAGCACGAGGACGCCATCGGGCTCTATGAGCGCGCCCTCGCCATGTGGCGCGAGTCCTCGGACCGCTACCACGAGGGCGAGACGCTGCTCAATCTGGGCGACAGCCACGCAGCGACCTCCGACGCCGATGCCGCGCTGGCGTCATGGCACCGTGCGGCGGAGATCTACGAGCCCTACGCCCAGCAGGTCGCCGACCGCATCGCCGCCCTGCACGGCGACGAGGGCGCTCCGGGACCAGCTGGTTGAGTCGCCGCCCGCAGCGGGTCAGCCGGCACGCTCGACCGGCTGGTCCTGGCCGGTGAGCCGATCCCCGAACTCCATCCACGCCGCCGCGCAGGTCTGTGCGATGTCGGCGAGGACCTCCTGGGAGTAGGCGGGCACCACCTGCGTCAGGTCGCCGGCATGCTCGTCGAAGGAGAGGGTCGTCGCGAGCAGGCGCAGGAGCGCCCGGCCCGGGTCGGTGTGCAGGGACGGGTCCCGGGACAGCCGGCCGAGTCTGGCTCGGAGCTCCTCGCGGCTCCCCATCCGGCTGGGTGCCCCGGCGGCCGACCGGTGTCCGGCGACGGCCGAGCCGCGCGCGGCGTCGCCGGTGCGACCCGGGCGGGCCAGTGGCGCGACGTCCGGCATCGGCGCCCCCGCTTCCGGCCGAGCTCCCACCTCGAGCCGGCGCCGCACGTCGAGCACGGTGCCGACCGAGATGCCGGCGCGCTCCGCGGCGCGGCGGAGGCTGATGCCCGGCTCCTCGCGCATGATCTCCGCTGCCAGCCGCCGCCCCTCGTCCGCCGACAGCGGGCGCCGTCGACCATCCCGTCCGAGCCGCCGCTGGGCTGCCGCCGATGCGTCGTCGATCGCTCGTCGTCGACGCACGTTCCCGACGGTCCGCGGAGAGACCCCGCACACCGTGGCGATCCAGCGATCGGAGCGCTCCGCATGGCTCACCACCAGCCGCTCGGCAGCGGCCACCCGCTCTGGGACCGTCAGGTCGAGGCCGTCGGCGATGTTCACCTCGACCGCGACAACGTGCGCGTCCGCCTCCGAGCCTTCGAACAGCGTCGCGCTGATCTCAGTTCGCCCGCGCAGCGCAGCGGCCGCGATCCGATGACGGCCGTCGATGAGCCGGCCGGTCGAGCGATGCACCAGGATCGGTGGGAGCCCATCGAGCACCTCGGCGAGCCGCCGGACGTGGTCGTCAACGACGGTGCCGTCTCTCAACGGCAGAGGAGCGCCGAGCGCCGCGATCTCCAGCTCGACGGCCTCGGCAGCGACGGCAGCGACGGCGTGGTCGTCGGCGCGGTGCGATGCGACCTCGGTCACGGACCGCGACGCGGTGGTGGTCCTGGTGTCGGTGGCGGTGGTCGTCAGGATGGGCGCTTCCGCCGCGGCGACTGTTGACATCGTCGGTCTCCTCCGAGTGCTGTCCGAATCGATGCCACGAACACTAGGAACGAATCCGGGAGCGATCGCACAACCGGCGCACAGCCTGCGTACAACCGACGTACAACCGGGCTGTACTCAGCCCACCAACTCCTGCTCTCGGCCAGCAGACTCCGCCGCGGAGGCAGTGGCTCGGCGCCGTACGCCGTCGCCGCCGCGGTGCGGCAGGCGACTGCGCCTCTCGACCCGGTCGGCCAGTCGACCGAGGGTGAGGTTGATAGCGATGAACATCGCGGCCACCACGATCATCGACTGGATGACGTTGCTGGCACTCGCACTGATGCTCGTGCCCTGCCGGAGCAGCTCGCTGTAGCCGATGATGTAGCCCAAGGCGGAGTCCTTGAGCAGGACGACGAGCTGAGCGATGATCGCCGGCGACATCGCTCGGAGCGCCTGGGGCAGCAGGATCAGCCGCAGTGCACGTCCGTGGCTGAGCCCGATGGCGAAGCCGGCCTCGCGTTGCCCCTTCGGCAGCGACTGGACACCGGCGCGCACGATCTCCGCGATCACCGAGCCGTTGTAGAGCATCAGGCCCACCACCACGGCGAGGAACACGTTGGCCTCGGTCCCCAGCAGATAGGTCGGCGCCAGCCAGAGGAACACCATGAGGAGCAGCAGCGGCACTGACCGGAAGAACTCGACGACGGCGCCCGACGCCCACGCCACCGGTCTGACGGGCGAGAGCCGCCCGACCGCGAAGATCAGCCCGAAGCCGAGGGAGAGCACGGCGCCGACGGCGAACGCCTGGAGCGTCCCGAGCATCCCGGGCAGCAGGAAGTTGCGCCAGATGTCCATGTCGGTGAACGGCTGCCACAGACTCCACTCGAGCTCCCCGGCAGCGTCGAGCTTCTGGATGACCCACCACACCAGCGCGAGGAGGGCAGCCGTGATGAGACCGGTGAGAACCCGGCTCCGTCGACGCGCCGCAGGCCCAGGGACGTCGTACAACGTACTCATCGGACGATCCCCCATCGGTTCGCCGCCCAGGACGTCACCAGCCCCATCGGCAGCGTGATGACGACGAACCCGCAGGCGAACACGGCGAAGATCAGCAGTGTCAGATCGCCGTTGAACTCGATCATGGTGCGCATCAGGCCCGAGGCCTCGTTGATGCCCTGCGCCGTGGTGACGCCGATGACGACCGCAACCGTGGTGTTCTTGGTGAGCGCGATCATCACGCTGCCCATCGGGGCGATCACCGCGCGTGCCGCCTGCGGCATGATGACCAGCCGCAGGTTCTGGGAGAAGGTCAGCCCGATCGACCGAGCCGCCTCCGCCTGACCGACGTCAACGGTGTTGATGCCCGCCCGCAGCACCTCGCACACGAAGGCCGCGGTATAGACCGAGAGCCCGATCACGGCGAGCCAGAAGACGTTCTCGTGGATGGTGTCGCTGAGGACGAGCCCGAGCTTGTAGCTCAGACCCGAGAGCATGAACGCGATCACCAGGGTGAGCGGCGTGTTCCGGAAGAGGTTCACCCATCCCGCGGCGATCACGCGCAGCACGCCGAGGGGCGAGGTGCGGAAGGCGGCCAACACCGTGCCGAGAGCCAGCGACAGGACGGCGCTGAAGAGAGCGAGCCGGATGTTGAGCCCGAAGGCGGCCAGGATGTCGGGGAACCGATCGACGATCACGTCCACGCGAGCAACTCCTTCATCGGAGGGTGGCGGCGGACGGACGCGGGGGGCAGTCCCGTCCGCCGCCACCGGTCGGTCAGACCCTGGGAGGCAGGGTCAGTAACGGTCCACGCTCGGAGCTGCCGGGAGCTCGTAGCCCGAGTCGGCGAGGTTGTCCTCGAACGCGCTCTCCCAGGCACCGTCCGCGAAGGCCGCCTCGAGGATGTCGTTGATCTCGTCGCGGCTCTCGCTGCCCTTGGGAAGGCCGACGCCGTAGTTCTCGGTCGAGAAGGTGCTGCCGACCACCCGCAGCTCGCCCGGGTGCTGCTGCGCGAACCCGGCGAGGATGATGTCGTCGGTGGTGAGGGCGTCGACCTGGCCGCCGAGCAACGCGTCCACGCACTTGCTGTAGGAGTCGAACTCCTGGAGCTCGACGTCGCCCGCGTACTCGTCCTTCACGGCCTGCGCCGAGGTCGATCCCGTCACCGAGCAGAGCTTCTTGCCCGCCAGGCTCTCGGGCCCGGTGATGCTGTCGTCGTCAGACCGGACCAGCAGGTCCTGGCCGGCGACGTAGTACGGGCCCGCGAAGTCGACCTTCGCCTTGCGCTCGTCGGTGATCGAGTACGTCGCCAGGATCATGTCGACCGAGCCGTTCTCCAGGAACGTCTCGCGGTTGGCCGAGACTGCTTCCTTCCACTCGATCTGGTCCTCGGAGTAGCCGAGCTCCTCGGCGATGTGGGTCGCCATGGTGACGTCGAAGCCGGACAGGCTGCCGTCGGCATTCTTCAGACCGAGACCGGGCTGGTCGTATTTCACGCCGATCGTGATCGTATCGGCATCACTCGCGCTGCAGGCCGTCAGACCACTCGCCAACAATGCCAGCGGAATCAGGGCTCGAATGAACGTCGCGCGGATATTCATGCGGGGTCAAATCTCCTGTCGGAAATGGGTTGGGACGGCGCCGACATGAGCGCCGTTGATCTTCTTCAACGAAGAGGAAAGGTGCTTGGTCAGTGCGCGATGATCTTGCTGAGGAACTCCCGCGCACGCTCCGACCGGGGGTTGGTGAAGAACTCGTCGGGCGTGGCCTCCTCGACGATCTGCCCGTCCGACATGAAGACCACTCGGTCCGCCGCTGTTCGGGCGAACCCCATCTCGTGGGTGACCACGATCATGGTCATGCCGCGCTCGGCGAGGTCGACCATGACGTCGAGCACTTCCTTGATCATCTCCGGATCGAGTGCGGACGTCGGCTCGTCGAAGAGCATCACCTTCGGCTCCATCGCGAGGGCTCGAGCGATCGCCACGCGCTGCTGCTGCCCACCGGACAGCTGCGCCGGATACTTCGCCGCCTGCGCGCCGACGCCCACCCGATCGAGCAGCTCGTGGGCGCGCTGCTCCGCCTCGGCCTTCGGTCGCCTGCGCACCTTGACCATCCCGAGCGTGACGTTCTCGAGGATGGTCTTGTGGGCGAACAGGTTGAAGCTCTGGAACACCATGCCGACCTCCGCACGGAGCCCGGCGAGTGCTCGGCCCTCGGCGGGAATCGGCGTGCCGTCGAGCTCGATCGCCCCCGAGTCGATGACCTCCAGGCGATTGATGGTCCGGCAGAGCGTCGACTTGCCGGACCCGGAGGGACCGATCAGCACGACGACCTCGCCGCGGCGCACCTCGAGGTTGATGTCCCGGAGGACGTGAAGGTCCCCGAAATACTTGTCGACGTGTTCCAGCGAGACGAGTGCGGAATCGGTCGGCGCTCTCGTCATCTCGGCATGCGGCGCGGTCATGGCGGGTGACCATAGCCAGTACCGGCCGTGATCCGCGCCGGACCAGTTGAACGCCACCGCGATCGGACATGCCGACGAGGAATAGCGCTCAACCGTGCACGGGGAATCGGTTATCGAGAGCGGACCGCGGTCATTTCCAAGGCAGCAGCGTGCGGGGGTGGAGTGCCGCCCACCACCGACCCCGGCGCCGCCGCGAGGTCGCGAGCTCTCTGGTGAGCTCATCGACCGCCTGCCAGCACGAGGCCGCGGCCTCCGCCGTCGGGGGCTCCGCGGCGAACATGGTGAGCTCGGTCTCCAGCGCCACCCCGGGCGCTCGGGAGAGGCCGGGGTGAACGGCGAGCTCGGCGGCCTGCTCCCACCGAGTGCCGGTAGGGGTGACGCGATGCCCGAAGTCCCGTGCCCGGTCCACCACCTCCTGCCAGCCGAGCGCGACACGCCGGGTCGGCGGTCCCCTACGACGTCGACGGCGTCGGCGCCACGACTTGGCGCCGACGACGGCGAGCGCCCCGAGCAGGAGTGCGACGGGTGGACCCGCGACGAGCGCGAGCCAGCGCAGCCAACCGCCCGACCCCGATCGCCGGGGGCCCTCCTGAGCGTCGCCCCGCTGGTCTGCCGGACGGTCGAGCGGATCGCCGCTGGTGACCGGCGGTCGTACCGGGACCGGGGGAGGTACGACGTTGCCCTCGACCAGCTCGGCCGGTTGGGGCGCCTGCTGCTGGGGCCGGCGCTCGGTGCTCATGAACTCGGGCCAGTCCAGGGTCCGCCAGCTGCCGTCGGCGACCCGCAGCTCGACCCACGCATGGACATCTCGCCCGCGGACGACTCCGTCGCGGCCCGGGACCGCGCCCAGCGTCACGCGGGAGGGAACGCCGAGCTGGTCGGCCAGCAGGGCCATCAGCGCGGCGTACTGCTCGTCGTTGCCCGCCATCTCGGATCCGTCGGCGGCGAAGTCGGCGAGCCGTCGCAGCGAGTGGCCGGCCGGGTACTGCTGGTTCGGAGGCTCTCCATCGGTGTAGCTGCCCTCGAGCCGCAGCCGCTCGGCGACCATGCGGACCTTCTCGAGCGGCGGCTTCCCGCCGGGTGCCCACGCCGCGGCGAGCGCGGCGAACTGCGCGGCGACCTCGGTATGGGTGACATCGCCGGGCCACGCTTCGGATTCCTTCCCCAGATCGTCCTCGGGGAGCACTGCGTCGAAGGTGTAGCTGTCGCCGGGCCCGAGGCCACCAGGCAGCAGTCCCGTGGAGGTGGCCAGGTTGTAGCGGAACGACCCGCGACCCGTCTCGCTGTCCGGTCGGACGAACCGGATGCCGGTCAGGGCGCCCGGCGACGGCACCCAGACTCCGGAGTAGGCCTCGCCGATCGTGACCGTCCCCGACATCGTCGGACCGGATCCGGCCGCTGGGTTGTCGATGACGGCGCCGACCCTCTGGAAGGTGTCGGCGCGACCCTCGTCGAGTCCCGAGTCATCGGCTGCCGTCCACACGTGACCGTCGTAGGCGTCGAGGGTGGCGACCCTGACCCGCGCATCGTCGGGCAGGCCGGTGACACGGAACAGCTCGCGGTCGTAGAGCTTCCTCGCATGGTCGTCGGTCTGATAGCCGCTGGTGTAGATGCGGAAGGCGGCGAGCGGCGATCCGTACTGCCCGACGTCGAACGGTGGCTCGACATGGGTGCGGAGGACCATCCGCTCCCCCGCCGACTCCGCGATCGCCGGGCCGAGGAGGAGTCCGACCGTCGCGGCGCATCCGGCGAGCGCAGCGCCGGCCAGCCGGCCGCGCCATCGCTGGCCGCCGATGACACGGGTGCTGCGAGATCTCAGTCGCGCCCGCCGCACCGCCACCCATCCGATCGCGCCGAAGCCCACCGCAGCGCCGCCGAGTGCGACCGCGCCGGGCTCACGCACCCCCAGCGCGATCACGGCGACCTGGAGCGCCACCAGGACGGTGACGGGCGCCAGGGGCGAGCGCAGGCGTGCTGCGGCGGTCATCCCCGTGGAGCCCGCGGCCAGGCCCAGGAGGTAGGGAACGAGCAGCGGGGCGCCGCCGTCGATCGGTGGCAGCGTGGTCAGCAGCGCCTTCCACCCGTGGATCGCCGAGCGCGCAAGTGCGGCGATCGTGTCGGGCGTCGGCAGCGGTGTCGCCACCCCCGGATGTTCCCGCGCCACGGTTCCGCCGGCGACGAAGTAGGCGGCGGACGTAGCCGCAGCGACCAGAACCGGCGACAGTCGGTACCGGACCGCCAGCAGTGCGATGGCGACGCCGAGCAGCAGACCGATGCCGCCGCTGACCAGGAACCACCATCCGAGAAAGGTCGACCGGAGCCCGAGCAGGGCGACCAGTCCGGTCACCACCAGGATGGCGGCATCGAGGACGGACGCCGACCGAGCACGGTGGAGCCGCTCACCCAGAGCGCGCCGCCCCCTCTCGATCACGGTCATCGCATCCCCGCCGCGAGCGCACGACCGAGCTCGCCCGGCCCGGGCACGGTGAGCATCGGCAGGTCCGCGATGGCCCCCAGCCCCGCTGGCTGCGACGCGTCCAGGCGTACCCCGCACGCGGCGGCCTGGGCCGAGAAGGCCCCCGCCGCGCGCAGCAGCCGCAGCGGAGCGGTGCTCGATCCGGCGACGAGGACGACGAGGCTGATGCCGGGTGCCATCCGACCGGCACGGGCCGCCACGTCGACCAGCTCGTGTCCGGACGGCTGCAGCCGGCTGCAGGCATCGAGCGCCTGCCACCAGGCTCCCGACGCACTCCCGACATGCCAGACGTCGCCGGACTGCAGGCTGACGTCGTAGTCGTCGAGGATCGCGCGGCGCAGCAGCGACGCGGCGACGCTGACCCCGGCCTCGTACTCCTCCTCGCTCGCGTAGGCGGTCGCGTCACTGTCGACGACGACGGCGAGGTGGGACCTGCGGGTGTCCAGGAACTGGCGGACGAGCAGCTGACCGTGGCGCGCCGACGAGCGCCAGTGGACGTGCCGCATGTCGTCGCCGGGTAGGTAGGCCCGGAGCGCGTGGAAGGCCAGGTCGCTGACCGACGTGGCGTCCCTCGTGGTGCCGTCGAGATCGCGCAGCAGTCCGAGACCGAACGGCTCGAGCGGGACGACCCGCGGATGGACAGCGACCTCGACCGCCTCCGACGCCGTCTGCTGCCGCGCGACCAGGCCCAACGGGTCGCCGGCCACCGCCCGGGCCGGGCCCACGGCGATCACGCCGCGGCGCTCAGTGGGGACGACGAAATGCTCGTCGTGCACCTGTCCCGGGCCGATCCGGGGCACGCCGTACGTCACGCCGCCGTCGCCCACCGGAAGGTCGATCGTCGCCGATGCGGCCGTCGAGTGGCGCCGGTTGTGCGCTCGGAGCACGCCGGCGAGCGGCTCGCCCGCCGTCACCCGTGGCGGCGAGACAACGACCGTGACGGTCAGCCGCGGGCGCCTCAGCAGGAAGCCGAGCGTGGCGACCAGCAGCACCGAGCAGCCGACCGCGATCACCCCTGCCTCGGCCCAACCGAGCGCGACGAGGGCCCACCCGCCGATGCAGAGCGCACCGACGGCCCACCCCGTCTCGGTGACGTGCACGACCATCCGGTGGAGCCACCGCACCGGACTCGGTATCCGATCGGGAGGTCGCATCAGGCCGCCCGCGACGTGGGCGCGGGCACGTCGGCGAGGATCTCGGCGAGGATCCGTTCGCCGGTCACTCCCTTGAACCGCGCCTCGGGGTCGAGGACGATCCGGTGGCTGAGCACCGGCTCGGCCAGCATCTTGACGTCGTCGGGAACCACGGTGGTCCGGCCGTCGCACAGCGCCCACACCTTCGCCGTGCGGACGAGCGCGAGGCAGCCCCGCACCGACACGCCCAGCCGGACCTGCTGGTGTCGGCGCGTCCGGTCGGCGAGCTCGGCGACGTACCCGACGATGGCGGGGTCGACGTGGGCGGCGCCCGCGAGCTCGGTCATCTCGGTGACCTGAGCCGTGGTGACGACCGGGCTGACCAGTGCGGCACGATCGCGGATGTGGGCGTTCATGAGCAGCTCGACGGTGCTCGCCTGGTCGGGGTAGCCCACGGCCGTCTTCATCAGGAAGCGGTCGAGCTGCGCCTCCGGCAGCGGATAGGTCCCGGACTGCTCGATGGGGTTCTGGGTGGCGATCACCATGAACGGCGGTCCGACATCGCGGGTTGCTCCGTCGACGGTGACCCGGCCCTCCTCCATCACCTCCAACAGTGCGGACTGGGTCTTGGGCGAAGCGCGGTTGATCTCGTCCGCGAGCACGATGGAGTGGAAGATCGGGCCGGGGTGGAACTCCCACGAGGCGCCCGCCTGGTCGTAGACGGAGACGCCGGTGATGTCGCTCGGGAGCAGGTCGGGGGTGAACTGGATGCGGGACTGCGAGCCCCGCACCATCGCTGCGATCGAGCGGGCCAGCTGGGTCTTGCCGGTGCCGGGATGGTCCTCCAGCAGCAGGTGCCCGCCGGCGAGCAGGCAGGTCAGCACCAGGCGCAGCACATCTCGCTTGCCCACCACCGCGGCAGCGGCCGCATCGGACATCTCCTCGAAGGTCCGCCGGTAGGTGGCGGCCTGGTCGGGGGTGATCAGCGACATCGACTCGTCTCCTGTCCTCACCACGACACCCACGCGGATGTCGCGCCGTTGTTGCACTCGATCCGGAAGGTGATCCCGGATCCCGACCACGACGTGCTGAACCGCTGCCGGCCGTTGCGGACCGTGTCGGTCGTTCCGACCCGTCCGACGCCGCGAACGACCCGATGGCAGGTGCTCGGCGCGGCGAAGTCCACGGCCTCCACGCCGATGTACCAGCACGTGCCGGAGCACGGGATGGTGCCGCTGCCGGCCGACGGACAGGTGCTCGCCGTGCAGCTGCCCGCCTTGTAGACCTCGGTGATCCGTGGCTCGGGAGCCGGGGTGGTCGCGGTCGCGGTCGCGGACCTCTCCGGTCGCGAGCTGCCGGAGGTGTCCCGCACGACGATGCGATACCTGCTGGTGTGGCTGGATCCGACGGCGTCGACGCCGGAGGAGGACCACGGGCCGGTGCCGCTGGTGCCGCTCCAGACGGTGGCGCCGTCGAGCCGTACGACGATGCGCACGGCCTTGCCGTTCGGGTCGACCGAGGCGCGCCATCGGGTGCTGGTCCTGCTCTCCCGGCCGGCGCTGATCGTGACGCGGCCGATCGGCCCGAAGGTCACGGTCGACGCGCTGCTCCCCGTGCTGCAGGCCGCTCCTGCCCCGTGCCCGCCACTACTGCCGTTGCAGGCCACCAGGCGCACCGTCGACGTGCGGCCGTCGGGGAGTCCGGACAGGGTCCTCGTGACCCCGCGCATGCCGCCGACGGGGAACGTCCAGGTGCCGCAGGAGGCACCGTTGACCGTGCACCGCACCGCGTTGGACCGTCCGTGCGACGCGCCGACGTCGAAGTCGACCCTCGCCGTGCCGTCCTTGCCTGTGGGGCGGAAGCGCGTGATCCGCACGGGATCCGGCTGCGCAGCAGCCTCGATGACCGCCGGGGCGGACCAGGTCGAGACGTGGAGGCCGCCACCGCCGGCACGACGCTCGTTGGCCGAGTGGGCCTCGGCGTTCCGTGCGCGCACCGTGTAGGTGTAGGTCCGGCCGTCGTTCACCAGCTGGTCGCGGCAGGTACGGGTGGCGTTCCAGCGACAGACGGTCGTGGTGGTGCCACCGCCCCTGCGTCGTACGGAGTAGGTCGTCGGACCCGGACCGTTCGGGGCGACCGACGGCCACGAGATCGTGACCACCTTCGCGGAGTTGTCGGAGCGGTCGGACCAGGAGAGCCTCGGTCGGCCAGGAGCGGGCGGCGCGCCGGCCCCCATGCCCACCACCGAGGCCGTCGGACCCCGGCCGGTGCGGAGTCCCTTGTCGTTCAGGGGCACGACGGTGAAGCGCACCGGCTGACCGTTGCCCGCGATCCGGGCCGGATAGGTGGTCGCCGTCCCGCTCACGGTTCGGATCCCGCTGCCGGGCCACGTGATCCGGTACTTGCGCACGCTGCTGCAGTCGCACGCCGCGGGCCTGCTCCACGCGAGGGTGACCTGACGGTCGCGCTGCAGCGTGACCCGGAGGTTGCGCACCGGTCCGGTGTAGGCGTCGGGCCGCACGGTCACCGAGTTGCTCCACGCCTCGCTGGGCCCGACGGAGTTCACCGCCCGCACCCGGACGTCGTAGTCGCGCCCGTTCTCGAGCCCGGTGATCCGGCACGACGTGGTGGGGCAGCGCCGAACCGCGTCGCCCAGGCGCACCTCGTAGTAGCGGATCGGCTCTCCGCCGTTGTCGCGTGGTGCGCGCCACGAGAGCGCGACGACGTTGGACAGGAAGTCCGGGCCGGCACGCAGGCGGGTGGGAGCGCCCGGCACGCTCGCCACGTCAACCACGATCGTGCCGGTCGCCCGTGGCCGCCCGCTACTCGCGCCGGAGTCGCTGACCTCGACGTGATAGCGGAGTCGACCCTGCGCGCTCTCGGGGATGTCGAGCGTGACCTGCGACCCACTCGCCCGCGCCGCGTCGGGGGCGCCGGCCATCGGCTCCGCCGCGGTGACGGCGACGTCCCGCTCATCGGCCGGCAGCGGCGTGCGCAGGTAGGCAGCCAGGTCGACCGGCAACGAGTCGCCGGGGGCCACCCGGAACGGGGTGATGGGTCCGAGTGTCGGCGCCTCGGCGCCGGTCACCAGCACCACCAGGGTCGCCGAGACCTCGGGGTGGCTCCGGACCTGCAGCGCGATCGTGCCCCGCGTGCCACCCACCGCGTCGCCGGCGTCGATGCTCAACCGTGGACCGTCGGCGCGCGCGGTGACTCCTGCGAGCTCCCGACCGGTCTCGGCGCGGAAGCTGAGCCGCCGGGCTCCTGCCGGGTCCGGGGTCCAGACCTGGCAGATGCCGTCCACGTCGATCGTGTGACTGCTGCCGGCCGGGACCTGCAGCGGCGTCGTCGGGCAGATCAGCTCGGGCGCCACGTCACCGATCTGGACCGGGACCGACAGCAGCACCGCATGCGCCTCGGGATCGCTCAGATCCGGACGGTCGGTCACCTCGAAGGTGAGCACTGCCAGCCCGGCCCGGCGCCCCGCGGTGAGCTCCATCGTCCCGGCGGTGGTCTCCCCGACCGTCACCAGGCCGGCGGGTGCGGTCGTGATCCGGTCATCGGTGGTGAGCGCGACGGGATCGCCCTCGGGGTCGATCACCAGCTCGGTGAGATCGACGGCACGGGTCTCACCGGGGGGGAGGGTGACCAGGGCGTCCGGACGGAGGTACGGCGCGCCGCTCGGTCGGGCAGGGACGCTGATCGTCGCGACCGACTGGGCACCGTCCGGGTCGGTGACCCGATAGGTCCAGATGGTCGGTACATCACTGACCGGCAGGGTGACCGTCCCGCCGGTCACCTGCGGCGTCGTGCCGCGGTGTCCGGAGCGGTGCACCCGGTCGACGGTGAGATCGCTCCGTGCGTCGTCGATGTCGTTGATCCGGTCGCTCAGATCGACCTCGACGTCGGTCGACCCCGCGACGGGTGATGCGTCCGCCGGCAGCGCTCGGGGCGGGTTGTCGAAGCCTGGCTGATAGCGGATCACCAGCTCCCCCACATCATCGGCAAGGCCCGAGCGGACCCGGTAGGGCACGCGAACGGTGCCCTGGCGCGGTCGTGGTGCGACCGTGAGCAGACCGGTGTCGCCGTCCACGCTCACTCCGTCCGGCGCGCCCTCGCCCAGCTCGACGACCGACCCGGTGCGCTGCGGGACGATGTCATTGGCCAGCACGTCGTAGGTCAGGGTCCGGGTCGGGTCGAGCGTGACCAGGTCGTCGACGGCGACCGGGCGCTGCGGCTCCTTCTGCGGCATCACCGCCACCCGGACGGTGCCGGTGGCACGCGCTCCGAGCGCATCGGTGACCTCATAGTCGAACTCGTCCGTGCCGGTGGCGTGCGGGAACGAGCGGTAGGTGAAGCCTCGTCCGCTGTGGGAGACGACTCGTCCGAGCGACGGCGCCAGGCGGCTCCCCAGCGAGGTGATGGTCACCGAGTCGCCGTCGGGGTCGGCCCCGATCGTCGGCACCGTCACGACGACCCGCCCGCCCCGCACCACCCGCACCTCGAGCGCTCGCGGCGTCGGAGCCCGGTTGTCCTCCGGCCGTCCGCGTGGCGTGATGTGCACGCGGAGTGTGCCCGAGCTGCGCTCGGCGGTGGGATCACCGGTGTTCTGGACCAGGTAGCGGACGTCCACGTCGGTGGGCCCATCGACCCGCGATGGTGCGACGAACCGGACCCGGTTGCCGTCGAGGTAGGCCTCCCCCACAGCGCGCTGACCGAGGACCTGCAACCGCCCCCGGTGGCGCACGGTCTCGTCCACGACCAGCCCGACGGGATCGCCCGACGGGGTCGAGTCGTTGTGCAGGACCGGCACCGACACCGAGTCGCCGGCCCGCACCGTGACGTCGTCGTCACTGGTGACGGGGGCGTTCGACGCGCCCGAGAGCGCAGGACGCCGGGTGACGGTGAGGGCGCCCGTCGCCTCGGCGTCTCCGTTCGACACGCGGTAGGTCACCGTATGCGTGGCCTGCTGCGCATGCGGTTCGGTGGCGGTGACCCGCAGCCACCGGCCGTCGATCACCGCGACCCGCAACGGCGCGTCCTCCGCTCCCTGATCCACCAGAGTGATCGCCAGCAGCCGGCCGAGCGGGTCACGGTCGTTGGCGAGCACGTCGACGGTCCGGCTCGCGGTGCCGAAGACCACCGCCGCATCCGGTGCGGCGACCGGTGCGTTGCCAGCCTCGCCAGGGGAGGTGATATCGACCCGGATACGCGCGGTCCGAGGCCGAGCTGCCGCGAAGCCGGCGGTGTAGGTCAGCGTGCGAGTCCCGGCGGCGCGGCCCCGAACGCGGACCACCCCGGTCTCCCGGTCGGTCTGCACCTCCAGCCCCCCGCTGGGCGCGACATCGCCGGCGAGGGTGAGCCGGGCGTCGAGATCGCTCGGGTCGGCGCCGGGCAGGTCGTTGTCGAGCGGCCGAAGTGTGATCCACGAGCCCTGAGCGCCCTGCGCGACGTCGTCCTCGGGACGCGGCGGCGCCGTGTCGTTGCCGGCCACCACGTTGACGGTGACCTTCCCGCTCGCGCGGGCACCGCCGGTGCTGACGTCGTACTCGACGGTGTGCACTCCACTGCGGTCGTCCGCGGTGTACCGCAGCATGCCCTCGGGAGACACCGATGCGGCACCTGCCGAGGTACGGACGCGGTCGAGGGCCACCGGGTCGCCGTACTCCGGATCGCGCCAGTCGCCGGCGACCGGGATCTCGACCATGCCACCGGCAGCCACGGCATGCGGCGTCGGGCGGAAGTGCGCTCGCAGCGTCGGGGTACCACTCCCGCGGTCGTCCCGCGCTGCCAGCGTGACCGTCGCGTCGTCACGGCCGCGTTTGCCACCGGTGCCGTCGTCGACGGTGTAGTCGAAGGAGACCGATCGTCCGGCGGCGGTCTCCGCCACGGTGGCCAGCAGGCTCTGACCGTCCGGCGCGACCGCGACGGTGACACCGGGCGTCGTCGGCGGAGACGCCGACACGATGGACAGCACCGACCCGGTCGCGGCGCTGTCGTTGTCGAGGACGTGCAGGACGCTCGTGCGCCCCGCCCGAGCGCCCAGTGTGTCGTCCTCGGCACGCGGCCTGGGGGCAGACTCGACGGCGGTCGACTCCTTGTTCTTCTCCTGATCCTCGTCGGTGCTCTGGGGAGCGAACGCGTTCCAGTTGGAGATCTGCTCGACGACGCTCCCCTCGACCTCCCAGACGGTTCCGCTGCGCACGTCGTTGAGGACGAGCTGGCCGCGGTTGACCCGGAACACCAGCTCCGCGTCGGTCGGGAGATCGTCGATCGCTCCCGTCCGCGGCTCGCCGTCGCCGCAGCTCGACACCACCGTTGCGGAGGTGCCCGCCGCCCACGCGCCGAACACACAGTCGCCGAGGCGCACCGGCGCGATGGGCGCGCCGGCCGCCTCCGCGATCGTGGTGACCGCTGCCGACGCGGCCTCGACAACGTGCAGACCGCCCGGAGATGCGACCACGACCTCCTCGGCCGACGGCCCGGGCTGCTGCAGCACCGCGTCCTCCCCGACGTCCGCCGCGATGCCCGCCACGCCGAGTGTGCCCGTCGCATCGAGGTGCACCAGTCGACCTCCGGCCGTCGTGACCTGCGTGATCGCGCCGACGGGCCGCGGGTCGAGTGCCGTGGGCTGGGTCTCGCTGAATCCGCGACCGGTCGGTCGGATCGTCGTCGCGGTGAGATCCCGCCGCGACACGGCGTGCGCCGTACCGTCGACGCCGATCGTCAGGGTCGCATCCCGGCCGATCGTGGTGACCGGCTCGCTCGCCGCGTCCAGCCCGGAGAGGTCGGTCACGCCCTCGGCAGTGTCGAGGCGACTCAACCAGACCTTGCCGGTCCGCTCCTCGACAAGACCCGCGACGTCGCCGCCGAGCACGACGCGCCCGTCCTCCACGGGCACGGCAGCGTCGGGGATGCGGGCCGCGAGGCGGGTGTCGACGGGCGTGACGGTGCGGCCCGCGCTGTCGACGGCGATGACGGCCGCACCGTTCTGAAGCACGTCGAGCCCACCGTGCGGCTGACGTCGGCCGCGCGCGTCGGCCCACACCACGGCGTCGAGCTGGGCGACGGGTCGGTTCTGCCGACCCAGACCTCCCCATTGCTGGTTCGTCACCCAGATGCCGCTGTCGTGGAGCTCAGCGTCGTGGGTCGGGGAGCCGTTCGCCGCCATCGACGCGACGGTCAGGACCGAGACGGCGACGACCAGTGCCAGCCATTCGACCAGGAGCACGGTCCGACGCGGCACGCCACGACCGCTCGAGCCGAACGGTGCCGCCGGCCTTCTCCCTGGTTGAACAGTTGCCCTGACCCGCACGCCGGGAAAACGTAGGCGCGCAACGAGCCACCCGCCACCGATCGGACGGGTGTTCAACCGACTCACCTCAGCCCGGGAAAGGGGCCGCCATGACACGGCACCCGCTGCGGTTGGAGTCCGCCGCCACCACGGACATCGGCCGCGTCCGCGCCACCAACGAGGACGCCTACGTCGCTTCTTCCGGCTTGGCCTTCGTTGCTGACGGTGTGGGTGGCCACGCGCACGGCGACGTCGCCAGCGCGATCGTCGCCGGCACCTTGAGCTCACTCGAACGCGAGGATCGCCTCACCCCCTTCGCGGTGATCACGGCGGTCGACCGTGCGAACCGCGCTGTGGTCGAGACCGCGCGCCGGATGCTCGGCGGTGCCGGCATGGGCACCACGCTCTCCGGGGTGGCGCTGGTCGACCATCGCGGCGCTCCACACTGGCTGGTGCTCAACATCGGGGACTCCCGGGTCTATCGGATCTCCTCGGGCATCGCCCACCGGCTGACGAGCGACCACAGCGAGGTCGCGGAGCTGGTCGCCGCCGGTCAGATCACCTCCGACCAGGCACGCGGCCACCCGGCTCGCCACATGATCACCCGGTCGATCGGCTCCGACCCCGGGCCGCTGCCGGATGTGTGGCTCGTCCCGGCGCGCAGCGGCGACGTCTTCGTGGTGTGCTCGGACGGCGTGCACGACGAGCTGCGCGACGACACCATCGCTCGGCACGTCTCGACCGGTCTCGACGACGACGAATCGCTCGCGGTCATCGCGAACCGCCTGGTCGGAGCAGCAGTCACCGCCGGCGGGCACGACAACGCCACCGTGGTCGTCGCCCGGGCAGCGGGCACCGAGGTCGGGACGCCCGCCGCACCCGCGGGCACCTGGCCCGGCGACCACTCGCCCCGCACCTGGTCGACCACTCCGATCACCCTGCCACGCAGCCTGGTCCGTCAGCTCACCCTGACGACGACCCGGGATCAGTGATGACCACGGGGACAGGTCGGTCCGAGGCGGACGGCGCATCCGACGGGACGCTCGGGCCGGTGCTGCCGGACATGCACTGTGTGGGTCGGCTGGGAACAGGTGGGTTCGCCGACGTCTACGTCTACGAGCGCTACCACCCACGAGTCAAGGTCGCGGTGAAGGTGCTCCGCGACGCCTCCATGGACGCTGCGGCCCGCCGGCAGTTCACGACCGAGGCGGAGCTGATGGCAGAGCTGTCCGAGCACCCCTTCATCGTGCCGGTCCTCGGCGCCGGGGAGACGACCGACGGTCGTCCCTATCTGGTGATGAAGTTCTATCCCTTCGCGGACCTCGCCGTCCGCACCCGGCGGGACCCGATGGCGGTCACCGACGCGTTGCGCTTCGCGGTCCAGCTCCTCAGCGCGCTCGAGACGGCACATCGTGCGGGGATCGTCCACCGCGACATCAAACCCAGCAACATCCTGCTCACGGCCTATGGCGCGCCCGGGTTGGGCGACTTCGGAACGGCGGGGCGCGTGACCACGTCGGGAGAGGACATCGGCGTCTCGCTTCCCTGGGCAGCGCCGGAGGTGCTGAGCGGAGCGGACGACGGGACCGCCGTCTCGGACGTCTATGGTCTCGCGGCCACGATGTGGACGCTGCTGGTCGGCCATCCACCCTTCGAACGTCCGGGCGGCGACAACTCCCCCGCCGCCACCTCGGCCCGGATCCTCGCCGACCCGGCGCCGCCGACCGGGCGACCGGACGTGGTGGTGAGCCTGGATCGACTGCTGCTGCGGGCGATGGCGAAGGATCCCCAGCAGCGGCCGTGCACCGCCCTGGACTTCGCGGAGCAGCTGCGCGACGTGGAGCGGGAGCTGGGCCGCGCGCCGACCGACATCGTTCTGCTCGACCGAGCACCGGAGACGATGTCCAGTGCCGGCGCCGCCGCGCCGTCGCCGACCGTGCGGAGGGGAACGACTCGGGTGCCCGCCCAAGCCCCGGCGGACACCGCCCCTCCACCGCAGCGCCGGTCGTCAGGCCCGTGGGACGCGGCCGAGGCCGGCGACGACGGTGCGACGGACCGGTGGCGATGGATGGTGCTGGTGATCGCCGCCGTCGCGACAGTCGTGGCGCTGGCGGCTGCCGGCGACCGGGTCCGGCTGGGCACGGGCGACGACGGGCCGAAGCCGGTGACCTCGGACCCGGTCGAGGTCGACGTACCCGGCGTGGTGACCGCGCCTTCGGCACCGATGGCGGTCGCCGCCCGGGTCACGGGAGACCGAGTGGAGTTCACGTGGTCCCCGGTTGTCGGCGCCGACGGCTATCGGTGGACGTCGAGCGACGGGCGCGCCGGCCGGGTGGCCCGCCCCCGGCTGCTACTGCCGTACGCCGGCTCACGGCTCTGCGTCGACGTCCGCGCCGTCGTGGACGACACCGGGTCGCAGGGTGCGACTCGCGGCTGCGCGGGGACGTGACGCCGCGCCGGACGCACGAGAGCGCGGCCGGGACGACCGCGCTCTCGCAGGATCCGACGGCCTCCGGGCGGTCGGAGAGCTCGGATGGTTGTGCGATCAGAGCCGGGCCACCCCGGAGACGGCCACGGACAGGTACGACGTCACCCCCGACTCCTCGGGCCCGAAGCCGACCTCGATCTGGTCGTGTGGACCGTAGATGATCTGGTCGGTGCTGGCCTGGGCGATCTGGTCCTTGACCGACGCATCAGCGCCAGGCATCGCGGCGACCAGCTGCGCGGAGCTCACGCCGGCGGTGGCGACGACCACGCCGGCGGCAAGAACGCAGCCGGCGGCCGCGTCGCGGAGAAGACGGAGGGACATTGACGGTCCTTTCAACGAGGGGTTCGGGACACGAGGAAGCGTTCGCCACCCCCGGGCACGGAGACAACGAACGTTCAACCGCGGACGACCCGGTCGCTCCTACGTTGGACGTCATGCGGATCCGAGTCCGGTCGCGTCACACCAGCGTGGCCGCCGTCATCCTCGCCGTCGTGGCGATCAGCGGATGCGCCGGAGAACCCGATCGATCCATGGGAGCCGCGCAGTCCGAGGCCTCGACACCGTCACCGCCGATGAGCGACCCGCTGGCCGCGCGCCTGGCCGACGTCGAGGACCGGTCGAAGGTGGACGTGACGGTCGGTGGCCACGACCTGATGGTCGAGGTGGTCAACACCCCAGGGTCGACGCGCCAGGGCCTCGGTGGGCGTGACGCGGTCGGCAGCGACGGGATGCTGTTCGTGCCCGGCCTCGACGGCGAGATCCCCGTGTGGATGAAGGGCATGAGCTTCGATATCGACCTGGTGTGGCTCGACGGCCCGACCATCGTCGATATCGAGCCTCGGGTGCCGGCCCCCGGCGCTTCGGTCGCCGACGCCGACCTGCCCGTCTACACCAACGCCGAGCCGGCCACGCTGCTGCTCGAACTGCCCAGCGGAGCCGCCGGACGGTTGGGTCTGGAGATCGGCGATCGGATGCGAACCGCGCCGGCCGCAGCACAACGCCGACCAGCCGAGTCCCACCGCTGATCGTTCGGCGAACATCGTCCACCGCAGCCCTGGGTCGAACCGACGAGAGGGCGCTCAGAATCCGCTGCCGGCGCCGAGCCCGCCGTAGGAACCACCCAGCCCGGGTACGGGGGGCTGCCAGACATCGCGCGGAGGATCGCCGACCGATCGCCTGCTGTCGATGCCGCTCGCGCCGACGGCTGGCGCCGGCGATAGCTGACCGAACGCCGCCCGGTAGGCCTCCCCTGCCCGCTGGTGATTGTCGTCGAGCCATGCGCCGAGGCCATGGACCAGTGTCGCGGTCCGCGAGAGGCCCTGACCGGTGACGCCGGCCCGGGCCGCGTCCGCACCACGTGGGACGCGTCCGACGACCTCGTCGGTGATCGACACCAAGCCCCGCCGCTCGAGCGCCTCCAGAACCCGCGACCGACCCGAGCCGTGACGGACCGTCACGCCGCCCTCCCCCGCGCCATGAAGCTCCAGCAGCACCAACCGCTGGTCGTGGTCGCAGCGCTGCCAGTCAGCGGCGAAAGGGTCGGGCCGGAGGTGGGCATCGCGCTCCAGCAGGCGGCGCAGCGGTCCGATCGCTCGCAGTCGGGGAAGCTGCCCCAGCGGGCGCTCCTCGACCACCAGCTCGCTCGCGATCAGCCTGTCCCAGTCCCTGTCGAGCCCGCCACCGCCGTCGTCGCTTCTGGCGAGTCCCCTGTCGCCCTGCCTGGCCACGTCGTCGAGGAGCTGCTGCGCCGAACCCGGCATCGCGTCGTACCGCTCCTTCGCCTCCCGCCGCCGGCCGTCGTGGACGTGCTGGATCGCCGCATCGAGCTCCGCATCGTGGACCGCCCTGCCATCGGCAGTGCCAGCGCTGAGGGCCGTCACGATGGCGTCGAGGGTTGCCGGACTGCCGTCGGACGCGCGGGCCGCGACCTGCGCAAGGTCGTCGGTGATCGTGCGACCGCAGGAGGCCAGGGCCTGATCGAGACGGTCGATGAGCTGGTGCACCGAGTGGGGCGCGAACTCGACCACGGGGAACAGATCGATGGGATCGGCTCCCTGCTGATGACTCGCCTCCTGCAAGTCCGTCAGCAGGTCGGTATCCCCCGCGATCACGATCTGGATCGGTAGGCCGCGTGCCGCCACGAACCGTCGCTGCTCGACGATCTCGGCGAGGAAGGGCTTGTCGGCAACGCTCAGGCCCGGATAGCTCAGCACGACCTTGGATCCCATCTCACGAGCGCGATCTCCGAGGAACTCCAGCACGGCCAGGGACGTGACGTTTCCTTCGGCGAGGTCCTGGTGGTACCGCTCACGGGTTCGTGCGATGCGACCGAGGAAGAATCGTAGGCCCAGGCGGCGCACCCGCTCCTCGGATGCCCCGGACGCCAGTCGCTTCTTCAGATGGTCGAGTCGGGGCAGATCAACGTCAGTCCGGGCGATTGGCCCGCGCTCGGCGACCAGCCAGGCGTCCGCCTTGTCCAACTCGCTCTTCAGCAGCACAGGCAGGCCCACATCGGGTTTGGGTGCCAAGTTCAGCCAGAGCGCACCATCGTCGCGCGCCGCTGCGCCGTGCTCCTCGAGGGCCCGCATCTTGTGCTGTCCGTCCGGGCCCACCAACGCAACCCCGCCGTGGCCGGTGGGAATCCGCGGCGGATCGTCGACGCGATCACCAGCGTTCGACGTGGCCACGATCCTGCGCCGTCCCGGCGAGGCGAACTGGACGTCGACAAGGCCACGGCTCTCCAACTGGACGACGTGAGTCAACGCGTCGCTCTCGAACAAGGACTGTACCGACGCAGTCTCATTCGGGTCGACCGACACCTCGAGGCCAGCTGGTCCGGCTGACCTGACCTGATCCAGGAACGCACGGTGCGCCGGAGCGGTCCGCGCGAGCGTGACCTCAGGCCCGGTGTGCAGGACTTCGTCACGGATCCAGTCGGCGAACAGCGGATCGCTGAGCACGAAGCTCCCTCCGTCATAGTGGATCAGGCCCCGCATCTCCAGCTCCGACTTCGCCTCCCGCCACGCCGCGTTCGTGGTCGGGTCGCCCCACAGTTCCGGCGCTCGATTCCAGATCGGCAGCCCGCCTGGCCGGCTGGCGATAGCCCGCAGTAGCGCCGCCTCAGCATGGTCCGACCTGAGCAGACCGCCCCAGCGTGCGGCGAACGTGGCTCGGCTGCGCCTCGAGAGGCGGTCCCTCGCCTGCTGCACAAGTGCGGCAGTGACCACCGCGGGCCGCGTGACAGCCACCTCGTCCATGATTTTGTCCAGTCGGCCGCGGTTGCCTCCTGCAGCCGCGAGAATCGCGGCCCTCGCCGGATCCTCGACATGGTGGCCATGCCGACCGCTCAGGCGGTCGAGCTGCTTGCTCAACGCGGCGTCGGTGGCCGTCCCCAATGACCGATCGTCCACGTTGGCCATGTTGCCGCCCTGGTTGCCGAACCGCTTCGGCAGCTGCGGGCCGCCGGCCCCGATGAACCGAACGGCAAGGTCTCGCAGCTTCGAGTGCTCGTTGAGCCCGGCGGTCTTGTCGTGCCGCGACAAGGCCACGATCTCGTTCATGAAGGCCGACGTCGTGAAGTCCAGGCCATCGACCACAATGGCGAACTCGAGATCCCAGTCGGTCGCCATCTCGCCGAGGATCCTGACGATCTCAGGTAGGGAAGTGTCCGGGTGCGCGACGCGGCGCTCGCGTGCGCCCTGGACGAACGGGGCGAGGGGCAATCCCGGCACGTCTCCCCACAGCATCGCGCCGTGCTCGCTGTATCCCGGCCCGACCCAGTTCTGCAGCGCCTGGTCGCGTGTTGGGTCAGTCAGCGGCAGCAACCCTCGTCGGTCGACCGAGTGGCGCCGCAGAAAGGCGTCGATCTGACCCGCAAGCTCGTCCTTGGGAAGCCGGACACTGCGATCACTCACCGAGAACACGACGCGGCGTCGGTCACTGCGCCGACCGCTGCGCGCATACTCCTCGAGAAGGTTGGTCTTTCCTGCGCCCGGCGGGCCGTAGACGAGCGTGACGATCTTCTCGGGTGGCCGGTGCACCAGGCTCTGTTCCGGATAGAGCGGCGGCACGGGGTCGATCCACGTCGGTATCCCGCCCGACGCCGCTGCCGCTACGTGACCGCCTGTTCCTCCCCCGGTCTCCGGCACCATCGCCATCACGTGGCCCCTCTCTCCCGTACGGGTCGCGTCCCAACCGCATCCTCGGTCGGCCGGTGCCTTCCCGGCAACGGCCCGCCGGGACGACCGCCAGCCGCTCAACTGCCGACCGGGCGATCGGCGGAGCCAGGTCGGCGGATCCGCTCGAACGGGCCGTTGCCGTTCGACTGCGAACGTTCAACTGCGCAGGAGTATCGGCGGAGCATCAGGTGCCCTACGGTTCGGGACACCATCCGACGAAGCAGGAGCTCCCATGATCCGTGCCAGGCGTGCTGTCGTCATCCTTCTCATCGCGATCGGTCTGGCCGTGCCACCGATCGGCCCGGTGGTCGTCGAGGCGGCGGCCCGGCCTGACCTGTCGCTCGTCGAGCAGCTGCGCGAGGAGGCCGACCGCGCGGTCACGCTGAGCGAGGATCCGGCCACGGGCGCGATCGACTTCGTCAGCACGAGGGGCGACCTCTCGCCACGCCCGACCGCCAGGTCGGCCAGGACGACAGCCAGCACGGTCGAGGCGAAGGCTTCGGCGTACGTCGACACCTACGCGCCGGTCTTCGGCGCCACCGCCGACCAGCTGCGGCGCGACGCGGTCACTCGCACGCCGGCCGGGTGGACCGTCGACTTCGAGCAGACCCATCGAGGGATCCCGGTCTTCGGAGCGAAACTGCGAGCACACCTTGACAACGACGGGGACCTCACCTCGGTCAACGGGTACGTCGCTCCCGACCTCGGCCTGGACATCACGCCGCAGTTGGACGAGACGCAGGCCGCCAAGAAGGCGCTCGGGCTGGTCCGGGCGCGTCCGGCCGGCACCACGGGCCGGCTTCCGCAGGACCTCACTGCCGGAGTCGAGGTCGTGCGGGCGGAGCTGATGATCTACCGCCTGGGCGTGCTGCAGGGCGTGGCGGGCGAGAGCGTCCTGGCCTGGGTGGTCGACGTCGCCAACGACCGCACGGTGCGCGAGACCGTCATCCTGGACGCCCGGACCGGCAAGCCGGTGAACCGCTACTCGACCGTCGGACATCTCGAGCCCGATCGGGAGGTCATCCAGCTCTACGCAGACGAAGCCGAGGCAGCCGAGGTGGTGTGGCAGGAGGGCGACGACTGGCCGGTGCGCTCGGGGCGGCATCCCGGCACGCTCAGTGAGGACCAGCAGACCGCCGTGCAGGCCGCAGGACGAACCTACTGGCTGTTCGCGAACACGTTCGGTCGTGACTCCTACGACGGCGCGGGGGCACCCATGCGCACCATCGTCCACGACCCCGCCACGTTCTGCCTCGATGCCTTGTGGACCGGGTCCGCGACCCTGTTCTGCGCGGGCCTCGCCACCGACGACATCGCCGCACACGAATGGGCGCACGCCTACACTCAGCACACCGCGGGCCTGCTCTACCAGTGGCAGAGCGGCGCGATCAACGAAGGGCTGTCCGACATCTGGGGCGAGACCGTCGACCTGATCTCGACGATCCCGCACGAAGCCCCGACCCCGCGGCGCTCCAGTGACGACGAGCTCTGCTCGACCACGGGTGGCTATCCGTTCGTCAACGTCACGATGACCGCTCCCGTCGAAGCGGAGTGCCTCGCCGTGGTGGCCAACCAGGACGCTCCCGAGCTACCGGCCGGCGAGATCACGGTCGTGGTCGGTCGCGACGAGGACGGCACACAGCGGGGGTGCTCACCGTTGGTGAACGCCGATGAGGTGGCCGGCAACTGGGTGCTCCTCGACCAGGTCCTCCCCAACGAGGACCCCGTGTGCCGGCACGACGTCCAGGAGCGCCACGCGATCGAGGCGGGTGCCGTCGGCTTCATCTCGGGCACCCACCCGGAGATCCACTACCCCTTTCCGATGGACCGCCACGACTTCACCCTCCCCTCCTTCCGGATCGACACCGGCTCGAGGGACGCGATCACGGAGACCGGATGGGGAACACTCGTGCTGGACCCGTGGCGGAAAGCACCCCATACCGACCCGAGCGGCCGGTGGGTGATCGCCGAGGACACCTCGGCCCCCGCCGCGCGCGACATGTGGCACCCCACCTGCTACGGCGACCCCGGCAAGGTGTCCGACGAGGAGTATCGCTGCACCGAGGCCGACAACGGCGGCGTCCACCACAACTCGGGCGTCGTGAACCGCACGTACGCACTCCTCGTCGACGGCGACACCGTCGACGGCGACACGATCCCCGGCATCGGCCTCGACAAGGCGGCCAACATCGTCTGGCACGCCCAGACCAGCTATCTCACCCCGACCTCACGGTTTCCGGACCTGGCACGAGCCCTGGTCCAGTCGTGCACCGATCTGGTCGGCACCACCGGCCTGCATCGGCTGACGATCGGCGACAGCCCGACCGGCGGCAGCGAGGCGACCCCCGAGCCGCTCCCGCCGATCACCGACGCCGACTGCTCCGCGGTGGCGGCGGCGACCCGGGCGACCGAGCTCGAGTCGGAGCCGGTGCAGTGCGACTTCCAGCCCGTGCTCGACAAGGAGACCCCGGCAGTCTGCGGTGAGGACTACCGGACCACCACCGTCTGGGCGGAGGACTTCGAGAACGGCCTCGACGACTGGACGCTCGACCACGAGCTGTTCTCCCACCCGACCGAGCCGTACGCCGGCCAGGTGCACCACCCGTGGGTGACCACGACCGAACAGCCTCCGGTCTCCGGCGCGCACGGCGGCGAGCGACCTGCGTCGACCATGGCCTACGCCGCCGACCCTGCCACCGGCAGCTGCCAGGGTGACGCCGACGACGAGTCGTCGCGCGACGGCCTCACCAGCCCCGCGATCGTCGTACCCGACGGCGCCAGCCCGACGCTGTCCTTCGACCACTACGTGGCGACCGAGGCGACCTGGGACGGCGGCAACGTCAAGGTATCTGTCGACGACGGGCCGTTCGAGCTCGTGTCGGGCGGCGCGTATCACTTCAACGCCCCCGGCGCAGCGCTCGCCCCACTCGAGCAGGGCAACACCAATCCGCTGGCGGGTCAGGTCGCCTTCAGCGGTACCGACCAGGGCGAGGGTGGCGGCTCGTGGGGGACGTCGCTCATCGATCTCGACGCGATCGCCGACCCGGGCGACTCGGTGCGGTTCCGCTTCGACTTCGGACGCGACGGCTGCAACGGCAACGACGGGTGGTACCTCGACGACGTGAGGGTCACGGTGTGCGAGGAGAAGGTCACGCCGACCGTGCGCATCCTCCGGCCGGCCAAGGCACGCGCTGGCAAGCCGACCCACCTGGTCGTGCGGGTCCGCGGAACGGGCACCAGGCCCCGCGGCGACGTCATCGCCACCGAGGGCGGCAGGACGCTCACGTCCGCGACGCTCAACCGTGTCGGCGTCGCCAGGATGCGGCTGCCTGGCCTGTCCGCCGGGTCGCACACGATCGCGGTGACCTACGAGGGTGATGCCGAGCACCGGTCGGTACGCCGCGAGTTCACGCTGCTCGTGATCCGACCATCGGCGCGCCACTCCGGACCGCCGCACGGGGGTCGCGACGTCGGCAGTTGAGCACCGCCGTGGTGGCCGGAGACTGACTCCCACACCGAGGTCTCTCCACCACCCACCGGAAGCAGGTGCTCCCATGCGTTCCTTCTCTCGCGCCCTCCGCGCGCTGCTCGCGATCCTCGCCCTGACCCTCAGCATGCTGCCGCTCACGTTGATGACGAGTCAGCCGGCCCACGCTGCGGATGGGGTGTGCACCACGGTCATCAAGCCCACCTGGGCGCGCTACCACTTCGTGATCCCGGCCCACGGCGGCGCCGGATTCAACTGCTACATGGGCTACCACCAGGGGTCGGCGAGCGCCGTCAAGGCCCTGCAGCGGGCGATCCTGTGGTGCTACCCGGACACCTCGGCTGCCGACCTGGTCAGAGAGAGCGGCGGCGCCGACGGCATCTACGGCTGGGCGACGTTCGAGGCGGTCCGACGGATCCAGCAGTATCGGCTCCACATCGAGGCCGACGGCGTCTTCGGCCGCGTCACTCGCCGCGAGATGGAGTGGCCGATCTATCGCGAAGGTAAGTACGTCGGGTCGTGCATCGACCCGGACGGCGTCTGACAGCAGTGGACGACCAGACCAAGCGCAAGCGCCATGCAGCACTCATGGTGCTGTTCAGCCCGGGCTTCCGGCTCGATCCGCACCGCCCGTCCGCACGGGACCATGTGGATCTTCCCCAGCCAGGGGACCCGGTATGGGTAGCGATCGGCCGTGAGCTCCAACTCGAGCTTCGCGCCGAGGCGGAGGAGGTCGCACGGCACCAGACCGGCGACCGCGTCCTGGTCGTCACCGCAGGTAGGCCCGGGTCCGGTAAGTCGACGACGCTGGCGAGCCTGCCCGGTGCCGCGTCGTACTGCCGCATCAGCACGGACGACATCGTCGAGCGCATGGTGCAGAAGCTGCTGGACGGCGACCGCAGCCAAGGTCGTCGTCCCTACCTCACCGAACTGAAGAACGTGCAGCTTCCGGGCGGCGCACTGATGCCGCTCGAGGCGGCACCTTTCCTGTATCCAGCGGCGACCATCGTGCGGGACCGTCACCGCCGCGACACCATCGCGGTCGGCTACAGCACGGTCGTCGACGGTACGATGACGAACCGCGCAGCCGCGAGGACGGTCCTGGACGAGCTCCGGCAGGCAGAAGCCCGGGGGCATCGCTACGACCGAGTCGTCGGCATCCTCACCGAGGCTCCCGACGACGTGTGCGCGGGCTCGCGTTTCCTCCGGTACTCCAGGGAGATCGACCAGAACGAACTCGGCCCGAGGCTGGTCACCGATCCACTCTCCGGGCCCGGGACGCTATCCCCCTCCGCAAGCATGGGATTTTTCGTCTCCCTCTGTCGAGATCTCGGATATCTGGTCAGTCTGCAGACCCATCGACGCGACCACACGGGCGCCCAGGTCATGCCTCGAGCACCCCGTGTGGGACACGCGTCCTCGCGCGTCGCTGCCGCTGTCGACGGTTCCCACGGACGGTGAGCAGCGCTCATCGCCAGTCCCGCGAGCATCCCGTTCAACTGGTGGGCGTTGGCGCGCACCACGACTCCCGGCAGGCTGGGTCCGCACCGGCCACCAACAACCACGCGGAGAGTGTCATGACGCCACGCGACCTCGAAGAAGAGGTGCTGAACCGACTGAACGAGCTGGAGTCGGTGAATGGGTCCGATGCGGCTGCACAACCCGCGACGACGGGCGAGGACGAGCTGCCGCGGCTCTACTTCGGATCGGTCGACGAGTTCGTGCGTGGCATGGTCGTTCCGGTCTTCCGTCGTCGGGTGGGCGATCGCAGCCCGTTCCGCTGGGCCGCCGACTGGTGGCGCTACCCCGAGGCCACGCTGCGGCTGGAGGGCATGTGGCGGGCGTGGGAGAACCTGCGCCTCGACCCCGCTACCGGGATGAGCGTGTGGATCCGGGACCACGCCGACTACCACATGAACATCCTGCTATCGGACTACGGCCCGTTCGGCCGATCGACCGACACCTCCGAGCTGGGCGAGCCACTCCCTTACCAGGCGCCGCCGCCCGGGATGTTTCCCGACGTGCGGGACCAATGAGCGGTGACTCACCGCCTGATCTCTCGTCGGTGTCCACTGGTGCCGTCCGGCTCCAGTTCGAGGCTGCGCTGGCCGCACAGGTACAGCGGGTACGGGAGTCACCAGACAGCGGTGAGTCCGCGTTACTCTCCGGTCATGTCGTAGACATCCACCTGCTGCCGCAAGCCGATGGCGGCGTCAGGGACCAGGACCTGCCCTACGGCGGCGTGGCGTTCCCTTCGCGCGTCACGCTCGACAGCGGTGTCCAAGGCATTTTCAAACCGACCGTACTCCCGCCCGATGTACCTCGCCGTGCCCACTTCACGTCGAGTCACGAGTTCGACCCGGAGCTGGGCGTGCTCAATGAGCTCGGGACTCGGCAACTCGCCTATCGGCTCGGCGATCCATGGCGGTCGTTGGTTCCGGCGACGGTGCTGAGAGCGGTCCGTGGACAGCTCGGCAGCGTGCAACTGTGGCGCGCCGGCCAGACCGGCTTCCCCGGAGCAGGCGTCCCACGTCCTCGGGGCTGGGCTGAAGCGGCCTTCTTCGATGAACTGGCCGGCAACCCGGATCGTCACGACGCCAACGTCTTGATCGACAACCCGCCCGGGCGTCCGGCAGCGATGACGCTGCCTGACGGCGGTGGTGCGTTCCAGCTGACCGACCGGGTGCACTCGCAATGGCCCATCGCGAGGGAGCGTCATACATTCCATCCCGGCCTGACCCATCAGGAGCGTCGTGTTCTGTGGCGGCTGCTCGGTTCACCTGGTCTGCTCGAAGTGGGGCCGATCATCGGCGCACGTCGTGCTGCTGCGTTGCGCGAGCGAGGGACGCGGATGCTGAGCAGAGACACCGGGGGCGGCTTCGGCCTGGTGTCACCGAGGGGCGCCGTACGCGCCATCAAGCGACGTGGCGGTGCGGGCGGCACGCTCCCTCCGCTACAGACCGGCGATACCGCAGGACCTGAGCTGGACCACTGAGGAATCCCGCCGGTTAGGTCATCCGATGGCCGGTTGCGATGTCGGGCGTCAGCGCCGCTGTCGCTCCGTGAGCCAGTTGTACGCGACCTCATACAGCCCGATGCCAGCGACGACCA
>CAZJDU010000017.1:0-42751 GCA_964544855.1 uncultured Nocardioides sp.
CGCGGTCCTCGAGGTTCCTCAGCTGCGAGGGAGCGAGCTCACCGTCGCAGATCACCGTGTCGGCCCCGGTGGCCTGCACGATCTCGCGCAGCTCCTCGACCTTGCCGCGTCCGACGAACGTCGCCGGGTCGGGCGTGGGCCGCCGCTGGTAGAGCGCCTCGAGGATCTCCGAGCCGGCGGTCTCGGCCAGCAGGGCGAGCTCGGCCAGGGAGTTCTCGGCGTCCTGGACGGTGCCGTCGGTCCAGACCCCGACCAGGACCACCCGCTCCAGCCGGAGCTGGCGGTACTCGACCTCGGTGATGTCCTCGAGGTCGGTGCGGAGCGCCGCGACGCGGCGCAGCTCGTGGCGGGCGGCGAGGTCCAGGTCGCCGGTGCTGAGTGCCTCGGCGGGCGACGGGTCCGGCTCCGCGTCGGCGTAGCCGGACTCGAAGTCGTCGTCGTCCCAGCCCTCGGTCTGGGACAGCTCGGTGTCGAGGGAGAAGTCGCGTGCGTTCGTCATGTCTGCCCTCCAGGGTAGGTCGGCAGCGGGCGGATGGCGATTCGTTTACGCCGACCGCCCGGCGGCAGACTCTGCCGGTGACCACCGACGTACGACGCCCGCAGCGGGCCCACCTGGTCGCCGCGGCGATGCTCGGAGTGGCCCTCGTGGTGCTCGCCGGCTGCCTGCGGGCCGGCGTGGTGAGCATCGGCGTGCTGCTCCCCGACCTGCGGACCGAGCTCGGCCTGGGGCCGGCGACGGTGGGCCTGCTCACCACGCTGCCGGTGCTGTGCTTCGCGGTGGTCGGGGTCGGCGCAGGGGCGGTCATCCTGCGGATCGGCGTGCACCGCGCGACCGTGCTGCTGCTCGCGGCCATCGCGATCGGGCTCGCGCTCCGGGCGGTCAGCACGTCCACCACCGGGTTCCTCGCCGCCACGACGGTCGCGATGGCCGGCGCCGCACTCGGCAACGTGGTGCTGCCTCCGCTGGCGAAGAAGCACTTCCCCCACCGGGTGTCGCTGGTCAGCGCGCTCTACGGTGCCGCGCTGATGGGCGGCGCGTCGGTCGCTGCGGCGCTCACCGCACCGATCGCGCACGCCTTCGACAGCTGGCGGGTCGCGCTCGGCGCCTGGGCACTGCTGCCGATGCTCGGCCTGGTCCTCTGGCTACCGACCGTGGTCGGCGACCGGCCCGCGTCGGCACCCGTGGCCCATGCCTCCCGGCTGCCGCTGCGCGCCGTCGCCTCGACGCGGCTGGGCTGGACGATGGCGATCTGCTTCGGCGCCCAGTCGACCCAGGCCTACGTGCAGTTCGGCTACTGGGGCGACATCCTCGCCGCCGAGGGGGTCGGCGCCGCCCATGCGGGCGCGCTGCTCGCGGTGCTCACCGGGGTCGGGATCCCCGCCACGCTGCTGCTGCCGGCCCTCATCCGTGCCACCTCCGGCCGGGTGACCCTGCCGATCGGGCTCGCCGCGCTCACCATCGCCGGATGGACCGGCCTCCTGGTCGCTCCGCACGTGCTGCACGGCTGGGCATGGGCGCTGCTGCTGGGCGTCGGCGGCAGCTCCTTCACCTGGTGCCTGGCGATGATCGGACTGCGCTCGCGGACGGGGGACGGCAGTGCGCAGCTCTCGGCCTTCACCCAGGGCGTCGGCTACGGCGTCGCGGCGCTCGGCACCTTCGGCGCCGGGATCCTGCGCGAGGCGACCGGTGGGTGGACCGTGCCGGTCCTGGTGCTGGTCGGACTCGCCGGCGTGATCGGGACCGCCGGCGCCGTCACCGTACGGTCGGCGCCGTTGGAGGACGAGCTCGGCCGGCGTGGTTGATCACGCTGGGCCAGGGCGCTCGTCCGGCTCCATCGTCCGGCGCCAGAGCACCTCGCTCGCGCCGTTGTGGAGCGTGACGGTCAGCTCGCCCGAGGCGGCGATGTCGAGATGCCCGAAGTACTGGTTGGCCGGCTCGGGCGTGATGTCGAGCCGCTGCGAGCTCTCGCCGCGCGAGAACGCCACCCGCGGCCCGAACGTGCCGTCGAGCTCGTCGTCCTTGACCCGGAACGGCGAGGACGCCACCGGACCGGAGACGAACTCCCAGAACGGGTCGAAGTCGGTGAAGCTCGCCCGCTCGGGGCTGTAGTGGTGGGCAGCGGTGTAGTGCACGTCGGCGGTCACCCAGACCACGTTGCGCACCCGGTGGCGCCTGATCGCCGACAGCACCCGTGCGATCTCCGGCTCCCGTCCCAGCGGCGGACCGTCGTCCTGGTTGGCGACGCTGTCGAGATCGTCCTTCCACCGGGTCGGTGCGGAGAGCGGCATGTCCGCCGAGATCACCTTCCAGGTGGCGTTCGACCGGCGCAGGGCGTCGACCAGCCACCGCTCCTGGCGCGGACCGAGGATCCCGGCCTCGCCCCGCGCTGCGGCGACACGGGGGTCGTGGTCGGGGTTGGGCCCGCGGAAGCTGCGCATGTCCAGGCAGAAGAGGTCGAGGTGCTGACCCCGCGGGACCTTGCGGTAGAGGCGCACCGGCGCGAACCCCGAGCCGTTGCGCGGCACCAGCCGTCGTACCGGCACCGGCTGGTACTCCTGCCACGCCCGACGGCCGCGGAGCGCGAGCACGTCGGCGCGCCGCTCGCTGTAGCGGTCGTCGTCGAGCAGCTCGCCGGGCCACCAGTTGTTCGCCGTCTCGTGGTCGTCCCACTGCGCGACGGTCGGCACCTGCGCATGGAACGCACGCACGTTGTCGTCGCGCAGCGGGTAGCGGTGCCGCCCGCGGAACTCCCCCAGGGTCTCCGCCACGGTCACCACCTCCGCGGTCACCTCGTTGCGCCACAGCGTCCCGTCGTCGACCCGCCGGGTCTCCGGGATCTCCTCGTCGGCATAGATGGTGTCGCCGCAGTGGAGGAAGAGGTCAGGCCGGAGGTCGAGCATGGCACGGTACGTCGTCAGCCCGCCGCGGAGCCGGTCGATCCCCCAGCCCTGGCCGCAGGTGTCGCCCGACCACACGACCGACTGGCGTGCCGCGTGGATCGGTGCCGTCCGGAACCGGAGGGCGAGCGGTGCGCTGCGCGAGCCGTCGGGCGACTCGAACCACACGGTGGCGTCGTACTCCCGGCCGGGGCCGAGACCGGACAGCTGCACCCGGGCGGTGCGGTCGGTGGCGGCGCCTGCCCACGGCCCGCGCACCGTGCGTCGCCGCGTGCCGGTGCCGAGCTGCACCATCATCCGGCCGGGCTCGGCCGCCCGCGACCAGACCACCGCCGAGTCCGTGGTGACCTCACCGCTGCGGACGCCCGAGGTCAGGTCGGGCCGGCGCGGCACCAGCGTCGGCGCGCCGGGGAGCATCGCGAAGGCGGGGATCGCCCCCACCGACAGGCCGCCGACCAGGGCACCGCGCCGGCGCAGCCGGAGCTCGGCGATGCGCGAGGTGCCCGACGGCGGCCGGGGTGCGGACGGATCAGCCGAGAACAGCGCCACGCTGGCGAGCGTCGCGGTGCCCGACGACCGCCGCGTGAGGAGGGTGGGACGTGTCGGTGAACGGTTGGGCCGGGCCGGCCGACGCCCCCGTGGGTCACGTCACCTGGCGGTAACCGGCGTCAGTGAGCCTCGTTGAGCACCGCATGGGACTGGTGAGGCATCGCGAGTCGGCGTGGCTCGCCGGGCTCGTCGTCGTGGTCGTCGTCGGGTCGCTGCTGGCGTGGTACGTCGGCTCCCGCGACGACGACACCGAGCGGGCCACCGACCGCTCCACGGCCCAGGAGCCGACGACCACCGAGCCGGAACGACCGAAGCGGCGGAAGAAGCAGCAGCGCACCGCCGCCACGGCCGAGGCCACCGATGTCGCGGCCGGTGCCGGGTGGGCCGGCAACGGAGAGCTGCCACCCGGGCTGCGCGGTGACGGTCTCGACGTCCGGATGCGGACCTTCACGCTGCGGGTCTCGGTCAGCTCCTCGGAGCCGATCCGCACCATCGGGCTCCAGGTGCCGACCAGCGAGCAGCACAAGGAGCGCATCTACCGCGGCGTCGGCACCAGCTGGGGCGTGCGGACCACCGTCTACGGCAACCCCGACTACGCCCGGGTGTTCCTCCAGGCGGGGCCGAGCGGCGCCCCGATCACCTGCGTCGTCAGCGTGGACGGACGGGTGACCGAGCGCCGCTCGACCAGCGGCCCCTACGGCGCCACGATGTGCCAGGGGTGACCCGGCGTCACTTCGGAGGCATCCGGATGCCGCCGTCGACCCGGATCACCTCGCCGTTCATGTAGGAGTTGGTGAGGCACTCCAGCACCATCGAGGCGAGCTCGTCCGGCACGCCGAGGCGCTTCGGGAAGAGCACGCTCTCGCCCAGCTTGGCCTTGAACGCGTCCGCCTGCTCGCCCTCGCCGTAGATCGGGGTGTCGATCAGCCCGGGGGCGACGGTGTTGAGCCGGATGCCGGCCGCGGAGAGGTCTCGCGCGACCGGCAGGGTCATGCCGACCACGCCGCCCTTCGACGCGGAGTACGACGCCTGGCCGATCTGGCCGTCGAAGGCGGCCACGCTCGCCAGGTTGACGATCGCGCCCTTGCAGCCGTCGGCGTCGGCCTCGTTGGTGCTCATCGCGGTCGCGGCCTGGCGGACCATGTCGAAGGTGCCGATCAGGTTGATCTCGACGACCTTCTTGAAGGCACCGAGGTCGTGGGCCGACTCCAGGGTGCCGTCGCGGCCGATGGTGCGCTGGGCCCAGCCGATGCCAGCGGAGTTGACCACCGCGCGGAGCGGGGCGATCTCGGCGGCGGCCTCGACCGCGCCGGCGATCTGCTCGGTGTTGGTGACGTCGACCGGGGCGAAGACGCCCTTGATCTCCTCGGCGAGGGCCTCGCCCTTGTCGGCCTGGAGGTCGGCGACGACCACGGTCGCGCCCCGGGCGGCGAGCTGGCGGGCGACCGCGGCGCCGATGCCCGACGCGGCGCCCGTGACGATGGCGGATGATCCGGTGAGTTCCATGCCGGGAGCGTATCGAGAACGCGTTCCGGCGGCGCGCGGGCATCGGGCGTCACGGTCACCAGCAACGTCGCTCGAGGTGCGAGCCCCGGCGAGCCGCCACGGTGGTTGAGGTGCGAGCGCCAGCGATCCGCCACGGTGGTTGAGGTGCGAGCGCCAGCGAGCCGCCACGGTGGTTGAGGTGCGAGCGCCAGCGAGCCTCGAAACCACCCGGAGTGCGCACCCGACGGCGCGAGCTCAGCCGTCGTGGTCGGGATGCGCCCAGCGGCCCCGGGTCTGGCTGATGTGCTCCCGGGTCAGCCGCTCGACCTCCGGGGCGTCGCGCGCCTCGATGGCGTCCAGGATCGCGTCGTGCTCACGCGCGGACTCCTCGAGCTCGCCCCGCTCGTGGAGCGACGCGAGGCCGTAGAGCCGGGTGTGGGCCCGCAGGTCCGAGATCAGTGCGCTCGCCCGCCGGTTGTCGGCGTAGGCCAGCAGCCGCATGTGGAAGGCACGGTCGGCCTCGGTGTAGGCGACGAGGTCCCCCTCGAGCGCGCCCGCCACGATCACCTGCGCCATCTCGCGCAGCTCGGTGAGGTCCTCGGCCGGCACGACCGGTGTGACCTGCGCGGCCAGCGGCGGCTCGATGAGCAGGCGGAGCTCGGTGATGTCGTCCAGGTCCGCCTCGTCCATCGTGGTGACCCGGTAGCCCTTGTTGGGCACCGTGGTCACCAGGTTCTCGCGCGCCAGGTCCAGCATGGCCTCGCGGACCGGCGTCGCCGAGACGCCGAACTTCGCGCCGAGGGTCGGGGCGGAGTAGACCTCGCCCGCCTCCAGCTCGCCGGAGACGATCGCAGCCCGCAGCGCCCGGGTCACCCGCTCCCGCAGGTTGACCTTCTCGAACTGCCGGATGTTCGTGATGTTCTCCGTCACCACCGTGGCCTCCTGCTCACCGGGATGATCGATCGTAGAGGCCGCCCGCCGCGGCGGCACCTGCTCAGGTCGACACCGCCTCCGCCGTGTCGTCGCCGGCGGCCAGCGCACCGAGCAGGACCGGGGCGGCGAGGGCACGCTTGGCCGTCGGCACCAGGTCGCCGGGGGCGAGCCGCTCTCCGGGCGGCGTCGCCAGCTTGGCCGTCGCGAAGCCACACACCCGGCCCTGGCACCACCCCATCCCGGGACGCGCCAGCAGCTTCATGGTGCGGGCGTCGGCGGCGCCGAGCAGGTCCCGTGCCTCGCACAGATCGGCCACCGAGACCTCCTCGCACCGGCACACCGTCGTGCTCGGCCGCAGCCACTCCTGCCACCCGGCCGGCACCGGGTGCGCACGATGCATCGCAGTGGCGAACCTCCGCGCCCGCCCGATCCGCCGCTGCAGCCGCCGGACCCGGACGTCGGGCACCGCGCGGCCGCTGTCGCGGCCTGCGGCCAGGCCGGCCAGCTCCCCTTCGGCGAGCGCGAGGGAGGCACCGCCCACCCCGGTCGCCTCGCCCGCGACGTACACGCCGCGGACGTCGGAGCGCTGCCACGCGTCGACATCGGCGACCAGCGACTCGTCGACGTCGACACGCGTGGCGGCACCGACGGCCGTGATCAGCTCCAGCGAGGGGGTGAACCCCCAGCCCAGCGCGACGAGGTCGACGTCGAGCTCGGTCGCCGACCCGGGTCGGACGTGACCGCGGCGGTCGAGGCGCTCGAGGCTGACCGAGGTCACGTGGTCGTCACCGCGGATCGCGGTGACGACGGTCCGGGTGCGGTAGCGGATCCGGTGCCGCGTCATCGCCGCGGCATAGGCCGCCGCCTCCGCCGCCTTCGACGGCACCGCGGCCGCTCCCCGCGGCGAGCGTGCCCAGTCGGCCGGGGCGTTGGCCTCGCACACGGCCCGGACCTCGGCCCCGGCAGCGGCGAGACCGGTGGCCACGGGGAGCAGGAACGGCCCGGTCCCGGCGACGACGGCGCGCTTCCCGGCCAGACTGCGGTGTCCCTTGAGCAGCGCCTGCACACCGCCGGCGGTCATCACGCCCGGCAGGTCCCATCCCGGCACCGGCAGCTGCCGGTCGTAGCCGCCGGGGCACAGCACCAGCGCGGCCGCCTCGACGCGGCCCGGAGCCGTCTCGGTGCCGGCGGGATCGGTCGGCGTGAGGTGGAGGACGTACGACGCCCCGGCGTCCCGCGGCTCGACGAACCACACCTGGCGGCCGAACCACGGGTCGACCCGACCGTGCCGTCGCTGCGGGTCAGCCAGAGCGCGAAGCCGCGCGCGCAGGCTGGCGAAAGCCGCCCGTTGATGCTGGCCTCGCGCGTGGTCGTCGGAGCGGACGCTCTCGTCGGGGTGGCGCCAGAACTGGCCGCCCGGCTGGCGTGCGGTGTCGACGAGCGCGACCCGCAGGCCCTGCTCGGCAGCCGTCACGGCGGCCGCGAGCCCAGCGGGCCCGGCGCCGACGACGGCGAGGTCATGACGGGCCACGATCGACCACCTCCCACGCTCCGTCGCTCTGCAGCGTCATCCCGTCGCGTGCGGTGGCCAGGCATGCGCGCTGGTTGGGTCGTCCGTCGATCGTCAGCAGACAGTCGAAGCAGACCCCGATGCCGCAGAACAGGCCGCGCGGTCGGCCGCCGTGACGGGTGCTGCGCCAGGACCGGACGCCGGCATCGGTGAGCGCCGCACCGACGCTCTGGCCAGGTGCCGCGGTCAAGGGCTCGCCGTCGAGGCTGAGGGTCAGTCGATGGGTCACGAGACCTCCTGGAGCGAGAACCGCTCGGGGGCGAAGGGGGTCAGGTCGAGGTCGGTCGGCTGGCCGGTCAGTGCCTGGACGAGGAGCTTCGCGCTGCCGACCGACAGTCCGATCCCCGCACCCTCGTGGCCGGCGACGTGACTCAGCCCCGGCGCCCGGGCGTCGGGGCCGATGACGGGCAGGTGATCGGCACAGTAGGGGCGGAAGCCGAGGTAGCTGCGCATCACGGCGACGGAGGCCAGCGTCGGATAGAGATCGAGTGCGCGGCGTGCGATCTCCCGGAGGGCGGGCAGCGAGACCGTCCGGTCGAAGCCGACCCGCTCGCGGGACGAACCGATCAGGATCGTGCCCGCCCGTGTCCCCTCGATGACGGTGGAGGTCTGGCGCGCCTCGTCGGAGCTCTGCGTGCTGGCGACGTACTCACCGGCATAGACCTTGTGGAAGACGGTGGGTGGCAGCGGCTCGGTCACCAGGATGAAGCCGCGACGCGGCAGCACCGGCACGTCGACGCCGGCCCGTGCCGCCAGGTCGCCGGCCCACGTGCCGGCGGCGTTGACGATGTGCCCCGCGGCGATGTCGCCGCGGTCGGTCCGGACGCCGACGACCCGGTCGCCGGCACGCAGGAAGCCGGTCACGGTCGTGTCGGTGCGCACCCGGGCGCCGCGCTCGCGCGCCAGCCGGAGCAGGTGGGCCGCCATCAGCATCGGCTGCACCTGGCAGTCCTGCGGGTAGAACGCCGCGCCCGCGAGGTCGCGCCGCAGGTAGGGCTCGTACTCAGGCACCCCGTCAGCGTCGACGGGCACCGCCTCGACGCCGGCGTCCCGCTGGCGAGCGGTCAGTGCCCGCAGCCCGCTCGCGCCCTGCTCGGTGGCGGCGACGACCAGGCCACCCTTCTGCTCGAACTCCCACAGGTGGCCGTGCTCACCGAGGTCGTCGAGCCAGGTGCGGTGCGAGAGCAGCGCGAGGTCCAGCTCCGGCCCGGCCTCCTTGTCCGACACGAGCAGGTTGCCCTCGCAGGCGCTGGTGGTGCCGTTGACGATGGAGCCGCGCTCGACCACCTCGACGCTCAGCCCCGCGCGGGTGGCGAACCAGGCCGTCGCGGCACCCAGCGCGCCGGCGCCGATGACCAGGACGTCCGGAGCGCCCCCCGCGCGGGTCACAGCTCGAACCCCGCGGGGTAGGGGTCGGTCGGGTCGAGCAGGTACTGCGCGGTCCCCGTGATCCAGGCCCGCCCGGTGATCGTCGGTACGACGGCCCGGACGCCGCCCACCTCGGTCGTCTCGACCAGCCGCCCGGTGAACCGGGAGCCGATGAAGGACTCGTTGACGAAGTCGGTGTCCAGCGGCAGCTCCCCCCGCGCGTGGAGCTGCGCCATCCGGGCGCTGGTGCCGGTGCCGCAGGGTGACCGGTCGAACCAGCCCGGATGGATCGCCATGGCGTGCCGCGAGTGCTGCGCGGTGGACCCGGGCGCCGTCAGGTAGACGTGGTGGCAACCGGCGATGTCGTCGCGGGCCGGGTGCTGGGGGCGGTCCTGGTCGTTGATGGCCGCCATGATCGCCAGGCCGGCGTCGAGCAGCTGCTGCTGGGCGGCACGGTCGAAGGGCAGCCCCAGCTTCTCCAGGTCGACGATGGCGTAGAAGTTGCCACCGAAGGCCATGTCGTAGCCGACGCACCCGTAGCCCGGCACGTCGACGGTCCGGTCGAGCGCGAGCGCGAACGAAGCCACGTTGCGGATCGTCACCGCGGTGGCGTGCCCGTCCTCGACCGCGACCTCGGCCGCCACCAGTCCGGCGGGGGTGTCGAGCCGGATCGTGGTGACCGGCTCGACCACCGGGACCATCCCGGTCTCCACCAGCACGGTGGCGGTGCCGATGGTGCCGTGACCGCACATCGGGAGCAGCCCCGAGACCTCGATGAACAGCACCCCGAAGTCGGCGTCGGGCCGGGTCGGCGGCTGCAGGATGCTCCCGCTCATCGCGGAGTGCCCACGCGGCTCGCACATCAGGTAGGTGCGCAGCTCGTCGTTGTGCTCGATGAACCACGTGCGGCGCTCGGCCATGCTGGCGCCGGGGAACACCCCGACGCCGCCGGTGACCACCCGAGTCGGCATGCCCTCGGTGTGGGAGTCGACCGCGTGGATGACCCGGGTGCTCCTCACGGCGCGCCCTCCGGCGGTGCCAGGCGACCGTCGACCCGCCGCGAGACGTCGTACGACGGCTGCTCGCGCAGCTCGTCCGGGAGCAGGTCGTGGGGGAAGCCCTGCCATGCCACCGGCCGGACGAACCGGCTGATCGCCGCCGTCCCGACCGAGGTGGTGCCCGGGGCGGTGCTCGCGGGGTACGGGCCGCCGTGCTGCTGGGCGTGGGTGACCGAGACCCCGGTGGGCCACTGGTTCCACAGCAGCCGCCCCGCTCTGCGGGCCAGTGCCGTCGTCAGCGCCGGCACGATCGGGTCGTCCGGCTCCGCCACGAGGGTCGCGGTCAGCTGACCCTCGAGCGCCCGTGCGACCTCCAGCAGCTCCTGCTCGTCACGGTAGGTGACGACCAGCGCCGTGGGTCCGAAGCACTCGCTCAGGAGAGCCTCGGCGTCCTTCAGCAGGTCGTCGGCCGTGGTGGTCAGCAGCGCCGGCGCCGGCGGGTCGACCCGGGTCGGGTCGCCCGCGCCGAGCACGGTGACGCCGGGCCGATCCACGAGGTCGGCCCGCGACCGGCGGTGACCGTCGACGATCCGGTCGTTGAGCAGCGGCGCCGCGTCCGGGAGCACGGCCTCGCCGAGCAGGCCGAGCAGCTCGGACTCCGCGGGCGCCAGCAGCACGCCGGGCTTGGTGCAGAACTGGCCGGCGCCCAGGGTGAAGGAGCCGACGAACCCCTCGACGATCTCCTGGGCGCGGGACGTGGCCGCCTCGTGAGTGACGAAGACCGGGTTGACGCTGCCGAGCTCGCCGTAGAAGGGGATCGGCTCCGACCGCGTCTGAGCGAGGTCGAAGAGCGCTCGCCCGGCCGGGATCGACCCGGTGAAGGCCGCCGCCTTGACGTCGGGATGCGTCAGCACCGCCCGAGCGGCCTCGGGCTCGTGGACGAGCGCGAGGAGTCCGTCGGGGGCTGCGGCATCCCGCAGCGCCCCGGCCACGACGTCGGCCGTCACGTCGGAGAGCTCCGGGTGCCCCTCGTGCGCCTTGACGATCACCGGGCAGCCGGCGGCCAGCGCCGCAGCGGTGTCGCCGCCCGCGACGCTGAAGGCGAACGGGAAGTTCGACGCGCCGAAGACCAGCACCGGTCCGAGCGGTACGGCGCTGCGGCGCAGATCGGGACGCGGGGCGCCCATCGGCCAGCCCGGGTCGGCGTGGTCGATGCGCACGTCGAGATGCTCGCCCGCCGCGGCGCTCGCCGCCAACAGCCGCAGCTGGAACGTCGTGCGCTGCAGCTCGCCACGCAGCCGGGGCTCGGGCAGGTGGGTCTCGCGCCGCGCGATCGGCACCAGCTCGTCGGCCGCCGCGTCGAGCGCGGCGGCGGCCGCGTCCAGGACGGCCGCCCGCTCGGTGGCCGGGGTGCCGCCCCACACCTCGCCGGCGCGGACGGCGTCGGCGACCAGGCGGTGCAGCTGCTCGTGGTCGAGGATGCGTCGTGAGGTCATCGGGTCACCGGTACCCCTGCGCCACGACCGCCTTGGTGGCGGCGGTGACGCGGTCGGCGAGCTCCGGCGGCAGCGCCCGGCGCGGCGGGCGACAGGGACCACCCCGGCGACCGACCAGATCCATCGACAGCTTGATCGCCTGGACGAACTCGGTCCGGGAGTCCCACCGCAGCAACGGATGCAGGGCTCGATAGATGGGGAGCGCCGTCTCGATGTCCTCGGCGCGCCCGGAGGTCGCCAGGTCGTAGAGCTCCTTGTTCGACACCGGCAGCGCGTTGGGATAGCCCGCGATCCAGCCCACCGCTCCGGCCAGGCCGAGCTCCAGCAGCACGTCGTCGGACCCGATCAGCAGGTCGAGCTCGGGCGCCAGCTCGCGGATCTCGTAGGCACGTCGGACGTCGCCGGTGAACTCCTTGACCGCCACGATCAGCCCCTCGCCGTGCAGCTCGGCGAGCAGCTCGGGGGCGAGATCGACCTTGGTGTCGTAGGGGTTGTTGTAGGCGACGATCGGGAGGCCGACCGAGGCCGCGGCGCGGTAGTGGTCCACCACGGCCTCCCGGTCGGCACGGAAGGCGTTCGGCGGGAGCAGCAGCACCGAGTGTGCCCCGGCGACGGCCGCCTGCTCGATCCACCGGCAGGTCTCGCCGCTGCCGTACGCCGCCGCCCCCGGCATCACGCCGAACCCGTCGGGTGCCGCCTCGACGGCCACCTCGACCACCCGGGCCCGCTCCTCGTCGGTGAGCGTCTGGTACTCCCCGAGCGATCCGTTGGGGGTGACCCCGTCCATCCCGTGCTCGGCCAGCCATCGCACGTGCTCGGCGAAGCCGTCGTAGTCCACCGACAGGTCGTCGTGGAAGGGCAGGGCGGTCGCGACGTGGATCCCACGCCAGGGCTGGGTGCTCATCGATCTCCTTCGGGTCCGGAGCGACCGCGTCGCCGGGGCCGCCCATCAATAGTATGTGACATGGCACTGATCGAGAAGGGGTGCCCGACGCTCCTCCTGCGTCGGGCACCCGAGGGTCAGGCGTCGAGGACGACGTCCCCCTGGGGCGTCGAGCAGCAGGGCAGGATCTTGTGCTGCGCGACCTCTCGGGGACGGATGCCGCCCGCGTGCTGCATGTCGACCTCCCCGCTCAGCATCGTGAGCTTGCAGGTGCCGCACATCCCCTCGCCGCAGGACGAGGGCAGCGTGACGCCGGCCCGGGCAGCCGCGTCCAGGATGGTCGTGCCCCCGTCGCACTCGATCACCCGGTCGCTGCGCCGGAGGTCGACCCGGTACGTCGTACCGCTCGCCGGCGCCTCGGTCTCGGTGACCGCCCCTCCCGCGCCGAGCTCGAACGACTCCTCGTGGGCGCGGTCCGGGTCGGTCCCCAGATCGCCGAGGAGCCCGCGGACGACGTCCATGTAGGGCGCGGGCCCACAGGTGAAGACCTCTCGGCTGAGCAGGTCCGGCGCCACCTGGAGCAGGGTCGACATCGTCAGCCGGCCGCGCAGTCCGCGCCACCGCTCCCTCGGGGCATCGGTCTCGCACACGATCGCGAGCGAGAACCCGTGCCGCGCGGCCAGGTCCTCGAGCTCGTCGCGGAAGACGATGTCCGCCGGCGTCCGCGCGCAGTGGACGAACACCACATCGGCCGGGTCACGGTTGTCGCACAGCGTCCGCAGCATCGACATCGCGGGCGTGATGCCGCTGCCGGCCGTGAGGAAGAGGTACTTCTCCGCCGGGTGGACGGCCGAGCTGAACTGTCCGAACGGTCCGGAGGCGCCGATCGCGTCACCGACGCGCAGGTGGTCGTGCAGCCAGTTCGACACCATCCCGCCCGGGACGCGCTTGACCGTGATGGTGAGCCGCTCCGGGCGCGTCGGCGCGGAGGAGATGGTGTAGCAGCGCTCCACCCGCTCCCCGTCGACCAGCAGCCGGAAGGTGAGGAACTGACCGGGCAGGAACCGCAGCGACGCGGGTCCGGGCAGCTCGAAGCCGAAGGTCGTGACGTCGTGGGTGACGTCCACGATGTCGGTGCAGGTGAGGTAGCCGTCGAGCTCGTCGAGCCAGTAGGGAGCACGGGACGGTGCGGCCTCGCGCAGGGCGGGCGTCGCCTCGGGCTGGATCAACATGTCCGTCATCAGCTCAGGTGCTCCTTCACGCGCTCGATGTACCAGGACACGAACTGGTCGACGTGGTCCTCGGTCGGGGCGTACGGGCCCGGGACGTAGGCCGGGTCGCCGACCCCGGCCTGAGCACGCGCCACGAACGCGCCGTCCTGCTCGTTGGTGTGGTGCCACACCTCGGTCAGGGTGTCGACGTCGTAGTCGACGCCCTCCACGGCGTCCTCGTGGACCAGCCAGGTCGTCCGGACCAGCGTGCGGTCGGCGGCCAACGGCAGCACCGTGAAGGTGACGATGTGGTCGCCGAGGAAGTGGAACCACGAGTTCGGCTGGTAGTGCAGCGACAGCCGACCCATCCGCGGGGTGTCGATGTCGCCCAGCAGCTTGCGCGACGCCGCGCGGCCGTCGCGGGTGTAGGACTCCCCCGCGCCGTCCAGCGCCTCGCGCTGCACCCGGAAGGCCGTCGGTCGACCGTGCAGCTCCTCGATCATCGCGTAGGGGATGCCCCGCTCCTCGCAGGCGCGCTCCAGCGCCGCCTCGGCCTCGAGGTAGCGGGCGTGGGCGGGCAGCAGCCGCTTCGGGATCTGGTCCACGGCGTACCCGTAGGTCGGGAAGAAGGTGCAGGTGAGCTCCGGGTGCCCCGCCTCGCAGTGGTAGCACTCGCGGTTGTTCTCCATCACGAGCTTCCAGTTGGCCTGCTCGACCAGGTCCTCCTGCGCGGCGACCTTGGTACGCCGTACCTGGTGCGCCGCGAGATACGGCGTCACCTGCGCCGCGACCTCGTCGAAGTCCTCCGGCGGGTCGGCCGCCAGACAGATGAACACCAGCCCGTCGACGGAGCGGACGTCGACCTGCTTCAGCGCGTAGCAGGACTTGTCGAAGTCCGGTGCCTGCTGCCCGGCATGCATCAGCGTGCCGTCGGTCGCGTAGGTCCACTGGTGATAGCCGCAGACCAGGTTGCCCACCGAACCACGGACGTCGTCGACGAGCCGGGAGCCACGGTGCCGACACACGTTGCGCAGTGCGCGCACCTGCTCGTCGTCGTCGCGCAGCACGATCACCGAGGACGCCCCGATGTCGATCGTGACGTAGTCACCGGGCTCGGGGATCTCCGCCTCGCTCGCGACGAAGATCCAGTGTCGGGAGAAGATCGCCGCGACATCGAGGTCGAAGAGCTCCTCGCTGACGTAGAACGGCGCTTCGAGCGCGAGCCCGGGCGTTCGTCGGGCGACCAGCTCTGCGGTGCCCGGACGTTCGGTCGCCAGTTCGGCCAGCGAGGTGTCGGCCAGTGCGGTCACGGTTTCCTCCTTCGGTGGTGCATCGATGACGGGGACAGCGGGTGGTTCAGAAGGTGTGGCAGAGGCGCAGCGCGTCGTGGACGGCGGCGTGGATGTTGCGGCTGGTGACGGCGTCACCGATGCGGAACAGCTGATAGCCGCCGTCCGGGTTGGTCCGGACCGCTTGCGGCGCCCCGGAGAGCAGGGCCCGGTGGTCGACCTCGCCGAGGTTGCTCGAGCCGGCGACGAGGTCGAAGTAGAGGTCGTCGTTGGGGACGGTGCCGTGCTCGACGACGACGTGGTCGACGGTGCGCTCCACCGTCCGGTCGGTGTACTCGTTGGCCAGGGACGCGACGAGCCGGCCGTCCTGCCGGCGTACGGCGGTGAGGCGGTAGGCGAACGTGGTGGTGACGTCGTGCTCGGCGAACGCGGAGAGATAGGCCGGCGAGTTCATGCTGCCCACCCCGGGAGCGAGCATCCGCTCGGGAGTGACGTACTCGACCCGGGCACCCACAGCCGCCAGCCGCTCGACCGCATCCAGCGCGGGCTCGGCCCCGTTGTCGTCGTACACCAGCACCTCACCCCGGGGCCGGAACGCGCCCTCCATGACGTCCCACGTGTCGTGCACCAGACCCGCCCCCTCGGTGAGCACGTCCGTGTCCGGCAGGCCTCCGGTGGCGATCACGACCAGGTCGGGGCTCTCGGCCACCACCGTCTCCGCGTCGGCGAGCTGGCCGAAGCGGAAGTCGACGCCGGTGTGCTTGGCCTCCGCGACCCGCCAGTCGATGATCCCGATCAGGTCGCGCCGCCGGGTGGCCGCCGAGGCCAGGCGGACCTGCCCACCCGGAGCGTCGGCGGCCTCGAGCACGACGACCCGGTGCCCGCGCTCGCCGAGGACCCGGGCCGCCTCCAGGCCGGCCGGGCCGGCACCGACGACGACCGCGTGCCGGGTGCGCGGTGCCGGTCGCACGATGTGCGGCAGCAGCTGCTCGCGACCCGTGGCCGGGTTGTGGATGCACGTGGCGTCCCCGGACTCGTAGATGGCGTCCAGGCAGTAGTTGGCACCGACGCAGGGCCGGATCCGGTCCTCCTCACCTGCCTCCAGCTTCGCGACCAGGTGGGGATCGGCGAGCTGGGGCCGCGTCATCCCCACGAGGTCCAGCAGACCGTCGCGGACGGCGTACCGCGCGGTGGCCACGTCGGAGATGCGGGACGCGTGCATGACCGGGATGTCGACCGACCGCCGGATCTCACCCGCGAAGTCGAGGTACGGCGCCGCCGGCGTGCCCATCGACGGGATCACCCTGGCCAGCGAGGCGTCACTCTCGATCGTTCCCTTGATGATGCTGAGGAAGTCGATCCCGTCACCGGCGAAGGTGGTGAGCATCGCCAATGCGTCGGCGCGGCCGGTGCCGTCGGCACGGTCCTCGTCCATCGACATCCGGATGCCGACGATGAAGTCCGGGCCCACGGCCTCGCGGACGGCGCGGATCACCCGACGCGGGAAGGCCATCCGGTGCTCGAGGTCACCACCGAGCTCGTCCGTGCGGTGGTTGGTCCACGGCGAGAGGAAGGAGTCGAGCAGGTGCCCGTAGGCCATCAGCTCGATCCCGTCCAGCCCGGCCTCCCGGCACCGCTCGGCCGCGGCCACGAAGTCGGCGGTGATGCGGTCGAGGTCCCACGCCTCGGCGACCTTGGGGAAGGCGCGATGCGCCGGTTCCCGGGTCCGCGAGGCCGAGACCACCGGCAGCCAGTCGCCGGTGTAGTTGCTGGTCCGTCGGCCCAGGTGGGTCACCTGGGTCATCACGGCAGCGCCGTGCTCGTGGACCGCGTCGGTGAGCCGGCGCAGCCACGGGACGATCTCGTCACGGTAGAGGTGCAGGTTGCCGAACGCGGGCGGGCTGTCCGGGGCCACGATGGCGGACCCGCCGATCATGGTGAGCCCGACGCCGCCGCGGGCCTTCTCCTCGTGGTAGCGGAGGTACCGGTCCTTCGGCATCCCGTCCTCGGCGTACGCCGGCTCGTGCGAGGTGCTGACGACGCGGTTGCGCAACGTCAGGTGCCTCAGCTGGAACGGCTGCAGGAGCGGGTCGATGGATCGCACACGAGCAGTGTGGTGCGGTCTACCCCTGAGATGAAGCGCACGTTGACGCATGAAAGCGTGCAAGAATATTGCATGATCGATCGCCGGCTCCATGTGCTGCGGGTGGTGGCCTCCCGGGGCACCGTCACGGGCGCCGCCGAGGAGCTGCAGTACTCGCCCTCCGCCGTGTCCCATCAGCTCCGTTCACTCTCCCAGGAGCTCGGCGTGCCACTGCTCGAGCAGGAGGGGCGAGGGATCCGGCTCACCGCCTCCGCTCGGGTGCTGCTCAAGCACGCGGACGACCTCTACCAGCGGTGGGAGGAGATCCGCACCGAGCTGGCCGCGACCGACCCGGAGCACGTCCGCTCGCTCCGGGTGTGCGGCTTCTCGACGGCCGCGTCCGCCCTGCTGCCCTACGTCGCCGCCGAGGTGCGGGCGGAGCATCCCCACTGCACGGTGCGGATCATCGAGGCCGACCCCGACGACTGCTTCGACCTGCTGCTGGCCGAGCAGGCCGACCTCGCGGTGGTCGTCGCGACGGCCTCGACGCCGTCCAGCGCCGACCTGCGGTTCGACCTCGCCCACCTGCTCGACGACCCGCTCGACCTCCTCGTCCCTGCGGACCATCCCCTCGCGGGCCGGCCGTCGGTGCTGCTGCGGGAGGCCGCCGACGAGCCCTGGATCATGGACCGACCCGGCCGCCCACACCACGGCCTGGTGCTGACGGCCTGCTCCGCGGCCGGGTTCACCCCCTCGATCGCGCACGAGTCGAGCGAGTGGGAGACCGGCGCCGCGCTCGTGGGCGCGGGCCTCGGCGTGGCACTGATCCCGCGTCTCGCGCGACTGCCCGCCGGCTATCGGATCGTCCGGGTGCCACTGCAGGGAGACCCGTCACCGGCCCGTCACGTGCTGACCGGCGTCCGCCGTGGGAGTCGTGCCCAGCCCGCCATCGCCACGGCGCTCAGCGCCCTCGAGGGCATCGCCGCGCGAGCCACGCAACAGCCGCCGAACCTCATCAGCCGGTGACGGTCGACCGAGATGTCGACGTGCGGAGGGTCACGTAGCGGCCTCGCACCACCCCTACTTTGGTAACGAAAAGCCAACGATGCGCCCTCAATCCCCCCGGATCGAGGGCGCAGCCCGCGACGGTGTGATCCCCTCGTAGGACACCGCTCCCGCGGCGAACATCTGCACACGGGCGGTCCGGCCGGGGGTCCACCCTTCACCCGCTCGCTTTGTTAGGTTGAGGATGCCGCTGGCAGACCGGTATCCACGGCTCGGGCCGGACGTACTGGATCCGCCGAGACTCAGGATGTCGGCGCTTGTCGTCCAGGCCGGTGTCCGACGCCACCGGAAGGAAGTGACGGCCACGTGCCCCTGATCGAGTTCACCGATGTCTACAAGGTCTTCGGACGACGACCACAACGCGCGATCGAGGCCCTGGAGCAGGGTGTCGACCGCGAGGTTCTCCGCGAGCAGGGCCTCACCGCAGCGGTGATCGACGCGTCGATCGCCGTCGAGCCGGGCGAGATCTTCGTGGTCATGGGCCTGTCCGGCTCCGGCAAGTCCACGCTGATCCGGATGGCCAACGGCCTGTTGGAGCCGACTGCCGGCACCGTCACGGTCGCAGGCGAGAACATCACGAGCATGGACGACGCCAGCATCCGCACCGTGCGCCGCGAGAAGGTGAGCATGGTGTTCCAGCACTTCGCGCTGCTCCCCCACCGCACCGTCGGGGAGAACGCGGCGTACGGCTTGAAGACCCGCGGCATGAACCGATCCGAGCGCGAGCGGAAGGCCGAGAAGGCCCTCGAGATGGTCGGCCTCGGCGGTTGGGGCGGCTATCTGCCCGGTGAGCTCTCGGGCGGCATGCGGCAGCGGGTCGGCCTCGCGCGGGCCCTGGCCGCCGAGACCGATGTCATGTTGATGGACGAGGCGTTCAGCGCGCTCGACCCGCTGATCCGGCGCGAGATGCAGGACCAGCTCATCGAGCTGCAGCACGAGCTCGACAAGACGATCCTCTTCATCACCCACGACCTCAACGAGGCGATGCGACTCGGCGACAAGATCGCCATGATGCGTGATGGCCGGATCGTGCAGCAGGGCACCGCCGAGCAGATCCTCAACGACCCGGCGACCGACTACGTCGCGCAGTTCATCCAGGACGTCGACCGCACCCGCGTGCTCACGGCCTCCTCGGTCATGGAGCGACCCACCGCGGTGCTCGGTGCCGAGCAGGGGCCCCGCGCAGCGCACAAGCTGATGCGCGAGCACCAGCTCACCACGCTGATGGTGGTCGACCAGAACCGCCGACTGCGCGGTGTCGTCACCGAGGCCGCCACCGCGGACGCGGTCACCGCCGGCCGCGAGACCATCGACGACATCATGGAGCAGCCCGCCCAGGTGGGTCCGGACACCGAGGTGGCCGACCTGTTCACCGCAGCCGCGGAGTGCACGGGCGCCCTGGCCGTGGTCGACGACGGCCAGCGCCTCATCGGCGTGATCCCACGCGTCACGCTGCTGAGCGCGCTCGGCAGCGGCGCTCACACCGACGACCACCCACCGGTCGAGGCATACGAACCGGGCGCCGAGACGACCACCGAGGGAGCGGCCCGATGACGGTCATGGCGATCTTCGACGAGTGGATCGACGGCGTTCCGCGGATCCCGGTCGGCGACTGGGTCGAGTCGGGATTCGACTGGATCACCGACAACTTCGGCGACTTCCTGGGATGGGTCTCCGACCTGGTCGACGGTGCCGTCGAGGGGCTCATCGACGTGCTTCTGGCTCCGGCGCCGCTGGTCGTCGCGGTCCTGTTCGCACTGCTGGCGTGGCTGGTCCGCGACTGGAAGCTGGGCGTCGGCACGTTCGTCGGGATGGCGCTGATCATCTCGTTCGACCAGTGGGAGAACGCGATGAACACGCTCGCGCTGATCGTCTTCGCCACCTTGGTGGCGCTGGTGATCGGCATCCCACTCGGCATCCTCGCCGCGCGCTGGGACCGGTTCAGTGCCATCGTGAGACCGGTGATGGACCTGATGCAGACCATGCCCGCCATGGTCTGGCTCGTCCCCTCGGTCACGCTGTTCAGCATCGGCATCCCCGCGGGCCTGGTGGCGACGGTGATCTTCGCCCTCCCGCCGGGCGTCCGGCTCACGGAGCTGGGCATCCGCCAGGTCGACCAGGAGGTCGTCGAGGCCGGGCAGGCCTTCGGCGCCACGCCACGACAGATCCTCCGGGAGGTCCAGCTCCCCCTCGCGATGCCCACCGTGATGGCAGGCGTCAACCAGGTGATCATGCTGGCCCTCTCGATGGCCGTCATCGCCGGCTTCGTCGGCGCGGAGGGCCTCGGCGGCGCGGTCGTCAGCTCGATCTCTCGGCTCGACATCGGACTCGGGTTCGAGGCCGGCCTCTCCGTGGTCATCCTCGCGATCTTCCTCGACCGGGTCACCGCGGCGGCAGGCACCCAGGAGCCCGGCCAAGGGCGCCTGCGCAAGCTGCGCGAGCGGTTCCGCTCGGACCAGGAAGAAGCAACCACGCCGCAGTCCGGTGCGGAGACGGCCGGCGTGGCCGCCTGACCTCGTGCCGACACATCAGATCCGAAGGGGCGATCAGCACCGACAGACCCGGCAACAGATACCGTCTCGGAAGACGCAAGGGTGCGAGGCACCCGCACGGAATGAGTGAGGAACGACGAATGAAGCGGATGAAGACAGCGAAGCGAGTCGTAGCAGCATCGATGGCGTTGGGCGTCGGCCTGACGCTCGCCGCGTGCGGCTCGGACGACGGTGGCGACGACAGCGCCAGCGGCGACGGGGCCAGCGGCGAGATCACCATCGGGATCATCCCGTCCTGGACCGACTACAAGTCGATGGGCTACCTCTACAAGAACCTCCTCGAGGACCAGGGCTACACGGTCGAGATCCAGGAGATCCAGGACAACGCGCCGCTCTACGCCGGTCTCGCCAAGGGCGACATCGACATGATGGCGTCCTCGTGGCCGGAGGTGACGCAGCAGTCCTACTGGGACCAGTACCAGGACGACATCGAGGACCTCGACATCTGGTACGACAACGCCAAGCTGACCATGGCGGTGCCGGAGTACAGCGAGATCGACTCGATCGAGGACCTCGAGGGCAACGCCGACATGTTCGACGGCCAGATCACCGGCATCGAGGCGGGCGCCGGACTGACCGAGGTCGTCAAGGACTCGGTCATGCCGGACTACGGCCTCGACAGCGACTACGAGCTGGTGACGTCCTCGACGACCGCGATGCTGGCCGAGCTGCAGAAGGCGACGGACTCCGAGGAGGAGATCGTCGTGACGCTGTGGCGGCCGTTCTGGGCCAACACCGCGTTCCCGGTGAAGGACCTCGAGGACCCCAAGGGCGCACTCGGTGAGTCGGAGGGGCTGCACACGCTGGGTCGCACCGGCTTCGAGGAGGACTTCCCGGAGGCCGCCGAGCTGATCTCCGGCGTCTCGCTCGACGACGAGCAGTACGGCACGCTCGAGGACCTCGTCGCCAACGAGTACCCGGACGACCCGGAGCAGGCCGTTCAGGACTGGCTCGACGAGAACTCGGACTGGGCGGACGGCCTGACCAGCTGACCCTCTCTCGTCACGACGGCCCCGGCGCTCGCGCCGGGGCCGTCGTCATGTCCGGGTCAGAGCGAGGTGGTGCCGCGCGCGACCACCACGGCCGGCCCGGTCATCAGCACCCGGTCGGCGGCGGACCACGAGATGTCCAGCGTGCCGCCCGGCAGGTCGATCCGGTACGACGTGTCGCGTGCCGCGTCGTCGGCCACGGCGGTCGCGACCATCACGGCACAGGCGCCGGTGCCGCACGAGCGGGTCTCGCCCGAGCCCCGCTCGTGCACCCGCATCGCGACGTGCTGGGGCCCGCGTCGTACGACGAACTCCACGTTGACGCCGTGCGGGTAGGCGGCCGGGTCGTGCTCGGGCGGATCCGTCAGGGGACCGGCATCGGCGAGGTCGCCGACGAAGGCCACCGCGTGCGGGTTGCCCATGTCGATGTGCTGGGCCGACCAGGACCGCTCCCCTACCGCGACCTCGGTCTCGCCGAGCAGCTTGGGCGTCCCCATGTCGACGGTGATCCGGTCGTCGGTGAACGTCAGGGTCTTGACGCCGTCCCGGGTCGCGACGGGCAGCGGCCGCCTGGGGTCGACGAGCCCCTCCTCGACGAGGTAGCGGCCGAAGACGCGGATCCCGTTGCCGCACATCTCGGAGAGTGACCCGTCGGCGTTGCGGTAGTCCATGAACCATTCGGCGTCCTGGCCGCGCCCGGCGTCGATCTCCGTCGTACGGATCACCCGGAGCACACCGTCGCCGCCGATGCCCGCGCGCCGATGGCACAGTGCCCGCACGCGCTCCGGCGTCAGATCGCCGTGCACCGACCCGTCAGGGTCGGGCAGCAGCACGAAGTCGTTCTCAGTGCCGTGTCCCTTGGCGAAGGCGTGGTCAGCGCCGCTCATAGAGCACCTCGGTGTCACCGTAGTGCCGGCCGTAGTGCTCGTCGAGCTGCGCAAGCGTCATCCCGGTGGGCTCCAGCTCGTGGGCGACCGCGGCCCGCCGCGGCACGAACTCCTCGGGCCGCCACGAGTCCGGCTGCCACAGCTGCGCCCGCAGGAACGCCTTGGCACAGTGGAAGAACAGCTCATCGATCTCGACGACCACGGCCAGCACCGGACGGTGCCCCTTGACGACCATCTCGTCGAAGAACGGCGCGTCGCTGACCAGCCGCGCGCGGCCGTTGATCCGCAACGTGTCGCCGCGGCCCGGGATCAGGAAGTCCAGCCCGACGTGCGGGTTGGCCAGGATGTTGCGATAGCCGTCGGCCCGGCGGTTGCCGGGCCGCTCCGCGATCGCGATCGTGGTGCCGTCGATGACATGGACCAGCTGGCCGGCCGGGTCGCCCTTGGGCGACACGTCGCACCGGCCGTCGGCATCGGCCGTGGCCACCATGCAGAACGGCGACGCCGCGAGCCACGCCCGGTCGAGCTCGCCGAGCGCGGGCCGCGCCTTGTTCCTCACCCGCTCGTGCGGCTCGCCGAGCAGCGCCACGAGCTCCTCGGTCTCGGTGATCTCGGTCCAGGTCTCGGGCGCGCTCACCGCACCAAGGGTAGGTGGCGAGGCCGAGCCGACCTCAATCCGGCAACCAGGGCATGTCCATGCGCTCACCACTCGCCAGGACCCGCGACCTCGTAGCGGGAGGCGACGAACGCTCCGTTGCGGTGGGTCTCGACCAACCGGAGTGCGAGCCGGCGTGGCAGCAGCGGCCGGCCGGCGCCCAGCGTCACCGGGGCGACATAGGTGATCACCTCGTCCAGCAAGCCCTCCTCGGCGAACTGACCGGCCAGGTCGCCGCCCCCGACCACCCAGGCGTCCTTGCCGCCGGCGGCGGCCAGCAGCGCGTCGTACACCGGCTTCACGGGGCCGGAGGCGAACCGTACGTCGGCTCCGGGGACCGGCTCGAGCCGACGGCTGGTCATCACCCAGACCGGCATGTCGTAGGGCCAGGATGAGCCGGTCTCCTCCTCGACGTCCTTGCCGTGGGCGAGCACCCACTCGTAGGTCGTCGACCCCATCACCATCGCGCCGATGTCCTGGATGAACTCGTCGTAGTTGAGGGCTCCCCGGTGGTCCTGGTCCTGGACGAACAGCCAGGAGAGCGAGTCGTCGGGGTCGGCGATGTAGCCGTCGAGCGTGGTGGCGGTGTAGTAGGTCAGCTTCGGCATCAGTGGTCCTCTCCGGTGGTCTCCCCGCGCTGCGCACGGAGCCAGTTGATGGGGTCGCCGTCACCGGGGTCGACCCCGGCGTCACGCAGCAGGTGGCGCGCGAGCTGGCGGCGGTGGGCGGCATAGGTCAGCACGTGCGCGACGACGCTGCTCATCACGAAGCTCTCCGGCGGGTCGCAGAGCGCGTCGACGAGCCGGTCGTCCCAGGCGCCGCGGCGGTCGATGTCGCGGACCACGGCGAGCCAGCGCGCGGCGGCCGCCTCGTGCCGGTCGTGGAGCAGCGCCGCGGTGGCGCGCTCGTCGCGGGACGGAAAGTCGGTGCCCTCGATCGCCGCGAGCCAGACCTCCTTGGTGAAGACATGGTGCTCCAGCACGTCGGCGACCGACTCCTCGGTGCCCTCCCAGGACGTGACGGTCGCGCCGGCGAGCCGTGCGCGTCGGAACTCCACCTCGGGCAGGCCCTTCGCCTGCTCGAGGAGCGACCGGGTGTCGTCGAGGTCGTGCTGCACGAGCTGCTCGGTGAGCGGGTTCATCGGGGTCTCCGTGGTGTGCACCCACAGCGACATGGGTGGATGGAAGTGGATGCCGTTCGGCGCCGGGAGCCAATGCCCGGTCGCCGCGGTGCTCGGCGGGTGCCCGAACGCACGGGCGAAGGCGCGGCCGAATCCCTCGACCGACTCGTAGCCGGCCGCCCATGCCGCGTCGGTGACGGTGCTGCCGTGGCGCAGCTGCCAGGCAGCGCGCTCGAGCATCACCCGTCGACGCATCGCGACCGGGGACTCGCCCGCGCCCCGCGAGAGCAGTCGGCTGAAGTGAAACGGCGAGGTGTGGGCACCACCCGCCATCCGCTCGAGCGAGTCGTTGTCCTCGTCGAGCACGGCATCGAGCAGCTCGCGGAGCCGGTCGCGGGGCGTCATGGCACCAGTGTGCGCCCGCCGTACGTCGGCCGCCCGACCGTTCTTGCTCAGGTCGTCCCCGTCAGCACGAGCCATGAGTCGCTCTCAGGGGGACGACCGCCGCACGATGGCGACGGCGTCCGCAACGAGCTCCGAAGCATCGTGGTCGAGCCAGTGGATCCGGGGGTCCTTGCGCCACCAGGCGAGCTGGCGGCGGGCGAACTGCCGGGTCGCGATGACCGTGCGCTCCCGCGCCTCGTCGAGGGTGAGGTCACCCGCCAGGTGGGCCATCACCTCGCGGTAGCCGATCGCCCGGGACGCGGTGCGTCCCTCGGCCAGGCCCTCGTCGAGCAGCCGCTCGACCTCGGCGACCAGGCCGTCGTCGTACATCTGGTCGACGCGCTGCTCGATCCGCCGGTCGAGGACGTCGCGGTCGATCCGCAGCCCGAGCTGGACCGTCGCGGGGTCGACGTACTCCAGCCGTGGCAGGGTCGCCGAGAACGGGCGCCCGGTCAGCTCGATCACCTCGAGCGCCCGCACGATGCGGCGGCGGTTGTCCGGCCGGATCTGTTCGGCGGCGTCCCGGTCGCGCTCGGCGAGCACGGCGTGGAGCGCACCGGCACCCCGGGCCTCCAGCTCGACCTCCCACTTCGCGCGCAGGGCCGGGTCGGTGCCGGGGAACTCGAAGCGGTCGACGATCGCGCGCGTGTAGAGCGCCGACCCGCCGACCAGGACGGGGGTGCTGCCACGGCTCCGGACCCGCTCGATGACCTCGCGCGCCCACCCCTGGAACTCCGCCACGGTCGCCGGGTCGCGCACGCCGAGCGCGTCGAGCAGATGGTGCGGGATGCCCCGACGCTCCTCGGGAGGGAGCTTCGCCGTACCGATGTCCATGCCGCGGTAGACCTGCATCGCGTCGGTGTTGACGATCTCGCCGTCGAGCGCCTCCGCCAGATCGAGCGAGAGACCGGTCTTGCCGGCGGCCGTCGGACCCACGATGGCCACGACGCGCGGGGTGACGGCATTCATGGTCCCGGTCCCCTGCATGTGCCTAGTCTGGCAAGTATGACGGCGTCAGCGGGACGCCGACCGGCAGAGGAGTGGACAGATGGGTTTGCTCGACGACGCGAAGGGCAAGGCGACCGAGACTGCCGCCAAGATCGACGAGAAGACCGGCGGCAAGCTGACCGAGGCCGGCCACAAGGCGACCGAGATGGCCGGCAAGGCGCAGCAAGCGGCCGGCAAGGCGATCGGCTCCCTCGACGAGAGGACCGGCGGCAAGGTCACCGAGGCCACGCACAAGGCCACGGAGATGGCGGAGAAGGCGAAGGAGAAGCTGCCGACCGACAAGATCCCCGGGATGGAGAAGAAGCAGTCCGACACCGGGGAGTCCGAGCCGGGCACGGACGGCGCCTGACCTCCGATCGCTCAGCAGCGCCCCGGCAGCCGCCGGGGCGCTGTGCTGTTCACCGGCCCAGGGCGCGTGCCACCGCCGCACCGCCCGGACCGGTGCGCTCGAGGAACCCCGTGTCGCCCGCGAGGAGCTCCTGCCCGGCCTCGACCAGCCCGGTGTAGGCGACCCAGGCGAAGCTGCCACCCACCGAGATCCGTGCGACCCCGACGCCGGCCAGGGCGGACGGCGAGGGACCGCCGGGACGCAGCAGCACGTTGACCGGACGGTCGACCTCGGCGCACACCGTGCGGATCTCCTCCAGCGATGTCAACCCCGGCGCGTAGAGCACATCGGCGCCCGCCTCCTGGAACCCCTGGAGCCGCATGATCGTGTCGGCGAGGTCGGGGCGACCGTGCAGGTAGTTCTCCGCGCGTGCGGTGAGCACGAGATCGTGTGACGCCTCCACCGCCGCGACCATGCGGTCGAACGCCTCGCCGGCGTCGTAGATGGGATCGTCGGCGTCTCCGGTGTGGTCCTCGATCGAGCAGCCGGCCAGCCCGGCCTCGCGGGCGCCCGCGACCGTCGCGGCCACGTCCTCCGGCGCGTCGCCGTACCCGTGCTCCAGGTCGGCGCTGACGGGCACGTCGACCGCCGCCGCCAGCGCCGCGGCGTGGGCGAGCGCCTCCGCACCGGTGACCTCGCCGTCCAGCCGCCCGAGCGTCGCCGCGAACCCGCTGCTCGTCGTGGCGACCGCGGCGAACCCGAGGTCGGCGAGGATGCGGGCGGAGCCGACGTCCCACGCGTTGGGGAGCAGCAACGGGTCGCCGGGACGGTGCAGCGCGAGGAAGTCGGTGGTCATGCCCGTGACGTTAGCCGCCACCGGGGACAGCCTGCGCGCGGAAAAGGGCCACGACCGGCCGGCCACTACGCTTGCGGCCCATGAGTGCCGCGCTGCTGTGGGTCGACCTCGAGATGACCGGCCTCGACCCCGTCGAGGACCGGATCCTGGAGGTCGCGGCGATCGCGACCGACTGGGACTTCACGACGCTCGCCACCTACGAGGCGGTCAAGAAGTGCGGCCCCGACCTGATGCGGCGGCGGATGGTCGGGGAGTTCTGGGACGCCCACGACGACGTACGACGGGCTCTGGTCGAGCAGAACGAGCGTGGCACGAACGGCCGCACCGTGGAGAACGAGCTGCTCGCCTTCTGCGACGAGCAGTTCGGCGAGGCCAGCGACCGGATCCTGCTGGCGGGCAACTCGATCCACCAGGACCGCAAGTTCATCGCCAACGAGTGGCCCCGGCTCGATGCCCGGCTGCACTACCGGATGCTCGACGTGTCGTCGTGGAAGGTCGTCTTCGAGGGGAAGTACGGCACGACGTACCAGAAGACCGAGGCCCATCGAGCGCTGTCGGACATCGAGGAGTCGATCGCCGAGCTGCGGTTCTACCTCGACGCCGTCAGGGTCGACTGACGCACCGCTCTTGCCGCATGATCAGCGGCATCCACGGGTACTTGTCCGGCATGCCCGTCCCCGCCTCCCGGCCGCTCGTCGAGCCCCGGCTCGTCCGGCGTCGATCACCCGGACAGCCGGGACGCACGGGTGCCGGAGCGGTTCGCGCGCGAGGACGCTGATCGGAGGAAACGATGCCCGCACAACACGACCGACACGAGCTGCCGCCGCGGCCGGAGCCGCAGATCGAGATCCCCCCGACCGCGCCCGGCGGCGTGGACGCCGTGGCGTTCCCGACCGGACCGCACGGGACCACCCGCCCCGCCGTCAGGGACGCCGATCCCAGGGAGAACCCGGCGACCAGCACGGCCCTCCCGGAGACGCCCGATGAGGGCGAGGACACCTCGACGAGAGCGACGCGAGGTGAGGAGGAGCCCGACGCCCGGCACGACTCGCCGGCATGAGGTCGAGCCCCACCCTCCTCATCAGCGACAGCTCGGGGCGTCCGGCAGCGCCTCGGGAACGCCCACGCTCGGCATGCCCAGTCCGACGGCGGCCGGCACCGGCTCCGCCGTACGTGCCTCCCATGCGTCGCCGGATCGGGTACGACGCACCGCACGGACCGGGCCGTCCGCGACCAGGTGGTGCGGCGCGGCGTGGGTGATCGCGACGGTCACCAGGTCGCCCGGGCGCGGCTCGGCGTCGACCGCGGTGAAGTCGGCCTCGAAGTGGACCAGGCGGTTGTCCGGGCCCCGTCCGGAGAGCCGGTGGGTCTCGGCGTTCTTGCGTCCCTCACCCTCGGCGACGAGCAGCTCGACCTCGCGCCCGACCAGCTGCCGGTTCTGCTCCCAGGCGATCTCGTTGACCAGCTCGACCAGCCGCTGGTAGCGGTCCTTGACCACCTCGGGCGCGATCTGGTCGGGCAGGTCGGCCGCCGGCGTGCCGGGGCGCGGCGAGTACTGGAAGGTGAAGGCCCCGGAGAAGCGCGCCTCGCGCACGACGTCGAGCGTGGCGCGGAAGTCCTCCTCGGTCTCCCCGGGGAAGCCGACGATGATGTCGGTGGTGATCGCGGCGTCGGGCATGGCTGCGCGGACACGATCGATGATGCCGAGGAACTTGCGCTGCCGGTAGGCGCGGCGCATGTCCTTGAGCACCTTGTCCGAGCCGGACTGCAGCGGCATGTGCAGCTGCGGCATCACGTTCGGCGTCTCGGCCATCGCCTCGATCACGTCGTCGGTGAACTCGGCCGGGTGGGGGCTCGTGAAGCGCACCCGCTCGAGCCCCTCGATGTCGCCACAGGCGCGCAGCAGCCGGGAGAACGCCTGCCGGTCGCCGAACTCGACGCCGTAGGAGTTGACGTTCTGCCCCAGGAGCGTGATCTCGCTGACGCCCTCGGCGACCAGCGCCTCGACCTCGGCGAGGATCTCGCCGGGGCGGCGGTCCCTCTCCTTGCCCCGCAGCGACGGGACGATGCAGAAGGTGCAGGTGTTGTTGCAGCCGACCGAGACCGACACCCACGCGGCGTACGCCGACTCCCGCTTGGTCGGCAGCGTCGACGGGAACACGTCGAGCGACTCGAGGATCTCGACCTGCGCCTCCTCGGCCACCCGCGCGCGCTCGAGCAGCGCTGGGAGCGAGCCGATGTTGTGGGTGCCGAAGACGACGTCGACCCACGGCGCCCGCTCGGTGATGGTGTCGCGGTCCTTCTGCGCCAGGCAGCCGCCGACGGCGATCTGCATGCCGGGCCGGTCGGCCTTGACCGGTGCCAGGTGGCCGAGGTTGCCGTAGAGCCGGTTGTCGGCGTTCTCCCGCACCGCGCAGGTGTTGAAGACCACGACGTCGGCCTGCTCCCCGTCCGGGGCGGCGGCGTAGCCCGCGTCCTCCAGCAGCCCCGAGAGCCGCTCGGAGTCGTGGACGTTCATCTGGCACCCGTAGGTGCGGACCTCGTACGTGCGCGACATAACGGTGAAAAGGGTACGGCGCCGCGGCCACCCGCCCGAATCCTGCGCCCAGAGACCAGCCGACTCGGCGTTGTCAGGGCGAGGAGATGAGCCGACTCGCGAGCTGTTGACCCAGGCGCTCGAGGAGGGGGGCGGGATCGCGGAGACACCGATCGACGTCGGGCTCCAGGTCGAGCAGGGCGTAGGACGCCTCGATCCCCGCCGCTCGCAGGGCCACGTCGTCGAGCGCACGGCGACCGCACACGGCGAGGACGGGGACGCCTCGGGCGCGGGCGCGCGCCGCCACCCCGACCGGCGCCTTGCCGCGCAGGCTCTGCTCGTCGAGCGAGCCCTCACCGGTCACGACCAGGTCGCAGCCGGTGAGGGCCTCGTCGAAGCCGACGAGGTCGAGCACCAGGTCGATGCCGGGTCGCAGCCGGGCATCGAGGACGGCGAGCGCGGCGAGTCCGACACCTCCGGCAGCACCGGCACCCGGCGTCGTCCGTCCGTCCTGCCCCACCGCTGCGGCGACGACGTCGGCCCACCGCGTCATCGCCCGGTCGAGCACCGCGACGTCGTCGGGTGTCGCGCCCTTCTGCGGGCCGTACACCGCGGCCGCGCCCTGGGCACCGGTCAGCGGGTTGTCCACGTCGCACGCGACCACCACGTCGGCGGTGGCGAGCGCCGGGTGCAGACCCGACAGGTCCGCCTCGGCCACCTCGAGCAGCGACGCCCCGCCGTCGGGCACCGGCGCGCCGGAGGCGTCGCGCAGCCGGGCACCCAGAGCGGCCAGCATCCCGGCGCCACCGTCGGTGCTCGCGCTGCCGCCGATCCCCACCACGATCTCGCGGCACCCGCCGTCGAGCGCCGCGGCGATCACCTCGCCGAGACCCCGCGAGGACGCACGAAGCGGGTCGCCGACGCCGCCGGGGAGCCGCTCCAGACCGCAGGCGTCGGCCATCTCCACGACAGCCGTGCCGTCCCGGCGGGCGTAGGCCGACCGCACCGGCCGGCCCGTCGGTCCGGCCACCGTCACCGCGACCCGCTCGAAGCCCGCTGCCGCCGCCGCGGCGAGGGTCCCGTCACCGCCGTCGGCCACCGGCAGGCATCGCACGTCGACGTCGGGAACGACCGCGCGGACACCCCGCGCCACCGCATCGGCGACACCTGCGGCCGGCAGCGACCCCTTGAACTTGTCCGGTGCGACCAGCACCCGTGCCGCCGTCATGCGGTGCGGTCGGCGCGCGGCTCCGCCGTCGAGTCCCGCACCACCAGCTCGTGTCCGGCCACCCTGCGCCGCGGCCGGCTGGCCCGATCGCGCAGGGCGAGCTCCAGCGCCTGCTCGCCCATCTCCACCATCGGCAGCCGGACCGTCGTCAGCGACGGGGAGAGATCTCCGGCCACGGCCACGTCGTCGAAGCCGGACACCGACATCCGCTCAGGAACGGCGATCCGACGCGACCGCAGCACTGACAGCGCACCGATCGCCATGTCGTCGTTGAGGGCGAGAACGGCGGTCACGTCGGGGTGCTCGTCGAGCAGCCGCGCGGTGGCCTCCTTGCCGCCGTCGCGGGTGAAGGGGGCCTCGAGCACCGGCACGGTGCTGATGTCCAGCCCCGCGACGTCGTAGGCCTCCCGTACCCCCGCGAGCCGGTCGGCGACCGTGGTGAGGCCGACCGAGCCGGAGACGACAGCGATCCGACGGTGCCCGAGCCCGAGCAGGTGGTCGGCGACCGCCCGCCCGCCCTTGGTGTTCTCCGGCAGCACCGCGTCGACGCCGAGGTGATGGCGACCGATCACGGCGACCCGCCCACCCGCTGCCTGGTAGGCCTGCAGGTCCGCCTTGGCCGCCGCCTGCAGCGCTGGGTCGACGAACCCCGAGCCCGCGATGATGATCGCGCCGACGCGTTGTGCCACCAGCAACCGGATCTGGTCCAGCTCGCGCTGCGGGTCGCGGCCGGTGTGGCAGATCTGCACGGTGAGGCCCTCCTGCGCACCGACCCGCAGCACCCCGCTCGCGATCTCGGCGAAGTACGGGTCGCCGATCTCGTGCACGACGAGCCCGACCGAGCGCGACGTCCCGGCCGCGAGGCTGCGGGCGTGCACGTTGGCGACGTAGCCCAGCCGCCGGGCGACCTCGCGCACCCGCTCGGCCACGGACTCGCTGACGCCGGTCGCCCCGGAGAGGCTGCGTGAGGCGGTCGCGATCGAGACCCCCGCCTCCTCGGCGACGTCCTGCAGCCGCAGCGTCGCACGCTCCTTCGACACCCTCGGTCCCCCTCTGCCTCGACACCCGCGGCCCGATCCGGCCGGGCTGTGACCCTTGCCACAGCGTCCCGTCCATGTCTACAGTACCCGAAAGCGCTTACGAAAGCGCTTACGACCGACTCGACGAGGAGCGTCATGAAGTTCCCGACCCCCCTGCGCATCTCCGCACTGGCCGTCGCGGGCAGCCTCGCCCTCACCGGCTGCCTGTCCGGTGAGGACGATGGCGGCAGCGACGACGACACCATCACGATCGGCATCTCACTCCCGCTCACCGGAGACTTCTCCGAGCCCGGCAAGGGCGTCCAGCGCGGATACGAGGCCTGGGCCGACCACGTCAACGAGAACGGCGGCCTGCTCGGGCGCCAGGTCGAGCTGGAGATCCTCGACGACCAGTCCAACGCCGACCGCGTCGCCGCCGACTACGAGAAGCTGATCAACCAGGACGGGGTCGACCTCGTCTTCGGCCCCTTCTCGACCCGGCTGGTGATCCCGGCGGCCCAGGTCGCCCAGGACTACGGCTTCACCTTCGTGGAGCCGGCCGGAGCGGCGCCCGAGGTCTTCGAGCAGGGCTTCGACAACCTCTTCTACGCCGCGCCCGCCGTCGCCGACGACCACTACGACCACCTCGCCGACCACATCGAGGCGATGCCCGAGAACGAGCGGCCGAAGACCGCGGCCTACGCCGCGATGGACGACCCCTTCGCGCAGGGCACCGCCTACGGCCTGAAGAGCCGGCTCGAGGAGATGGGCGTCAGGACCGTGGCCGACGAGGTCTACCCCCCGAACACCACGGACTTCAGCAGCATCGCGGCGAAGATCGACGACAGCAACGCCGACATCGTGGTCGGCGGCACGCAGTACCAGGACGCGGTCAACCTGATCATCGCGCTGCAGCAGCTGGACTACCAGCCGCAGCTGGCCGCGTTCTCGACCGCACCGACCAACCCGGAGTTCCCCGAGGCGATCGGCGACAAGACCGAGGGGATCCTCTCCCCCACCGGCTACACGCCGGAGGCGTCGTACCCGTCCAACCAGGAGTTCGTGGAGTTCTACAACCAGATCCACGGCAACCCGCCCGGCGAGGACGAGGCGAACGCCTGGACCACCGGCCAGGTCGTGGCGGCGGCGGTCGAGGCCGTCGGCTGCGCCGACCCGGACCCGGAGTGCCAGGAGCAGCTGACCGACTGGCTGCACGAGAACGAGGTCGACACCGTCGTCGGTCCGCTCTCGTGGGACGACGCGGGACGACCCGAGGGCGCCCACATGATCCAGCAGTACGTCGACGGCGAGATCAAGATCGTGCTGCCGGAGGACCTGGCCGAGGCCGAGTTCATCGCCGACAAGCCCGACTGGTGACCAGGGAGCCCTGACCCCTATGTCCTTGCTTTTCCAGAGCCTCGTGCTCGGCGTGCTGCTGGGAGGGCTCTACGCCCTCCTGGCAGCAGGCCTCACGCTCTACTTCGGCGTGATGCGCGTGGTCATGATCGCCCACTCGGCGTTCCTCATCCTCGCGGCCTACCTCGCGTGGTTCTTCACCACCGAGACCGGGATCGACCCGATGCTCTCGCTGCTCGGCACCGTGCCGCTGTTCTTCCTCATCGGGGTGGGCATCCAGCGGCTGCTGATCACCCGGCTCCGACCGGCGACGCTGACCATGATGTCGGTGCTGCTCACCTTCGCGATCGCGCTGGTGATCGAGGGCCTGCTCGGCTATGTCTTCACCGGCACCCAGCGGCGGATCCGGCTCTCCTACGGCGGCGCCAACATCGAGATCCTCGGCGCCAACATCGCCGTGGTGAAGCTGATCGCCTTCGGCCTGGCCGCCGCCTCGCTGCTCGCGCTCTACCTCCTGCTCACCCGCACGAGGTTCGGGCAGGCACTGCGGGCGACGATCCAGCACCCGGAGGCGGCCCGCCTGGTCGGCATCAACACCGAGCGGATCGCCGGCTACGGCTTCGGCATCGGTCTCGCCACGGCCGCGATCGGCGGCACCGCCCTCTCGCTGGACTCGACGATCTATCCGTCGCTGCACTGGCACTGGATCGGCCCGCTGATGGCGATCATCGTCGTGGGCGGACTCGGGAGCATCCCGGGCGCCGCGATCGCCGCGATGGTGCTCGGGATCAGCCAGTCGCTGCTGCAGATCCCCTTCGGCACCACGTGGGCCCAGACCGTCTTCTACGTCGCACTCTTCCTCACGCTGATGGTGCGGCCCCAGGGATTCTTCGGAGGTCGTCTTGCCCAGCGCTTCTGACACCCGCTCGATCAGCCTCGCCACCGTGCTCAAGCTCGTCGGCGTCCTGCTGCTCGCCGCAGCGGTGCTCTCCTTCCCGACCCTCGCCGCCAACCCGTTCATCCTCTCGGTCGGGGTCGTGATCATGAGCTACGCCGTGCTCGCGACCGGGTGGAACTTCGTCGGCGGCTTCACCGGCTACATCTCGCTGGGGCATGCGGCGTACTCCGGGCTCGGCGGCTACGCCACCGGGCTGCTCGTCATCCACACCGACATCAACCCGTGGCTGGCGCTGCTGCTGGGCGGCCTGGCCGTCACGGTGATCGCGGTGCCGGTCGGCATCGCGAGCCTCCGGGTCCGGGGCGCGTCGTTCGTGATCGTCTCGATCGCGTTCGTGCTGATCCTGATGCTGGCCTTCCAGTCCTGGAGCTCGGTGACCGGGGGCTCCAACGGGCTGCGGATCCCGCGGCCGTTCGGCGCGGACGTCCTCCGGCCCGAGCAGCACGAGCGGTTCTTCTACCTGCACGCCGCCGTCCTCGCTGCCGCCCTGCTGGCCTGGTGGCTGATCGACCGCTCCCGCTTCGGGATCGGCTTGAAGGCCATCCGTGAGGACGAGGACAAGGCCCAGGCCCTCGGCGTCCCGACGTTCAACTACAAGCTCGCAGCGTTCCTCGTCTCCGCCTTCGTCACCGCGGTCGGCGGCGGCCTCTACGCGCTGTGGTTCGGCTTCCTGGACCCGATCTTCCAGTTCTCGATCCTGATCGGGTCCTACATGGTGCTGATGAGCCTGCTGGGCGGCATCCGCACGCTCTTCGGCCCGTTCCTCGGAGCGGTGATCGTCGGCTACGCCGTGGAGTTCTTCAAGAGCGAGTACGGCGACTCCCAGTTCCACCTCGTGGCGATGGGACTCCTGCTCGGCGCCGTCGTGCTCTTCATGCCCGACGGCATCATCCCGGCGCTCACCGACCTGGTGAAGCGGTTCCGACCGGAGTCCTCCTCGATCCGCGAGCAGTCCCAGGCCGAGCTGGCCGAGCAGCGGCGCTCCGATGAGCGCGTGACCGAAGGAGCAGCGCGATGAGCACGGCGACCGAGCGTGCGACGGGCACCCCCGGCTCCGTCGAGGTCGGCCTGGCCACCGAGGGGCTCTCGAAGGCCTTCGGCGGCGTCCAGGCCGTCGACGGTGCGTCGGTGCAGTTCCACCACGGCAAGGTGAACGCCCTGATCGGCCCCAACGGGTCGGGCAAGACCACGTTCTTCAACTGCGTCACCGGGATGATCCGACCCGACAGCGGGACGGTCACCTACCGCGGACGCGACATCACCCGCAAGGCACCCCACCGCATCGCGCGGGCCGGCATCGGCCGGAGCTTCCAGCTGTGCCGGATCTTCCCGCGGATGACCGTGATGGAGAACCTGCTCGCCGCGGTGCACCCGCCCGGACCGCTCCGGCTGCTGGCGTCGTCGCGCCACCGCGGCGACATCGAGCGAGCTCGCGAGCTGCTCACCCGGGTCGGCATCGAGCACCTCGAGGACGTCGAGGCCTGCGACCTCTCCTACGGCCAGCAGAAGCTGCTCGAGCTCGCCGGCGTGCTGATGGCCGAGCCCGAGACGATCATGCTCGACGAGCCGGCGGGCGGGGTCAACCCGGCGCTCATCGAGCGGATCGCCGGGCTGGTGCGCTCGCTCAACGCCGAGGGCAGGACCTTCATCGTCGTCGAGCACAACATGGACCTGGTGATGAGCCTGTCCGACCACGTCGTCGTCTTCGACCGCGGTCGCCCGATCTCCGAGGGCCCACCGTCGGTCGTCAAGAACGACCCCCGAGTCCTGGAGGCCTACCTTGGCATCTGAGCCCACGCCCGACTACCTGCTCGAGCTCGACGACATCGAGGCCGGCTACGGCCGCGCAGCCCTGGTGCTGCGCGGGCTGACCGTGAAGGTGCCACCCGCGACGGTCGTGTGCCTCGTCGGACCCAACGGCGCCGGCAAGTCCACCGTCCTCAAGGTCGCCAGCGGCATGCTGCCGCCACGGTCCGGCACGATCCGGGTCGCCGGCACCGACGTCACCGGCCACAACCCGCAGCAGATGCTGTCGTCCGGCCTCTCCCACGTGCTCCAGGGCCACAGTGTGTTCCGCGAGATGACGGTCGCCGAGAACGTGCTGCTCGGGGGCTACTCCCTCCACGACAAGGCCGAGATCGCCGAGCGGGTCGGCTTCGTGAAGGACCTCTTCCCCGTCGTCGCCGAGCGCTGGGACGCGCTGGCCGGTGCGCTGTCCGGCGGTCAGCAGAAGCAGGTCGAGTTCGCCCGCTCCCTCATGGTGAGCCCGCAGGTGGTGCTGCTCGACGAGCCGTCGATGGGGCTCGATCCCAAGGCCACCGGCACCGTCTTCGAGCAGGTGGTCCGGATGCGGGACGCCGGGACCGCCGTTCTGCTGGTGGAGCAGAACGCCCGCCGCGCCCTGGAGACCGCCGACCTGGGCTGCGTGCTCGACCTCGGCCGGGTGCACATCTCCGGACCGGCCGACGAGCTGCTCGCCGACCCGCAGCTCGCCGAGCTCTACCTCGGCGGCAAGCCCGCCGAGCAGACCGACGGCGACCCGGCGACCACGACCACCACGACCTGAGCGGCCCGAGCCGAGACACGAAGGACCGACATGCCTGACACCACCCACCGCATCCTGATGAACGGCGTCACCGGCCGGATGGGCTATCGCCAGCACCTGCTCCGCTCGATCCTGGCGATCCGCGACGACGGCGGTGTCCCGCTGCCCGACGGCAGCCGGCTCCAGGTCGAGCCGGTGCTGATCGGCCGCAACGCCGACAAGCTGGCGCGGATCGCCGACGAGCACGGCATCAGCGACTGGACCACCGACCTCGACGCGGTGCTGGCCGAGGACCCCGCGCCGATCTACTTCGACGCCCAGGTGACCAGCGAGCGCCGCAAGGCGATCCTGAAGGCGGCCGCGGCCGGCAAGCACGTCTTCACCGAGAAGCCGATCGCGGAGTCCGTCGCCGAGGGGCAGGAGCTGGCCGACGCCGCGGCCCGGCACGGGATCATCAACGGCGTCGTGCACGACAAGCTCTACCTCCCCGGGCTGCTCAAGCTCAAGCGCCTCGTCGACAGCGGCTTCTTCGGCCGGATCCTCTCGGTGCGCGGCGAGTTCGGCTACTGGGTCTTCGAGGGCGACTACCTCCCCGCCCAGCGGCCGAGCTGGAACTACCGGGCCGAGGACGGCGGCGGGATGGTCCTCGACATGTTCTGCCACTGGAACTACGTCCTCGAGAACCTCTTCGGCGCCGTCGAGGCCGTCACGGCGAAGGCGGTCACCCACGTCCCCGAGCGTTGGGACGAGGCCGGCGAGCGGTACGACGCCACGGCCGACGACGCGGCGTACGCGATCTTCGAGCTGGCCGGCGGCATCATCGCGCAGGTCAACTCGTCGTGGGCGGTCCGTGTCGAGCGCAAGGAGCTCGTGGAGTTCCAGGTCGACGGCACCCACGGCTCGGCCGTCGCCGGGCTCTTCGGCTGCCGGGTGCAGCCACGGGAGCTGACGCCGATGCCGGTCTGGAACCCGGACCTGCCGACCGACCAGGACTTCCGAGCACAGTGGTCGGAGGTGCCCGACAACGCCACGTTCGGCAACGGCTTCCGCGCGCAGTGGGAGCAGTTCCTGCTCGACGTGCACCACGGCCGGCCCCACCCGTACGACTTCGCCGCCGGCGTGCGCGGGCTGCAGCTGGTCGACGCCGGTCTGCGCTCCTCCGCCGAGGGCCGCCGGGTGGCGCTCGGCGGGGAGGCCCGCTGATGCCGGGCGGGGACCAGGTCGCGATCCCCCTCGCCGGCGGGGGCTGGGAGGACGTCACGCTCGCCGAGCCGCGGACGTGGGCCGAGCACCCGCAGCCGTTCACCAGCCGCGTCGCCTTCGCCGCCGCCCACGTGGTCGCCGACCCCCGTGGCGAGAACGTCCCCGGCGCACCGGCCGTCATCGACTGGGAGTCCACGCTCGCCTTCCGGCAGCACCTCTTCCGCCACGGCTTCGGCGTCGCCGAGGCGATGGACACCGCCCAGCGCAACATGGGCCTGGACTGGCCAGCCGTCCAGGAGCTGGTCCGTCGCAGCGCCGCGCAGGCGGCCGACGCCGGCGCCCGGATCGCCTCCGGTGCCGGCACGGACCACCGCGAGCGCCTCGGGTCGGTCGACGAGGTCCGCGACGCCTACCTCGAGCAGGTCGGCTTCGTGGAGTCCACCGGCTCCCAGGTGATCATCATGGCGTCGCGGCATCTCGCCGCGGTCGCACGGGACGCCGAGGACTACCGGCGCGTCTACGACGATCTCCTCTCGCAGGTCCGCGAGCCGGTGATCCTGCACTGGCTGGGCGAGGCGTTCGACCCGCAGCTGCGGGGCTACTGGGGCTCCACCGACGTCGACGCCGCGACCGACACCTTCCTCGACCTGATCAAGGCGCACGCCGAGAAGGTCGACGGCGTCAAGGTCTCGCTGCTGTCCGCCGACCACGAGAGCGGGCTACGCAGCCGGCTGCCCGCAGGCGTGCGGCTCTACACCGGCGACGACTTCAACTATCCCGAGCTCATCCGGGGCGACGGCGAGCACCACTCCGACGCGCTGCTCGGCGCGTTCGCCGCGATCGCGCCGGCCGCGTCGGCCGCGCTGGCCGCGCTCGATCAGGACGACGTGGCGACGTACGACGCCGAGATGGCGCCGACCCTCCCGCTGTCGCGTCACGTCTTCGAGACGCCGACCTGGCACTACAAGACCGGCATCGCCTTCCTCTCCTGGCTCAGCGGGCACCAGCCCGGCTTCACGATGGTCGGCGGCCTGCAGTCGGGGCGCAGCATCGTCCACCTGGGGCGGCTCTTCGCCCTCGCGAACGACGCGCGTCTGCTGCCCGACCCCGACCTCGCCGGGCACCGGATGCGGGTGTGGCTCGAGGGCGCGGGGGTGAGGAGGTGAGCTCGCTCGACGTGCCGTCGCAGCTCCCGGCGCGAGTGCCGACGCCCGCTCCCGGCGACCCTCGCCTGGCGCGGCTCTCCCTCAACCAGAAGACCGTCGACCGCTGGTCGATGCGCGAGGCCGTCGAGGGATGCGAGCGGCACGGCCTCCCCGCGATCGGCGTGTGGCGCGAGCCGCTGGCCGACGCCGGCCTCGAGAAGACGGCGCGGATGCTCGCCGACGCAGGACTCCGGGTCTCCTCTCTCTGCCGCGGCGGCTTCTTCACCGTCGCCGGCGAGCGGGAGCAGCAGCAGGCCCACGACGAGAACCGCCGTGCCCTGGACGAGGCAGCGGCCCTCGGGACGACCTGCCTGGTGCTGGTGCCCGGAGGGCTGCCCGACGGCGACCGCGACCTCCCGGCCGCTCGCGCCCGGGTGGCCCGGGCGATCGAGCGGCTCGTCCCCCACGCCCTCGACGTCGGGGTCCGGCTCGCGATCGAGCCGATGCACCCCATCTTCGCGGCCGACCGCGGCGTGGTCTCGACCCTCGCGCAGGCGCTCGACATCGCCGAGCCGCTGCCGGTGGAGGCGGTGGGCGTCGTCGTCGACACCTTCCACGTGTGGTGGGAGCCCGGCGTGGAGCAGCAGGTCGCTCGCGCCGGCGACCGCATCGCGTCGTACCAGGTCTGCGAGTGGATCACCCCGCTGCCGCCGGACACCCTGCTGTCGCGGGGGATGATGGGCGACGGCCATATCGACTTCGGTCATCTCACCCGCAGCGTCGCCGCTGCCGGCTACGCCGGCGACGTCGAGGTCGAGATCTTCAACGCCGACGTGTGGGCGGCCGACGGCGACGCCGTCCTGGCCACCCTCGTCCGCCGGTACGCCGAGCTCGTGGAGCCGCACCTCTAGCGACGCCGGCCTGCATTCGTGACACCGACCAACCTCGGCAAGGAAGGGAGCACCATGCAGCACCGCACACACCTCACCCACCTCCGTCCCCGGCGTCTCACCGCGCTGGTGGCCGGTGCCGGACTCGGAGCGGCACTGGCCATCGCGCCACCGGGGATCGCCGGAGAGGATCCCCCGACCGCGCCACCCGAGCACCGGGTGTACGCCGCCCCCACTGCTCAGCAGTGGGATCCGCTGACCGACGACCTCTGGTCGTTCGACCACGGTCAGGTCGTGCTCACCGAGCCCGGCACCAACCAGGGTGGGCCGCGGCGTCCGTTCGAGTACGCCATCGTCGACGCCGGCCCGGAGCTCTCCTCGGTGAGCATCTCGGCCGAGGTCCGCATCGACGAGCCGGTCGCCGTCAACAACCGCGACGTGATCGTGGTCTGGAACTACCAGTCGCCGACACGCTTCTACTACGCGCATCTGTCGCAGGACAACACGATCTATCCCCACAACGGGATCTTCGTGGTCGACGATGCCGACCGGGTGCGCATCGACGACCAGTGGAACGGCGTCGACGAGGGCGCACCGCCCGCGATCGACGATGCCGACTGGCACGACGTCCGGCTGGACTACGAGGCCGACACCGGCGAGATCGCCGTCTACGTCGACGCCATGGACGAGCCCCTGATGACCGCCACGGACACCTCGTTCGCCGGCGGCCGCGTCGGCTTCGGCTCCTTCGACAACCACGGCCGGACCCGGCACTACTCGGTGGTCGGCACCGCCGCCACCTCCTGATTCCTCTCCGGCCCCTGACCGAACCAGGGGCCGGAGAGGGCCGCCGGCTGCCACCGGCGGCAGTTGTCACCAACCACCCCCATAGTGAAGGAAACCTTCGCCATGCACACACAGAACAGGTGGATCGGCGCAGCAGCGGCAACGTTGCTGGTGGCTGCGCTCGCTCCGCTCGGGCCGAGCGCCTCGGCCGACGACGACACCCCGATCACCGACCCGGTGGCCGCGGATCCGGAGCCCTCGACCCTCGGCCTGGTGCTCGAGGAGTACGCCCAGCTCCCGAAGACCGAGCCACACCCCCCGGGCCCGACCGACCCACGGTCGGTCCGGCACGCTCGGATCAACTACATCGGCGAGCTGCCGGACGACTCGGGGCGGATGTACGTGCCCGACCTCAACGGTCCGCTCTACCTGCTCGAGGACGGCGAGCCGCACACCTACCTCGATCTGTTGGACGAGTTCCCCGACTTCTACTCGGCCACCGGGCTGGGGTCGGGCGCCGGCTTCGCGGCGTTCCACCCGGAGTTCGAGGACAACGGGAAGTTCTACACCGTCCACACCGAGCGTTTCGGCGCGTTCGACAAGGACCCGACGTTCCCCGAGCAGACCCCGCAGACCAGCAACGCGACCCACGGGATCATCACCGAGTGGACCGCCGACGACCCGTCGGCCGACACCTTCAGCGGGACCTCCCGCGAGGTGATGCGGATCGCCTTCGGTCACCGGATCCACGGGCTGCAGCAGATCGACTTCAACCCCAACGCCGAGCCCGGTGACGAGGACTACGGCCTGCTCTACATCGCCGCCGGCGACGGCGGGCTCGGCGTCGACCGCTCCTACCCGCAGGACCTGAGCAACCCGTACGGCAAGATCCTGCGGATCGACCCGGCCGGCGACAACGGTCCGGACGGCACGTACGGCGTGCCCGCCAGCAACCCGTTCGTCGGCGACGACGGAGCGATCGGCGAGATCTTCGCCTACGGCATGCGCGACCCGCACCGGTTCAGCTGGGACACCGGCGGCGAGGAGCGGATGTACCTCGGCCACATCGGCCAGCACGCGGTCGAGGGCGTCTACGACGTCCGCGCCGGTGACAACCTCGGCTGGTCCGAGATCGAGGGCCGGCTGGACTTCCGCAGCCACAACCAGTGCTACCTCTACCCGCTGTCCCCGGAGCAGGAGGCGGCCGGCTACGTCTACCCGGTGACCTCCTTCGACCACGAGACCCCGTCGAACTGGTCGTGCAACTCCGACTCCGGACACGCCATCTCGGGCGGCTTCGTGCACCGGGGCACGCTGCCCGGGCTGCGCGGCAAGTACGTCTTCGGCGACCTCGTGACCGGCACCGTCTACGCCAGCGAGGTCGACGAGTTCGAGCGCAACGGAGCCGAGGAGGCGGCCGTCAGCGAGCTGGCGCTCTACGACGCCGACGGCACCCGGATGCGGATGCCCGACTTCGTCGACGACGGTCGGATCGACCTGCGCTTCGGCACCGACGACGACCAGAACCTCTACCTGCTGTCCAAGGCCAACGGGAAGATCTGGAAGGTCGCCGACACCAAGAGCGCGCCCGTGCCGCAGGAGGTCGAGCCCGGGCTGGCCGACCACCTGGTGGCGTCGTACGGCTTCGAGCTGCCGTTCGGCCGCGACGACGCCTACGAGTTCGACCAGGGTGTCTCCAACACGCTGCTGCGGCTGATCAACGGCGGCGAGGACATGCGGGTCGACGACGGTGCCTACCCCGGCTCCAACAACGCCCTGCAGATCCACAGCGCCGCGGAGTCGCCGACTGGCGAGCCGTGGAAGGCCGGCATCTGGGACGGTGACGGCGAGGACTCGCTGCGGGCGTTCAACGGCGCCGAGGGCATCACCCTGATGGGCTGGGTCAAGATGACCGGGCAGAACCCGACCGCGGGCTACAACGCGATCGGGCTCACCGGCGTGCTGAGCGGCAACTCCGACGGCCACAACGTACGCGCGCTGCTGGAGCTGATCCAGGTCGACGGCGAGATGCGACTGGTCGCTCTCGGACGCCGGATCGACACGGGCTCGTCGCAGATCTTCGCCGCGACGACCGACTGGCGCGAGCTGCTCCCGCAGGACGAGTGGGTCCACCTCGCCGCATCGTTCGACTACACGACGGGCGAGATGGCGCTCTACCGCAACGGGCAGCCGGTCGACGGCTATTACACCAAGGACGGCGACCCGTGGCAGGTCGACGGCAGCGGTACGACGGAGACCGACCCGCGGGGCATCAAGATCGGCGGCTCGTTCCCGCAGAACGGCTCCGAGCGGAACCCGTGCAACTGCCGGATGGACGCGCTGATGTTCTTCGATGACGACCTCAGCGCTGCCGACGTACGACGGCAGTACCGCCGGATGACCGACCCGGCCGGCTGA
>CAZJDU010000018.1:0-27510 GCA_964544855.1 uncultured Nocardioides sp.
GCGTCGGGGTGCTCCTCGGTGAGGATCGCGCGCATCCGCTCCTCGTGCTCCGGGTTGGCGTAGGCGTGCAGGAAGCACACGCCGAGCGTGTCGATCCCCTGCGTCTTGAACCACCGCGCGACCTCGCGCGCCTGCTCCTCGTCGAAGGGCCGGATCTCCGCACCGGTGTGGTCCAGCCGCCCGCGCACCGAGCGCACCAGGTCGCGCGGCACGATCCGGTCCGGCTTCACCCAGAAGTAGGAGTTGCCGTAGCCGTCCGGCACCGACTGGCGCGCGATCTCGAGCATCGCGTCGTACCCCTCGGTGGTGATGAAGCCCAGCCGGTCGACCTTGCCCTCGAGCAGCTGGTTGGTGGCGACGGTGGTGCCGTGACTGACCGCCTCGATGGCCTCGGCACGGTCCTCGGCCGGCACCTCCATCCGGTCGAGGATCTTCGCGATCCCCGCCAGGAACCCCTCCGCCGGGTCCGCCGGCGTGCTCGGGGTCTTGGTGGTCACCGTCCGCCCGGTGCGCTGGTCGAAGGCGACGACGTCGGTGAAGGTGCCGCCGGTGTCGATGCCGACGCGGATGCTCCCGGGTGGCACGTGAGTCGTCTCGCTCATGGCGACGATTCAACCGCCGACACCGAACGGCGACCACGGCACGATCTGCCAGCGGATCACCGGATCTCCGGGCAGATGTTGCCACTGACCTCAGCGGAGGTCGACCACGGCCCGCCCGACGACCTCGCGTGCGCAGTGCCGCTCCCAGGCCCGGTCCGCCCGGTCGAGCGGGAACGTCTGGTAGGGGACCGCGAGCTCCCCCGCCCCGGCGTGGCCGACGATCTCGGCCAGTGCCGCGGCACGCTGCTCGCGGGTGAGGTCGTTGTTGGTGTAGCCGCGGATCTCGCGCGAGCCGCTGCGCAGGTGGGCGGAGGAGAACTCGGCCGTCGCCCCGGCGCTGCTGCCGAGGTTGACCAGCCGCCCTCCGTGCGCCAGGCAGAGCGCGGCCGCCGTCGCCGGCACGCCGCAGAGCGGGTCCAGCACGACGTCGACCTCGCCGATGGTCGCGCGCATCCGCTCGGCCAGCTCGGCCGCGTCGGCGTCGGCCAGCGAGACGAACTCGTCGGCTCCGACCTCGGCCGCCGCGTCGGCACCCCACGGCTCGACCGCCGCCGCATACACCGCCGCTGCACCGCGGAGGCGGGCAGCACGGATCGCCACGCGCCCGACGACACCGGTCGACCCGAGCACCAGGGCCCGCTCGCCCGGCTGGAGCCCGCCGCGGTCGAGCAGGGCCGTCCACGCCGCGATCGCCGAGAGTCCGAGCGCCGCGAGATGTGCGTGGTCGAGCGCCCCCTCGACGACGACCAGGTCGTCCTCGGCGACCACCACGAGCTCGGCCATGCTGCCGTCGCCGGGGGCCATGCCGGCCGTCGTCGGGAACCAGACACACGTCCCGGTCGGCACGGTCGCCGACTCCTCGACGACACCGACACCCTGCACGCCCGGCACGTAGGGCAGAGCCGGCGGGCCGAAGTACGACGTACCGCTGGCGCAGAGCACGTCCAGCGGCGTGATCGGCACGGCCGACACCCGGACCAGAGCCTGCCCCTCACCGTGCGTCGGCTCCGGCCGGGAGACGACGGACGGCACTCCCCCGTGCTCGGTCAGGACGGCGGCGCGCATCGTGCTCACTCCTCGCCGGGCGCGACGTAGACCGCATTGCGGTCCACGGTCAGATACATCGAGTCGGCGATCGGCCGGCGGATCTCCTCCGCGATGTGTCCGAGCAGCCCGGCACAGCGCGCGAGCAGCACGGTCCCCCGCAGCAGCTCCTGCGGGATGCCGAGGTCCGCCAGCGCCGCGCCGCTCACCCCGGCACCGTTGAGCGGCAGCTGCCGGCCCAGGACCGCGGCGTGGGTGCGGCCGATGGCCTCGAAGAGCGCGAGGTGCGGCCCGTAGAGGTCCTCCTCCTGCGCGATCCGGATCAGCCGCGGGGTGCGCGGGTCGCCGTCCTTGTGCACCGGGTGGCCCAGCCCGGGGACGTAGCGTCCGGCCTCCTGCTGCCGGCGTACGGCGGCCTCCGCGACCGCGTCCCATCCGGCGTCGTCGGTCGGCACGTCCGCGAGCTCCGCGAGCACCTCGGCCAGGAAGCGCCCGGTGTCCTCCGTGACGCCGAGGAAGCGGGACCCGCCGCCGAGCAGCCCGGAGGCCAGCGCCCCCTGGATGGCATCGGGGGCGCTGAGGTAGGTCAGCCGCGCCGCGATCGCGGTCGGCGTGAAGCCGTGGTCGGCCAGCCCGAGCAGCACCGCCTCGAAGAGCCGCGCCTGCTGCGGCGTCGGGCGCTCCAGGGTGAGCAGCCAGTAGGCGAGCTCGCCGAAGCCGACCTCGCCCATCAGCTCACCGGGCAGGTCGCGTCCCAGCAGCGTGATGGAGTCGGCCTCGGAGGTCCCGAGGGAGGTCGGGAAGGACGGCGGGGTGGTGGTCATCGCGTTCCTCTCAGGCCGACGGGACCGGCGGTTCGGTGGGTGGGACCTCGTCATGCGGGTGCGGACCGAAGCCCAGCCAGCGTCGGATCTCCTCGCCGTGGCTGTCGAGCGACGGCGGCGGCAGGTCGTAGCGGGCCGGAGTGGCGCTGAACCGGATCGGGTTGCGCACGCTCGGGACGTCGTCGATCTCCACGACCGGCTCCAGCCCGAGCGACTCCGCCAGCTCGACCCCGCCGCGCACGTCGTTGATCGGACCGCACGGGATGCCGGCGCCGCTGAGCTCGTCGAACCACTCCTGCGCCGACCGTGTCGCCAGTCGCTCCAGCAGCAGCGGCCGCAGCTCCTCCCGACGGTCGTTGCGGTCCCCGACCGTGGCGAAGCGCGGGTCGTCGGCGAGCTCGGGCACCTCGAGGGCCTCCACGAGCCGCCGGAACTGGCGGTCGTTGCCGGCGGCGACGATCAGGTCGCCGTCGCCCGTGGCCAGCGGCTCGTAGGGGAAGAGGCTCAGGTGCGCGTTGCCCATCCGGTGCGGCACCACACCGCCGGCGACGTAGGCCGAGGTCTGGTTGACCAGCGTCGACATCGCCGTGGACAGCAGGTTGGTCTCGACGTGCTGGCCCTCGCCGGTCTGGTCGCGATGCCGCATCGCCGCGAGGATCCCGATCACCGAGTGCAGTCCGGTCATCACGTCGAAGACCGAGATGCCGGCCCGGTAGGGCGGCCCGTCCGGATCTCCGGTGAGGCTCATCAGCCCGGACACGGCCTGCACCAGCAGGTCGTAACCCGGCAGCGCGGCACCGCCGGTCGAGCCGAACCCGCTGATCGAGCAGTAGATGCTGCGCGGGTTGCGGCCCGCCACGTCGTCGTAGCCGAGCTCGAAGCGGTCCAGCCCGCCCGGCTTGAAGTTGTGGATGAAGACGTCGGCGCGCGCGGAGAGCTCGTGGGCCACCGCCAGGTCCTCGGGGTCCTTCAGGTCGAGCACGATCGACCGCTTGTTGCGGTTGATCGCGAGGTAGTAGGTGCCGACGTCGTCGCGCCGGGGCGGCACCCAGTGGCGGGTGTCGTCACCGGCGGGGCTCTCGACCTTGATCACCTCGGCGCCCAGGTCGGCGAGCAGCATCGTGGCGTAGGGGCCCGCGAGCACCCGGGAGAAGTCGGCGATCAGCACGCCCGCGAGTGGAGCAGAGGCTGGTGGGTCAGTCACACAGGACTCCTTCGCCGAAAACGGACAGTTGTCCGCCAATCTGGCCCGCGCTGGAGTCGATGTCAAGTGGACGCCGCCGGAGAACGATCGAGGGTTGACACGTGACCCAGGTCATACGACGCTGTCGGAAAACGGACATCTGTCCGCACTTTCCTGAGCGACCGTCGGAGGGACCCCCGAGATGACCACGACCCCCCACCCCACCGCAGCCGACCTCGCCGCCGCGCCGGGCGTGGTGCTCCGCGGCGGCACGGTCCTCACGATGGACGACCGGCGCACGGTCCTCGACGGTGCCGACGTCCTCGTGGTGGGCGACCGCATCGCCGCGGTCGGCCCCGGCCTCGACGTCCCGGACGGCACCGTCGAGATCGATGCCTCCGGAGGCATCGTGATGCCGGGCATGATCGACACCCATCGGCACATGTGGCAGACCGCCGTGCGCGGGTATGGCGCCGACTGGACGCTCACGCAGTACTTCGTGTGGAACTACCTCGACCACGGCAAGAAGTTCCGGCCCCAGGACATCCATGCCGGCAACCTGGTGAGTGCCCTCGAGGCTCTCGAGGCGGGCGTGACGACCAGCGTCGACTGGTCCCACAACCTCCACACCGTCGAGCACGCGGACGCCGCGGTCGACGCGCTCGAGGCGGTGCCCGGCCGCTTCGTCTTCGCCTACGGCAACATCCAGGCCGGGCCGTGGGAGTGGTCGGCGACCCCGGAGTTCCGCGACTTCGTCGAGCGCCGGATGCCACGCACCGACATGCTCGGGTTCCAGATGGCGTTCGACGTCACCGGCGACCCGGAGTTCCCGGAGCAGGCGGCGTTCGAGGTCGCCCGCGACCTCGGCGCGCCGGTCACCACCCACGCCGGCGTGTGGGGTGCGACCGACGACAACGGCATCCGGCTGATGCACGAGCACGGGTTCATGACGCCCGAGACCGTCTACGTCCACGCGGCGACGCTGAGCGACGACTCCTACCAGCGGATCGCGGCCACCGGCGGCAGCGCCTCGGTCGCCGCCGAGAGCGAGTCGAGCTGCGGCCAGGGGTATCCGTCGAGCTGGGCGCTGCGCCGGCACGGTATCCCGATCTCACTCTCGATGGACACCAGCGTCTGGATGAGCGGCGACCTGTTCTCGGCGATGCGGGGCACCCTCAACGCCGACCGCACCCGCGAGCACCACGAGGCCCACGCCGGCAAGGAGACCGTCACCCACCTGGCCGTCCGCACGGCCGACGTCGTCGAGTGGGCGACCCGCGGCGGCGCCAGGGCCCTCGGGCTGGACGACACCGTCGGCAGCCTGGAGGCCGGCAAGAAGGCCGACGTGGTGCTGATCAAGAACGACGACTCGCCGGTGATGTTCCCGATCCTCAACCCCTACGGCCACGTGGTGCTGCAGGCCCAGCGCGGCGACGTGCACACGGTCCTGGTCGACGGCAGGGTCGTCAAGCACGAGCACCGCCTGGTCGACGCCGACCTGCCCGGCGCACGGCGCGCGGTGGAGGAGACCATCGAGTATCTGCGGGCCGAGCTCGGCGACGCCGAGTGGTCCGCCGGGATGAACCCGGACATCCCCGAGTCGAAGGTGCTCGACAACCCCTACACCTACACGACGTACGCCGACTCCTCGACGCACGGCGGCTGACCCGGCCGTGCGTCCGTCGCCCCGCCGATCAGCCTCCGACCTGCGGTCGTGCCTGCCACAGCGACCAGTCCGCAGCCACATCGCTCGCGGTCTGCATCAGCCACGGCAGGTACTCCTCGGTCAGGGTGTCCACCCCGGTCTCGGCCGCGTGGACGGTGACGTTCATCGCGGCGCGGACCACCCCGTCACCGTCGCGGACCGGCACCGCCACCGACCGGATGCCGCGGGCGAGCTCCTCGTCCGCGAGCGCCCAGCCACGCGCTCGGACGGTGCGCAGCTCCTCCTCGAGCGCGGCGACGTCGTACTCCGGCTCCGGCAGGCCGGACCGGGTCGGCTCGGCGAGGGCGGCGGCACGGGCCTCCTCGTCAAGGGCCGCGAGCAGCACCTTGCCCTGCGAGGTCGGCACCGCCGGGAACCGCGTGCCGATGTCGACCCGGAGGGCGATGATCTTGGGCACCGCGACGCGGGCGACGTAGACGATGTCGGAGCCGTCCAGCTGCGCCATCGACGACGACTCGCCCGTGCGCGCCACCAGGCGCTCGAGATGTGGGCGGGCCATCTCCCACAGGCCGAGCGAGCTCGCGTAGGCGACGCCGAGCCGCAGCACCTGCGGCGTCAGCGCGAAGCAGCCGCCGGTCACGCGGACGTAGCCGAGCTCCTCGAGCGTGAGCAGCAGTCGACGGGCCGTCGGGCGGGCGAGCCCCGTCGCCGTGGCGATCTCGGCGAGTGTCATGTCGCGGTGGTGCGCGTCGAAGCAGGCGAGCACGTCGAGCCCGCGGGCGAGCGACTCGACGAAGTCCGGACCGGCGCCACGACCTGCCATGCGCTGCCTCCGATGGGGTGGGAACGACCACTGACGAGACCGATGGTCGCACAACGGACGCTGAAACGACGCCCGCGACCCGCCCTGGACCGGGATGCGGACGCGCGTACGCCCGGCCCCGCACGCGACGAGAGGACCGTCTGATGGCCGACCTGGTCGCGATCCTGGCCACGACCCACCACCCGTTCTTCTACCGGACCAGCCAGCTGCCACCCGACGAGGCGCCCCCGTTCGCCGCCGACTGGGTGCGCAAGGTCGAGGCCTACCGCGAGACGCTCACCCGCGCACGTCCCGACCTGCTGGTGATGGTCGGCTCCGACCACTTCCACCAGCTGTGGCTGGACAACATGCCGCAGTTCCTGGTCGGCAAGGCGCCGTACTACGACGGCAACTGGGAGAACGAGATGCGGGAGTTCGGCCTGCCGAAGCTCTTCTTCCGGGGCGACGAGGAGCTCTCGGCGTTCCTGCTGCGCGAAGGGCTGGACCGCGGCTTCGACCTCGGCTTCTCCAACGAGCTGCGCGTCGACCACTCGATCACCTGCCCGATCTTCACGGTGCGCCCGCAGAACGACCTCCCGATCGTGCCGATCTACACCAACATCTTCGCGCCGCCGCTCCCCCGGCCCGAGCGGTTCGTGCAGCTGGGCCGGACGATCCGCGAGATCATCGACGCCTGGCCGAGCGACCTCCGCGTCGCCGTGATCGGGACGGGGCACCTCTCGCTCGAGCTCGGCGGGCCCCGCCAGTTCGGGCCGCACGGCCCCGACCCGGAGTTCGACGCGAAGGCCACCCGCTGGATCGCCGACGGCGACATCGACGGGTGCCTCAAGGAGGTGACCCTCGACAGCCTGCACGCCCCCGGCAACGCCACCCACGGCTTCATGGACTTCATGCTGATGATGGGGATCGCCGGCTACCAGCGCGCCGACTACGCCGACAACCTCGACCTCTTCCACACGATGGAGGCCTACTTCACCTGGTACCCGAGCCCCGATCTGATCTCGGCTCCGCCGTTGACCTCGAAGGGAGACCTGCTGTGAGCAAGTACCTGGTGAACAAGTTCCTCTTCACCGTCGACCGCGACCACGAGCTCACCGAGCGCTACCGCGAGGACCCGGCCGGGCTGGTCACCTGGTGGGAGGAGACCCGGGCCAACCGGATCCTCAACTGCGTCGCCGCGGAGTCCAGCACCTGGCTGTCCTTCACCGACGACGAGCGGCGCGCGCTGGTCGAGCAGGACCACGTCGCGCTGTTCGAGATGGGTGCCCACCCGTTCCTCACGCTCACGCTGTGGATCGCGATGTTCGAGCGGGACCACGACGAGCCGCTCGGCATGCAGCTCGACTACGCCCGCAGGCTCGAGCACATGACGCTGCCCTACCCCGACATCGCGACCTGACCGACCTCACCGGCGGCGGGACGCCAGCGCGCCGGCCACGACGCCCAGCAGCACCAGGCCGGCACCGACGGCGACGCCCTTCAAGAAGTCCTCCGGTGCCCCGGCGGAGGGCTTGGCCGGAGCGGTGAAGACCGGCGCCGCCTCCCCCTCGCCGGTCGCCGCCGGTACCGCGGCGGGCGTGGCGGTCGGGGCGACACCGGTGAGCACGTCCTCGACGTTGCCGAAGAAGTCGGCCGCCATCCGCTTGCTCACCGAGGCCAGCATCCGCTGACCGACACCGGCGATCATGCCGCCCACCGTCGCGTCGGCCTCGTAGCGGATCGTGGTGGCGTCTCCGGCCGGCGTGAACGTGACCGCCACGTCGGTGGCGATCGTGCCCGGCGCGCCGGTGCCCTCGGCTGAGAGCACGAGCGACTCGTGCTCCTTCAGGTCACGCAGCGCGCAGGTGCCGGCGTAGGTCCCCTTGATGGACGCGACGCCGGCCGTGACCGACATCGCGTAGGTGTGCTCCGCGGTCGTCTCCAGCCGCTCGCAGCCGGGGATGGTCGCGACCAGCACGGTCGGGTCGAGCAGGGCGTCCCAGACCTTCTCGACGGGGGCGTTGACGGTGGCTTCACCGGCGATCTTCATGGGTGCTCCTCAGGGCGTACAGCTCGGACGGGGAGATCGGCATCGAGGTGATCCGCAGCCCCGGGTGGTCGACGCTCTCGGCATCCTCGACGGCCGCGGCGAAGACGGCGGCCGACGGGATCACGCCCGCCTCGCCGGCACCCTTGATGCCGAGCGGGTTGAGCGGCGACGGCGTCTCGAGATGGTCGATCTCGATCGACGCCGGCACCTCGGTGGCATAGGGCATCAGGAAGTCCATGAACGAGGCGTTGACCAGCTGGCCCGCGTCGTCGTACTCCATCCGCTCGTAGAGCGCGCCCCCCACACCCTGCGCGACGCCGCCGTGGATCTGGCCCTCCACGATCATCGGGTTCACGAGCGTGCCGCAGTCGTGGACGACGGCGTACCTCAGGATCGAGATCTCCGCCGTCTCCGGGTCGGTCTCGACCAGCACGGCGTGCATCCCCGCAGCGAACGTCGAGCGCTCCGGTGAGTAGAAGTCGCGGCCCTCGAGGCCGGGCTCGTCGTCCTCGGCCACCGGCGGCTTGCCGGGGTCGCCGACCGAGAACTGCGTGGCGGCCTGCGACGCCTCGTCGAAGGCGTAGCGCAGCGGGTTGGAGAGCACGGCGACGGTGCCGAGCGCGATCGAGCTGTCCGGCGCGCCCTTGACCCGGACGATGCCGGCGTCGATCTCGAGGTCGTCCTCGGCGCACTCCAGCGCGTCGGCCGCGATGCGGAGCGCCTTGGCCCGCACCATCCGGGCGGTCAACGCCACGGCCGAGCCGCTCATCACCGCCGCGCGGGAGGCGAAGGTGCCGACGGCGTACGGCATGCCGCGGGTGTCCCCGCTGACCAGCTCGACGTCCTCGAACGGCACGCCGAGCTCCTCCGCGACGATCTGTGCGAAGGCGGTCTGGTGGCCCTGGCCCTGCGAGGTGAGGCCGATCGCGACCTTCACCCTGCCGCTGGTCTCGACCTGGATGTGCGCACCCTCGTAGGGACCGACGCCGGTGCCCTCGACGTAGCAGGCGAGGCCGATCCCGACCCGGCGTCCCTCCGCGCGCATCTCCTCGCGGAAGCCCTCGAACTCCTCCCATCCGACGAGGTCCTTCAGCTTCTCCAGCAGCCCCGGGTAGTCGCCGGAGTCGTAGATCAGCGGGCGCCCGTCCTGGAAGATCAGGCCGTGGTCGTAGGGGAACTCGTCGGGCTGGATGAAGTTGGCCGCCCGCACCTCCGCGCGGTCCTTGCCGAGGTGGCCCGCGATGGCGTCCATGGTGCGCTCCATGACGTAGACGCCCTGGGGTCGCCCGGCGCCACGGTACGGCGTGACGATCACGGTGTTGGTGTAGAGCGAGTCGAAGGTGACCTCGTAGCTGCCCGGCTTGTAGGGCCCGAGCAGCTGGGTCGAGGTGATGATCGGGACGATGAGCCCGTAGGGCGTGTAGGCGCCGTGGTCGTGCCAGAACCGGACCGACAGCCCGAGCACCCGCCCCTCGTCGTCGAAGCCGACCTCGACGTGGTGGTCCTGGCCGCGCTCGTGCGCGGAGGAGATGAAGTGCTCCCGGCGGTCCTCGGTGAACTTCACCGGCCGGTCGAGCATCGTGGCGGCCAGCGGCACCAACACCTCCTCGGGCCACGGGTGCACGATCTTCACGCCGAAGCCGCCACCGACGTCCGGAGTCATCACGTCGACCTGGGCCAGGTCGAGCCCGAGCTTCGCCGCGACCGCGGCTCGGAGCCCGGTCGACGTCTGGGTGGAGCTCCACACCTGCAGCCGGTGGGAGTCCTCGTCCCACCGGGCCACCGTCGCGCGGCCCTCCATCGGCATCGAGGCACTGCGCTCGACGTGCAGGTCCAGCTCGAGGGTGTGCGGCGCGGCCTCGATCGCGGCGCCGGGGTCACCCACCCGCTGCTCGAAGCGCGCGGCCAGGTTGCCGGGCACGTCGTCGTGCACCAGCTCCTCCGCCGCGCGGGCCGCGTCGATCCCCACGACGGCGGGGAGCTGCTCGTAGGTCACCACGATCCGCGAGACGGCGTCCTCGGCGACGTACCGGTCCTCGGCCACGACGAACGCGATGGCCTCGCCGACGTAGCGGACCTCGTCCTTCGCGAGGGCGTACTGCGTGCGGCCGTGGGTCAGCGCCGGGTGCGGGATGAGCAGCGGCAGCGGCTCGGCCAGCGCACCGGTGAGGTCGTCGTAGGTGTAGACCGCGTGCACGCCCTCGACGTCGAGCACCCCGGAGACGTCGATGTCGACGATCCGGGCGTGGGCGTGCGGGCTGCGGAGCACCGCCGCCTCGAGCGCGCCGGGCATCAGGTCGTCGGCGTACTGCCCCAGGCCGCGCAACAGCCGCTCGTCCTCGACGCGCTGCACCTTCTCGCCGATCAGCTTCGTCGTCACGACGCGTCCTCCTCGGCCAGCTCCGCCGCGCGGAGCACGGCGCCCACGATGTTCTGGTAGCCGGTGCAGCGGCACAGGTTGCCGGCCACCATGTCGGTGGCCTCCTCCCGCGTGGGGTGCGGGTTGTCCTCCAGGCCGGCACTGATGGTCGTCAGGAAGCCGGGCGTGCAGAAGCCGCACTGGAGCCCGTGACACTCCTTGAAGGCCTGCTGCACCGGGCCGAGCGAGCCGTCCGCCCGGGTGAGCCCCTCCACGGTGGTGATCTCGGCGCCCTGCGCCGAGACCGCGAAGAGCAGACAGGCACGCGTCGGCCGCCCGTCGACCAGGATCGTGCAGGCACCGCAGACACCGTGCTCGCAGCCGACGTGGGTGCCGGTGAGCCCGAGGTCGTGACGCAGCGCGTCGCTGAGCAGCCGGCGGGCCGGCACCGAGAGCCGGTACGGCGCGCCGTTGACGGTGAGCCGGATGTCGTGGAGCTCCTCGCTCACGTGGTCCTCCCTCGTGCGTCGTCGTAGGCCGCGCGGACCACGCGCCCGGTCAGGGTGCGGGCCAGCTGGGTGCGATAGGCCGCGGTGGCGTGGATGTCGTCGGCCGGGTCCAGCTCGGCGAGTGCGATCTCGGCTGCGGCGTCCAGTGCGGCGTCGGTCGAGTCGCCGGCCGCGAAGGCCTCCGACAGGTCGACCACGGTCGGCACCTCGCACACCGAGAGGTAGCCGGCGCGGACCGAGGTGATCCGGCCGTTCTCGGTGCCGACGACCGCCGCGACACCGCAGAGTGCGTAGTCGCCGTGCCGGCGCGAGATCTCGTCGATCGCGACACCCGTCGCCGGGGCGAGGGCCGGCACCCAGGCGGAGACGGCGAGCTCGTCCGGCCGCAGGCTCGACTCCATCGGGCCGGCGAACAGGTCGCCGGCGCCGATGTCGCGGGTGCCCGACGACGACGCCACGGTGACGTGACCGTCGAGCAGGCGCAGCACCATCGGCATCTCTGCCGCCGGGTCGGCGTGCACGATCGAGCCGACCGTGGTGCCGCGGTTGCGGATCGTGGCGTGGGCGACCAGCGCCAGCGCCTTCCGGAGCAACGGCTGGGTGCGGGCCGCGTCGTCGTCCGCCAGCAGGTCGGAGTGCCGGACCAGCGCCCCGAACCGCACCCCCCGGGCGTCGCAGTCGACCTGCGACAGCCCGGGGACGCCGTTGATGTCGACCAGCAGCTCCGGAGCCGCCAGCCGCATCGAGAGCAGCGGCACCAGGCTCTGCCCGCCGGCGAGCACCTTCGCGTCCCGGTCGCCCCCCAGGAGGCGCAGCGCCTCCTGGAGGTCGACCGGTCGTGCGTAGGAGAACGGTGCAGGTTTCACAGAACCATCCTCGTCGAGACCCTCATAGCGACTTCGTCACCTCTCCGGCCCCGAGCTCCTCCTTGCGACCCTTGACCAGGTGGAAGTACAGGATCACCAGGATCGTGCCCAGAGCGATACCGCTGAGCACGAAGTCGTCGGTGATCTCGAGCGTCACGTCACCGATGCCGACGATCAGTCCGGCCGCGAGGCCGACCATGTTGACCGGGTTGCCGAAGTCCACCCGGTTGTCGACCCAGATCTTCGCTCCGACCAGCCCGATCATGCCGTACAGCACGACGGTGATGCCGCCGAGGACGCCACCAGGGATCCCGTTGACGATCGCGCCGAACTTGGGGCAGAGGCCCAGCAGGATCGCCACGATCGCGGCGGCGTAGTACGCCGCGCTCGAGTAGACCCGGGTGGCGCCCATGACCCCGATGTTCTCGGCGTACGTCGTCGTCGGGGAGCCGCCGAACGCACTCGCGAACGCCGTGGCCAGACCGTCGGCGCCGATCGCACGGCCCATGTAGGGGTCGAGGTCGTCGCCGGTCATCTCGGCGACCGCCTTGACGTGGCCGGTGTTCTCGGCGATGAGAGCGATGACGCCGGGCAGCACGAGCAGGATGAAGGTGAGCGAGAACGACGGGCCGTGCACGACCGAGACGCCGTCGGCGAGCTCACCGCTCGGCAGGCCGATCCAGTCGGCCGACTTGACCGCGGCCCAGCTGACGCGGTCGTGCTCGACGGGGTCGGGGCCGGTCGGCAGCACCGAGGTGATCGGACCGAACAGGCCGTCGGCGATCCAGGAGACCACGTAGCCGAAGATCAGCGCCAGCAGCACGGCGATGCGGGACCAGAAGCCCGGCAGCAGGACCGCCGCGAGCACCATGAACGTCGCCGTGAGCAGCGCGATCCACTGGTCCTGGAGCCAGTAGGTGTCGGCCACGACCGGCGCCAGGTTGAAGCCGATCAGCATCACGACCGCACCGGTCACCGCGGGCGGGAGGATCGCGTGGATCACCCGGGCACCCGCGAAGTGGACGATCAGGCCCACCGCGGCGAGCGCGAGACCGGCGATCATGATCGCGCCGGTGACGTCCGCGGAGTCACCCCCCTGGGCGCGGATCGCCACCACCGCGGCCACGAACGAGGCGCTGGTGCCGAGGTAGCTCGGCACCCGGTTCTTCACGATCAGCAGGAACATGATCGTGCAGATGCCGGAGAACATGATGGCGAGGTTGGGGTCGAGCCCCATCACCAGGGGGAAGACGAACGTCGCGCCGAACATCGCGACGACGTGCTGCGCCCCGAGCCCGACGGTGCGGCCCCAGCTCAGCCGCTGCATCGGCCCGACGGACTCGCCGGGCGGCGGTGTCTTCCCATCATGGACGACTTCCCACTTGAACATCGACATGCGTGTGCCCTCCTAGGACGCGGACCTGAGCCGAGACGATGGACCGACGCTAGTGGTGTGGCTCACGGCCAGCATGGGCCAGACCTGCCAAACGAACAGGTGAACGGCTGGCGATGATTGCCACAACGGGGCCGCAGATGACCCGTGCGTTACGTGGACCCGCGCGTCGCGTTGCCGGTCGATGTCCCCGCGGATCAGTGGGTCAGGTCGAGCGCCTGGAGGGCGACGGCGATGTCGAGGCGGAGGCCGGGCTCGGTGGTGAAGGGACCGAGCATGCCCTCGAGCTTGGTGATGCGGTAGCGCATCGTGTTGTAGTGGAAGAACTGCTGGCGTGCGGCCTCGGCGACGTTGAGGTTGGTGTCGAGCAGCACCTGCAGCGTGGTCCGGAGGTCGGCCGCCTCCGGGGTGTCCTCCGCCAGCTCGCCGAGCGCGTCGACCACGAAGGCCCGCACCTCGTCGGGGTCGGGCACCAGCGCGATCAGCCGATGGACGCCGAGGTCGTCGAACCAGGTGGTCGCCTTGCCTCCCGACAGCCGGCGCCCGACCCGTGTCGCCCGGCGCGCCTGGCGGTAGGCGTCCGGCAGGTCCTCGACCTGCTCCGCGACCCGGCTGACGCCGACCGAGAACGGCCGCCGCCCGCCACCGCGGTCGCCGGCGACGGCGGAGACCAGGTCGTCGACCGCGGCACGCAGGTCCACGGGGTCCGCCGGCACCGGGAGCAGTGTGACGACCTCGGTGAAGAAGTCGGCGGTCGGGATCGTGCTGTCCCGGGCGTCGCACACCTGGCTCCACGCGGCGGCGAACCGCTCCTGCCACAGACTCTGCGTCTGCGCGTCCGCCGGGTCCTCCCCCTCGGGGATCGGGTCGAGCTCCGCGGAGACCACCACGGACGGGCGGGCGAGCTCCCAACCGACGGTGTGCGCGTGCTCGATCAGCACCGCAGGGTCATCGCCACGGCCGAGGAAGACATCGCGCAGGAAGTCGCCGCGGTACTTGTTCTCCACCAGCGCGACCGAGCGTTGCCGGGTGATCAGCAGCGCGACCACGATCGCGGTGCGCTCCAGCGCCTGCACGTCGTCGACGCCGAGCTCGTGGTCCGGGCTGATGCACACCAGCCGCGCGAGGTCGACGCCTCCGGCCGGCACGGTGAGCACCCGCGCCTCGCCGTCGCGGTAGGGGCACGACGGGCTGATCCGCTCGACGCGGATCCGGCCGGTGTCGTCGGCCAGTCCACGCGCGGTGAGCTCGGCGCGCTCCGCATCCGAGAGCGCGCCGCCCCGCTCCCGGCCGTCGGTGGAGGTCACCACCACACCGACCGCGAGCACGCGGGACACCTCGGTGGCGATCCGATCGACGTCGGCCCCGGAGAGCACCAGCTGCGAGAGCGTCGTGTGCAGGGCGTCGGCACGCGCCGCAGCCGACTCCGCCGCGGAGGCGCTTGGCAACTCTTGGCCGGTTGATGGGTCAGGGTTGGCAACACTCACCATTCAGCAGAGGCTAGCGGAGTCACTACTGTCCCGAGCATGGATCCGCTCGCGACCGCCGTGCCGACCGCGGCCACCCGCCGTACGGCGGGGGTGCTCGCCGGGCCCGTGCGAGCGGCGCGCGTGGTCCACAGCGGCGCCGATGCGGCGTACGTGGCCATCGACGGCGGCGGCTGCGTCGGCGTGCTGTCGACCACCGCCCGCGCGGTGCCCTGCGGGCTGCGCACCGCCCTCGCCGCCCTCGACGTCCCGAGTGGCACAGCGGCGGTCGTCGGCGACGGGAGGCTGCAGGTCGCGGGCCTCGAGCTCCGCGTCGGCCGCCTGGTCGACGCCGGCGTGCCCCGACTGGACGACGGCCGGCCCGCGGATCTCTCCCCGATCCGCGAGCACCCCGCCGTGCGGGCCGTGCGCGCCGAGCTGCCGGAGGACGCCGTACGACGCCTCGCGGCCGGTGCTGCCGGGGCCGCGGACGCCCTGCTCGGGCGCGGCAGCGGCCTCACGCCCGTCGGCGACGACGTGCTGTGCGGCTGTCTCGCCACCGCCCACGCGGCCGGCCGCTCCGACGACGTCGCGACGGTCGCCGAGGAGGTGGCATGCCTCGCCACGGCGCGCACCACCGCCCTCTCCGCCGAGCTGCTCGGCTGCGCGCTCGAGGGCGACGTGCTGCCCGAGTTCGCCGCCCTCGTCGCCAGCCTCGACACCCCCGGCCCCGCCCTCGACCGGCTGGTCGCGGTCGGCCACACCTCGGGCGCCGGGCTCGCCCTCGGACTGACCCTCGCCCCCGTCCCCGCCTTCGGAAGGACCGCAGCATGACCGTGACCCACGTGGAGATCCGCCCCGGCGCCTACGCCGACTCGGTGAGCCTGCTGCAGGTCAGCCGCGACGTCGCCGCGACGCCGGGCGTGACCGCGGCGCAGGTCGCGATGGCCACGCCGCTCAACCTCGACGTGCTGGCCGGCATGGGGTTCGAGATCCCCGACGCGACGCCCAACGACATGGTGGTCGCGCTCCGGCTCGACGGCGACGACGCGCGGGATCCCGCCCTGGCCGCCGTCGACGCCGCGCTGGCCGCGATCCGGTCCCGGCCGGCCGCGGGAGCACAGGAGGAGGCGCCGCCCCGGACGACCGGCACGGCGCTGGCGGCCGGCGGCGACCTCGCACTGGTCTCCGTGCCCGGCCCGAACGCCTTCGTCGAGGCGATGGACGCGCTCGACGCCGGCCGCGACGTGATGCTCTTCAGCGACAACGTGCCCGTCGAGCAGGAGATCCTGCTCAAGCGGACCGCCGCGGAGCGCGACCTGCTGGTGATGGGACCTGACTGCGGCACCGCGGTCGTGGGCGGGCTCGGCCTCGGCTTCGCCAACGTGGTCGCGCCCGGCCCGGTGGGCATCGTCGCCGCCTCCGGCACCGGCTGCCAGCAGCTGCTCTGCCTGCTCGACGCGGCCGGCGTGGGCGTGTCGGCCGCGCTCGGTGTCGGAGGGCGCGACCTGGCCGCCGACGTCGGCGGGCTCTCGACGAAGGCCGCCCTGCGGCGGCTCGACGCGGACCCCGCGATCGAGCGGATCGTGGTCGTCTCCAAGCCTCCGGCGGCCACCGTCGCCGAGGACGTACGACGCGTCGCCGGTGAGCTGGCGACGCCGGTCGACTTCGCGCTGCTCGGCCCGGGGCAGCCGGACCTGACCGCCGCCGCGGAGCAGGTGCTCTCCGGTCTGGGGCGGACCGCGCCGGCGTGGGACCACTGGGGCGAGGCCTCCCCGTCCGTCGGGGGGAGCCACCTGCGCGGCCTCTTCGTCGGCGGCACCCTGTGCGACGAGGCGATGCTGATCGCGACCGAGGCGCTCGGCGAGGTGCGCTCCAACATCCCGCTCGAGCCGTCGCTCGCGCTCGACGCGTCGCTGCTGCACGCCGGCCACACCATGGTCGACTTCGGCGACGACGGGCTCACCCAGGGACGGGCCCACCCGATGATCGACCCGACGCTCCGGCTCGAGCACCTCGCCCGCGCCGCGGCCGACCCCGAGACCGCCGTCCTGCTGCTCGACCTGGTGCTCGGCCACGGCGCGGAGCCCGATCCCGCAGCGCTGCTGGCGCCCGCCGTCCGGGAGGCCCGCGCCGAGCGCGCCGTGCCCGTGGTGGTGGCGTGCGTCGGCACCGCCGCCGACCCGCAGGGGCTGTCCCGCCAGGCCGAGGCGCTCGCCGAGGCCGGCGCCGAGGTGTACCTGTCCAACGCCGAAGCCGCGCGCCGCGCGATCGAGTACGTGAAGTGAGGCCCCCGATGACGCACCCCAGCACTCCCCCGTCCGGCGTGGTCTCCGTGGGCGCCGGCCTCTTCGCCGACGCCGTCGCCGACCAGGCCGTGCCGGTCACCCGGGTCGACTGGCAGCCGCCGATGCCCGGCACCGACGACGACCTCGCCGTCGTGGCGGGCGACCCGCTGCGCAAGGACGCCAACGAGCGGGCGGTCGCCGCGATGCTCGCCACCACCGCACAGCTGGTCGACGTCGTGCCCGCCGGCGAGGCACTCGGCCTGCAGACCGGCCAGTTCCTGCACGCGGGCCCGCCGCTCACCTGGGAGCGCGCGTCCGGGCCGATGCGCGGCGCGCTGCTCGGCGCCGCCGCACTCGAGGGCCTGGTCGACGACCCGGAGGCCGCGGAGCCGGGCTTCGCCGACGGCAGCCACACCCTCGAGCCGTGCCACCACCACTCCGCGGTCGGCCCGATGGCAGGGGTGGTGACGCCGTCGATGTGGATGTTCGTGCTGGAGGATCCCGCCAGCGGTCGTCGGACCTACTGCTCGCTCAACGAAGGGCTCGGCAAGGTGCTGCGCTACGGCGCCTATGCGCCCGAGGTGCTGGAGCGGCTGCGCTGGATGTCCGCCGTGCTGGGACCGGTGCTGCGCGACGCCGTTCGTGCGGCCGGTCCCGTCGACGTCACCGCGATCCTGTCGCAGATGCTGCAGATGGGCGACGAGGCCCACAACCGCAACCGCGCCGGCACGCTGATGCTGCTGCGCGACCTGAGCCCCGCGATGGCGGCGTCGGAGCACCCGTCGTCCGATGTCGCCGAGGTGCTCGCCTTCATCGGCGGCAACGACCACTTCTTCCTCAACCTGGCCATGCCCGCCTGCAAGCTCGCGCTCGACGCGGCACGCGGCATCGAGGGCTCCACGATGGTGGTCGCCATGGCCCGCAACGGCACCGACTTCGGCATCCAGGTGGCCGGCACCGGGGACGAGTGGTTCACCGGACCCGCCCAGCTGGCCGACGGGCTCTTCCTCGGCGACTTCGGCCCGAACGACGCCAACCCCGACATCGGCGACTCGGCGATCACCGAGACCGCGGGCATCGGCGGCTTCTCGATGGCCACCGCACCGGCGATCGTGCGGTTCGTCGGCGGCACGGTGCCGGACGCCTTCGCGACGACGAGGCGGATGGGCGAGATCACGCTCGCGGAGAACCCGCGCTGGCAGATCCCGGTGCTCGACTTCCGCGGCGCCCCCACCGGCATCGACGTCTCCCGCGTCTGCCGCACCGGCATCCTGCCGCAGATCAACACCGGCATGGCCGGCAAGGTCGCCGGCGTCGGCCAGGTCGGCGCCGGGCTGGTCACGCCGCCGGCGGTGATCTTCCCGGCCGCCCTGGCGGCGCTGGCGGCCCGCGCACGGGGCCGGCTCGGCTGAGCACCCGGCCTGCGGTGGGATCCCTACCCATGAGCAACCAGCGGCGATGGGGCGCCCGGGACCTCCTCGACCTGGTGCTCGACGACGGCTCCTACGAGTCCTGGGACGGCCCGGTCGACATCAGCGGCGAGCCGCCGGACTACCGCGCCGAGCTCGAGGCCGCGGCGGAGCGGGCCGGCACCGACGAGGCGGTGCTGACCGGACGGGGCACCGTGGCCGGCCGACCGGTCGCGTTCGTCGTCAACGAGTTCCGGTTCCTGGCCGGCTCGATCGGCGTCGCCGCGGCCGAGCGGATCGCGGCCGCCGTACGACGGGCGACGGCCGAGGGGCTGCCCGTGCTCGCCAGCACGTCGTCCGGCGGCACCCGGATGCAGGAGGGCACCCGTGCCTTCGTCCGCATGGTCGAGATCTCCCGGGCTCTGATGGAGCACCGCGCGGCCGGCCTGCCGTACCTGGTGCACCTGCGACACCCCACCACCGGTGGCGTCTACGCCTCCTGGGGATCGCTGGGCCACGTGACCGTCGCGGAGCCGGGGGCGCTGGTGGGGTTCCTCGGCCCGAAGGTCTTCCGGGCGCTCCACGGTGAGGACTTCCCCGAGGACGTGCAGACCTCGGAGAACCTCGCCGCCAAGGGCGTCATCGACGCCGTGGTGCCCGCCGAGGAGCTGCGGACGCTGGTCGCCGAGGCGCTCGCCGTGCTCGTCGACCCACCCGGTCCCGGCGTCCTGGAGCGTCGTCCGCCCCGGCTGCCCGCGGACGGTCGGACCGCCTGGGAGTCGATCACCCGCACGCGCTCGGCGGACCGCGTCGGCGTGCGGGACCTGCTGCGGTACGGCGCGGCCGACACCCTGCGGCTGCGCGGCACCGACGAGGGCGAACGGGACGAGACCGTGATCGTCGCGCTCACCCGGCTCGACGGACAGCCGTGCGTGCTCGTCGGGCAGGACCGGTCCCGGCAGGCCTCCGCGACCCCGATGGGGCCCGGCGCGCTCCGCGAGGCGCGACGCGCGATGCGGCTCGCGGCCGAGCTGAGGCTGCCGCTGGTGACGGTGATCGACACCCCCGGCGCCGAGCTCTCACCGGACGCCGAGGAGAAGGCGATCGCCGGCGAGATCGCGCGGTGCATCGCCACCATGGTGACGCTCCCGGTGCCGTCGGTGTCGGTCATCCTCGGCCAGGGCTGCGGCGGCGGGGCCCTGGCGCTGCTGCCCGCCCGGGTGGTGCTCGCCACCGAGCACGGCTGGCTCTCGCCGCTCCCACCGGAGGGCGCGAGCGTCATCGTGCACGGCGACACCGCCCATGCCGCCGAGATGGCCCGGGCCCAGGGAGTCCGCGCGCTCGACCTGCTCGCCGACGGCGACGTGCACGCCGTCATCCCCGAGCCGGGCGAGGACACCCCGGAGGCGTTGGCGCGGGCGGTCGTGGCCGAGGTGGGCGCCCAGCTGCGAGGGCTCCAGACGTGAGCCCGGCTCAGCCTTGCTCCAGGCTCAGGTGTGGACCCGTCCGGGGTCGACACCGGTGCGTAGCCGCCACGCGTGCAACGCGAGCCCGAGCGCCGTCCTGCTCTCGTGGCCCTCGAACGCGTCGCGACCGAGGACACCGCTGATCCGGTCGAGACGGTTGTAGAGCGTCTGGCGCCGGATCCCGAGCGCCTTCGCGGTCTCGGTCTTGCCGAGACCCTGCTGCAGATAGGTGTCGAGGGTGCGCACCAGGTCGGTGCCGTGCTCCGCGTCGTGGTCGAGCAGCGGCCCGATCTGCTCGCGCACGAAGCCGGTCAGCTCCGGCGTGCCCGTGAGGTGGCCGAGCAGGCGGTAGATCCCCCAGTCGCGGGCCAGCATCGGCTGCGACCGCAGGCCCAGGCGCCGGGCGATCGCCGCGACGTCGCGCGCCTGTCCGAGCGTGGTGACCACCCCGTCCAGGCCGACGCCCGGCTCGCCGCCCGCGACCGCGACGATCCCGTGCCCCGTGGCCTCCTCCACCGCAGCCGCCAGCGCCGAGCACATCGCCGAGAGCTGCTCCCGGATCCCCGCGTCCTGCCCCCGCGGAGCGCGGGCGACCGCGACGACGTCGTCGTCGACCACGCCGACCACGCACGATCCGAAGTGCTCCCGGCAGGCCCGTCGTGCGGCGGCGACGAGCGACGCCTTCGGAGTACGCCGGTCGCCGGCGACCGCCAGGCCGACCACGGGCGCATCGGGGCCGACGGCGAGGCCGGCGATCTCGAAGCGCGAGTGCAGCTCCTCGGTCGAGGGCACCCGGTCCTCGACGATGTCGCGGAGCAGCGCGCTGTCGAGCACCGGCTGCTCGTGCGGCGAGCCGGCACGGAGCAGCTCCAGCCGGACCGCGACGACGGCTCGGTCGAGCACGGCGTCGAGATCCGGGCTGCGCGTGTCGGCGACGACCAGCGAGCCCCAGGGTGTGTCGGCGAGCTCGACGGAGCGATGGTGCCGTCCGGACTCGGGCGGGGGCTCCGCCGAGCTCGTGCTCGCGGCCACCACCCGGCCGTCGTGGGCGAGGAGGTAGGCCTCGCCCTCCACCAGCGCCGCAACGCGCCGTACGAGCTCAGGCAGGCCCCGCTCGGCGAGGACGCAGCCGAGCAGGTCCTCCCAGATCCGCTCGGCAGCACGCAGCGCGCCGAACTCACGCTCCTTGACGAGGTCGTGGAAGGCCTCGACCACCTGCTCGAAGGGCACGACCTCGTGGAACGTCAGCAGCACCAGGTCGCGCCGCCGCGCTGCCACCACGAGCGGTGGCGGCAGCTCCGCGAAGGTGCGGCCGAGCTCGATCGCGAGCGCGGCGAGACCGGCGTCCGCGAGCGCATCGATGTAGGCCTCCAACCGCGCCCGGGAGAGCCCCTTGAGTCCGAGGCCGGTGGTCAGCAGCAGCTCGCCGCCCCCGAGCAGCGGCCCCATCTCGAAGACCTCCGACGAGTGCACCCAGCGGATCAGGCACTCCTCGGGGCGGCCGTGCTCCACCTGGGGTGCCCCGCGTCGTACCGGGGGCAGCGCGAGGATCTCGGACAGCGGGATCTGCACGCCGGTCACCCTTGCTCACCTGGCACCCGGCGGCAACCCGTCCGCTACCGCTGCACAGCACGACGGCGCTGCCACGCCGGGTTGAGCGCCACGGTGGCGGCCAGCGCGACCAGGATCCCGATCACCGGCGGCAGCCCCCAGGCGAGCTGGTCGGACGTCCAGGCGGCGAGCGCGCCGATCACGTAGGCGGCCAGGCACCGCCACTCCACGCTCCGGAACGCATACGTCACACGCTCCGGCACGCCGTTGCGCCAGCGGCACAGCCAGTCGCCGATCAGCGCACCGCCCAACGGCGGGATCAGGATGCTCAACCAGACCAGGTAGTCGATGAGGTTGTCGTAGATGCCGGTGACGGCCAGCAGCCCGCCGATGGCGACGCCGCCGACCACGAAGGGCCGCTTGGACGGCCAGTTCGCGATCTCGGCGCCGGCGACGCTGAACGCGTAGGCGGTGTTGTCGTTGGTGGTCCAGATGTTCCCGATCAGCAGGATCACACCCCACACGATCAGCCCGAGGTTGTAGAGCACCAGCACGAAGTCGGGCTCCCCGAAGGCGATCGCTCCCACGGCACCGAAGAAGAGCATCAGCCCGTTGCCGACCATGAACGCGATCAGCCCGGCGCTGAAGGCCTGCCGACCGCTGCGGGCGAAGCGGGTCCAGTTCGAGACCTGGGTGCCGCCGCTGACGAAGGTGCCGACGATCAGGGTCAGCGCGAGCGTCACCGGCATCTGGTCGGCCGGCTCGATCGCGGCCATCTCCGACCAGCCGCCGACCTCCTGCACCGAGCGCAGCACCACCCACCCGGCGAGGAGGAACATCAGCGGCACGCTGACAGCGGAGAGCCAGAACAGCCCGCGGAAGCCGAAGTAGGCGGTGGTGCCCATGACGACCGTGCCGACCACCATCCACAGCGTGGCGCCGGCGGAGCCCCAGCCCAGCGCCTCGGCGACCAGGTTGCCCAGCGTGGCCACACCGACGCCGTACCACCCGATCTGGGTGAACCCGAGCAGGGCCGATGCCAGCTTCGACCCGTGCACACCGAGCGTGTAACGGCACAGCATCACCGTCGTGAGCCGGGTCCGCGCGCCCACGAGGGCGAGCATCGCGACGTAGAGACCCAGCACGGCACTGCCGACGAGCATCACCAGCAGGAAGTCGCCCAGCGAGAACGCCGCACCGACCTGGGCGCCGACCAGCATGGTCGGGGTGAAGAACGTGAACCCCAACAGCACCAGCGACAGCGGGAGCAGTCCCCGCCGTGCGTGGGGCGGCACGGGGTCGAGCGGGTAGTCGGGGTCGACGGTCTCCGCCCCGGCGGTCGCCATCGTCTCGTCCGTCGTCCTCTCCTGTGTCATGCCGGCTCCCCGATCTCTCCGATGTCCTCGGCCCACAACGCGGGCCGTTCGGTGACCAGCCGATCCATCAACCCCCGGCAGGCGGCGTCGTCGAGCACGTCGACGGTCACGCCGCGACTGCGCAGCCAGTCCTCCGACGCCTCGTAGGTGCGGTTCTCGCCGACGACGATGCGCGGGATCCGGTACAGCACGGCCGTCCCGGCACACATGAAGCACGGCGACAGCGTCGTGTAGAGCACGCACGCTCGGTACACCGCGGCGGGGAGGCGGCCGGCCGACTCGATGCAGTCGGTCTCGCCGTGGCGGATCGCGCTGCCGAGCTGGATGCGGCGGTTGCGACCGACGGCCAGGACCTCGCCCTCGTGCACGAGGGCGGCACCGATCGGTATGCCTCCCTCCTCCCAGCCTCGCTGCGCCTGCTCCACCGCCAGCCTCAGGTAGTCCGCGTCGGTCCCGTGCTCTGCCATGCTGCTCTCCTTCCGCCACACCGCTCGGTCGATGTGAGACCCAGGTCACCAGAGTCCGAGGACGCCGAGAAGGGACAGATCGTCCGTCCCGCACCCCCGACGATCGGACAGCTCGTCCGACGCCCCGCCACCTATGGTTGGTCTGGTGACCCCCACCCGGCCGCTCCTCCTCATCACCAACAGCCAGGCCGGCACCGCCGACCGGGAAGCGGTCGAGACCGCACTGACGGTGCTCCGCGAGCAGACCAGGGTCGACGTCCGCGCGACCAGCGGCCCCGAGGAGCTCGACGAGGTGCTCGCCGACGTCGGCGACCGGCGGGTCGTGGTCGCCGGCGGCGACGGCAGCCTTCACGCAGTGGTGGCCGCGCTGTATCGGCGTGGCGCGCTGGCCGGCCAGGAGCTGGCGCTGCTGCCGCTCGGCACGGGCAACGACTTCGCCCGCACGCTGGGCATCCCGCTGGACCCCGCCGCAGCCGCACGGACCGTGCGCGACGGCACGCCGCGCCGGATGGACCTGCTGGTCGACGACACCGACGGCATCGTGGTCAACAACGTCCATCTCGGAGCGGGGGCCACCGCCGGACGGCACGGGGCGCGATGGAAGAAGCGGCTCGGGTCGAGCAGCTCCGGTCGGCTCAACCTGGGGCGGCTCGGCTATCCGATCGGCGCGGCCCGTACGGCGATCCGGCCGCCCACGCTGCGGCTGCGGGTCGAGGTCGACGGCGTGGTCGCCGCCGATCTCGACGAGCGGGTGCTGATGGTGGTGCTCGGCAACGGCGCGTCGGTCGGCGGCGGCACGCCACTCGCTCCCGGAGCGGACCCCAGCGACGGCCGGATCGACGTGCTGGTCGCCTCCCCCGAGACCTTCCCCGCGAAGCTGCGCTACGCCCTCGGCGTCCTCGGCGGGCGCCACCCCGAGCACGAGGACGTGCGCACACTGCGCGGAGCGGACGTCATCGTGAGTGGCACCGAGTTCTGGTGCAGCGCGGACGGCGAGCTGGACGGGCCGGTACGCCGCCGCTCGTGGCGGCTCGAGCCGGCGGCGTACGCGATGGTCGTGCCCGCTGACCCCGGCCAGGTCGTCTAGGGTTGCCCGACGTGGCACGTGGCAACAACGACGCAGCACCGTCCGACTGGGTGACCCGGACCGCCGACATGGCGCTCCGGCACGCCGCCTCGACGACGCCGGACGGCGAGCTCCCCGAGCTGGTCACCTGCGCGTCGGGCATCAGCCCCTCGGGCCCGATCCACCTGGGCAACCTCCGCGAGTTCCTCACGGTGCACTTCGTCGCCGAGGAGATCCGCCGACGCGGCATCCCGGTGCGCCACCTGCACAGCTGGGACGACTACGACCGCTTCCGCAAGGTGCCGGCCGGGGTCGACGAGTCGTGGAACGAGCACATCGGCCGTCCGCTGTCGGCTGTCCCCGACCCCACCGGGGAGTTCGCGAGCTGGGCGGAGCGGTTCAAGGCACCGCTGCGGTCCGCACTCGCCGCGATGGGCTGCGAGATGGTCGAGGTCGACCAGACCGCGATGTACCGCTCCGGCGCCTACCGCGAGCAGGTCCTCACCGCCGTCCGCGCACGGGACGAGATCGAGTCGGTGATGGCGCGCTACCGGACGAAGAAGCCCGCCGAGCCCGCCGAGGGTGCCGAGTCGACGGCGGAGAGCGACGAGCACGCCGGCAAGGGCGACCTCGCGCGCTTCCCCTACAAGCCCTACTGCCGCGGTTGCGGACGCGACACGGTCACGCTGACGTCCTACGACGACGACACCACGGACCTCGGCTACACCTGCGACGTCTGCGGCGACTCCTACGTCACCAACCTCGCGACCCAGGACGAGGGCAAGCTCGTCTGGAAGGTCGACTGGCCGATGCGGTGGACCTACGAGAACGTCCACTTCGAGCCCGGCGGGGCCGACCACGCCAGCCCCGGGTCGTCGTACACCGTCGGCAAGGACCTGGTCGGCCCGATCTTCGGCGGCACCGCTCCGTCGTTCGTCGCCTACGCGTTCGTCGGCGTGGCCGGCATGCCGAAGATGTCGTCCTCGCGCGGCGGGGTGCCGACCGCCTCGGAGGCGCTGCGGATCCTCGAGGCGCCGATCCTGCGCTGGCTCTACGTCCGTCGGCAGCCCAAGCAGGCCTTCAACGTCGACTTCGGCGCCGAGGTGCTGCGGCTCTACGACGAGTGGGACGCGCTGACCCGCAAGGCCACCGACCCCGCCAAGCGCGACGCTGCGGTGCTCGCCTGGGAGCGGGCGTCCGCGACCGCGTCGGCCGGCACCCTGCCGACGCCGGAGGTCGTGGTGCCGTTCCGGATGCTCTCCTCGGTCGCCGACGTGACCGCGGGCTCCGCCGAGCTGATCTCGCAGACCGTCGACAAGGTCGGCCACGCCCACTCCTCGGTCGCCGAGCTCGAACCGCGACTGACCAAGGCGATGACCTGGACCCAGGAGTACGTCGACGCCGAGGACCGCACCACGGTGCGCGAGACTGCCGACACCGACCGGCTGGCGTCCTTGACCACCGACGAGGCGCACTGGATCTCACTGCTGTTGCAGGGCCTCCCGGGTGACTTCGAGGACTCCGAGCAGCTGACCTCGCTGATCTACGGCGTGCCCAAGCTGGCGCACGGCCTGGCCGTCGAGGACAAGCCGACCGACGAGGTCAAGGCCGACCAGAAGGCGTTCTTCAAGCTGCTCTACAACCTGCTCGTCGACGCCGACCGCGGCCCGCGGCTGCCGACGCTCTTCGCGGCGCTCGGGCCGGAGCGGATCCGGTCGCTGCTGACGGCGTGAGCCGGTGCCGGGGTGCCGGGAGACTTGTAACTCAGTGTTGTGGTGTCCACCAGGGTGGTCGACGACCCTGGTGGACACCACAACACTGAGTTACACCTCCGCACCGCCCGCCACGGACCACCACGGGCCGCCGGCATGCAACGTCAGGCGCCGGGCCGTCGTACGCCGTGGTCCGCACGGATCTGCGCAGCTTGCCGGGCGAGGCGCTCGGGCAGTTCGTCGCCGTACCGAGCGCGCGTGTCGGCTGCGTCGGCGCGCAACCGCGCGATGGCCTCCGCCCGCCGACGGCCCCAGTGGTCCTCCCAGAACAACCGCGTCACGCCCAGCCCCTCGTCCTTGATGAGCCGCTCGCGCTTCTTCTCGTCCATGACGATCACGTCGACGGGCCGGTCGGCGACGCCGCCGTCAGCGATCGAGAGGTACTTCAACCTGCCGTCCGTCTCGACGATCTGGTTGCCCACGCGCATGTCGCACCACAACAGGCCCATCGGGGTCAGCAGGGGGAACTGCGTCTCGGGGCTGCCGATCCCGGCCTCCTCCACGAGCACCCGCCCCAGTGACTCGATCGGAGTCTGCGCCCCCGGGTCGGCCAACCGCACACTGGTACGTGCCGCGGGCACGCCCCTCCAGTGGTCCATCGGCTCGTAGGCCGCGGCGAGCTCGGCCCGGGTGGCGCCCGTCGCATCGCGCCGTCGCAGGCGACCACGCCGGCGTCGAGACCGTGCTCCCGGGCGATGTCCACCGCCGTCCGGGCGAGGTCGAGTACCCGCATCCCGTCGACCATCTGGACCTGTTGGTCGCGGAATCCCGCCAGGTGGTGCTTGACCCCGTTCTCGGTCCAGGCGTTCGTCCATCCGGGACGTGTGACGTGGACCAGCGGATGCTTCGGGCGCAGGATCGGCAGCTGGAGCGCGTGCGCGGCCGAGTCGTGGCTGAGGACCCAGCCGCGCCGCATCGGAGTGACCGCTGCGCGAGCGAGAAGGAGCGGGCGTCCGACGTACTCATCCAGGCTCGCCCAGGTCTGGGCCGGCGTGTAGACCCCGCGGCGCAGCCGCACCCATCGTCCTGACGCGACCTGAAACCGGATATCACCCGGCGACATCCCGAGGTCGAGTGCCTCCGCACGCTCGATGACGCCGCGGTTGCTGTTGATGGCTGCTGTGACACGGGGATCCATGGGTGGATCGGTACCGCCGTCGGCCGGTCGGCCAAACCCGGGCCCCGCCGGCCTGTGGATGGCCGCCTGATCCCCGTGCGGCTTCGGGCGGGCGGGGCCCGAGGCGGTCAGCGCGTGTAACTCAGTGTTGTGGTGTCCACCCGGGTCGTCGACCACCCTGGTGGACACCACAACACTGAGTTACACGCCCCGCCGCGGTCACGCCCCGCCGCG
>CAZJDU010000018.1:27610-41796 GCA_964544855.1 uncultured Nocardioides sp.
CACGCCCCGCCGCGGTCACGCCCCGCCGCGCATCAGAGCAGCTCGTCGTACGCCGTCGGGCTGGAGTCGCGCAGGAACTCCGAGCAGCGCTCCCACTCATCGGTCTCGCCGATCTCGCGCGCGGCGAGGGCGAGCGCGGCGAGGCAGCGCAGGAAGCCGCGGTTGGGCTCGTGCTCCCACGGCACCGGCCCGTGGCCCTTCCAGCCGTTGCGGCGCAGCACGTCGAGCGAGCGGTGGTAGCCGACGCGGGCGTAGGCGTAGACGGTGACCACGTCGGCGCCCTCGGCGCGCGCCCGGTCGGCCAGCGCCGCCCAGGCGAACGGGGACGCGGGGTGTGCCCGGACCACGTCGGCGGGTGCTCCGGCAGCGGTCTCGGCGGGGTCCTCGGGCAGGTGGGTCGGCGGGGGGCCGGCCATCAGGTCAGGTCCAGGCATGGGCCCGATTGTGCCTGACAGCGAGCTGGGTCCGTGCGGCAGCATGGAGGCATGAACCCCTACCAGCGCCACGTGCTCCCGTGGGTGATCGAGAAGGGGTGCGGCATCGCCCCGCTGCGGGAGAAGCGGCGAGGGCTGATCCCCCGCGCCACCGGCCGGGTGCTCGAGGTGGGGGTGGGCACCGGGCACAACCTCCCGTTCTACACCGCGGGCAACGTGACCGAGCTGATCGCGGTCGACCCGGCCGAGCAGATGCACCGCCGCGCCCGCGAGCGCGCGGAGCAGACCGACGTCGTCGTCCGCGTGCTCACGGTCCCGGCGGAGCGGATCCCGCTCGAGGACGACACCGTCGACACCGTCGTCACGACCTTCACGCTCTGCTCGATCCCCGACCCGTCGGCGGCGGTCGCCGAGATGCGGCGCGTGCTCCGCCCCGGCGGGCAGCTGCTCTTCGCCGAGCACGGCCGAGCGCCCACCGAGGTCGTACGACGCTGGCAGCGCCGGGTCAACCCGATCCAGCGACGGGTCGCGGGCGGCTGCCACCTCGATCGGGACATCCCGGAGCTGCTCGGCGACGCCTTCGAGGTCACCGAGCTCGACGAGGGCTATCTGCCCGGACCGAAGCCGCTCGGCTACCTCTACACCGGGACGGCGCGCTGACGTCGCTCAGCCGACGGCCTTGCCTGCCGAGCGCAGGTGCTCGCAGGCCTCCACGACGCGCGCGGCCATGCCGGCCTCGGCCGCCTTGCCCCACGAGCGCGGGTCGTACTGCTTCTTGTTGCCGACCTCGTCGTCGACCTTCAGCACGCCGTCGTAGTTGCGGAACATGTGGTCGGCGACGGGACGGGTGAAGGCGTACTGGGTGTCGGTGTCGACGTTCATCTTCACCACGCCGTAGTCGACCGCGGCGCCGATCTCCTCGGCCGTGGAGCCCGAGCCGCCGTGGAAGACCAGGTCGAACGGCCGCGCGTCGGCAGCGAGGCCGAGCTCCTTGACCACGGCCGCCTGGGCGTCCTTCAGGATCTCCGGGCGCAGCTTGACGTTGCCGGGCTTGTAGACGCCGTGCACGTTGCCGAAGGTCAGCGCGGTCAGGTAGCGGCCCTTCTCACCGGTGCCGAGCGCACGGACCGTGGCGAGCGCGTCCTCAGGCGTGGTGTAGAGCTTCTCGTCGATGGCGCCGACGATGCCGTCCTCCTCACCGCCGACGACCCCGACCTCGATCTCGAGCACGATCCGAGCAGCGGCGCACTTCTCCAGCAGCTCCTCGGCGATCTGCAGGTTCTCCTCCAGCGGCACCGCGGAGCCGTCCCACATGTGCGACTGGAAGAGCGGCGCCTCGCCGCGCGCCACCCGCTCGGCGGAGATGTCCACCAACGGCCGGACGAAGCCGTCGAGCTTGTCCTTGGGGCAGTGGTCGGTGTGCAGCGCGATGTCGACGGGGTAGTTCTTCGCCACCTCGGCGGCGTACGACGCGAACGCGACCGAACCGGTCACCATGTTCTTCACGCTCGGGCCCGAGAGGTACTCCGCGCCACCGGTCGAGATCTGGATGATGCCGTCGGACCCGGCGTCCGCGAAGCCCTTGAGGGCCGCGTTGAGGGTCTGCGACGAGCTGACGTTGATCGCGGGGAACGCGAACGCACCGCCCTTCGCGGCGTCCAGCATCTCGGCGTACTTCTCAGGGGTGGCGATCGGCATGGCTGCGTTGCTCCTGCTCGCGGACTCGGGTGAACAGGGCCACAGTAGCCGTCAGCGTCGGCTCCGGACGGGGTCGGGTCGCCCGTGCTGCACGCCCGCCGACAGCGACCGGATCCGCTCTGCAGGGGAGCTCGGGCCGTCACCGCGTGGCAGCGGCGGTCGGCGACGGGCGGACCGCCGGTGCGGCGATCGGCGTGTGGCGCGACCGCGGGGGCGCGAGCTGACCGGCCACGACCGAGGCCAAGGCGATCGCCAGCCCGACGAGCTGGACGGGCGACAGGGTCTCGCCGAGCGCCACGACCCCGAGCACCGCGGCCATCAGGGGCGACAGCAGGGCCAGCGGGGCGACCGAGGTGACCGGCAGCGTGCCGACGCCGCGGAAGAACAGGATGTAGGCGATCAGGCCACCGACGAGGCCGAGCCACCCGTAGCCCAGTGCGGCCGTGCCGTCGATCGCCGGCGGTGCTCCCTCGACGACGAGGGTGAGCGGCACCAGGAACAGCCCGCCGGCGGTCAGCTGCCATCCGACCGGTGCGACCGAGCCGACCCCCTCGGGCCGTCCCCACCGCTTGGCGAGGGTGACACCGACGGCCATCGAGCCGGCACCGAGCACACCGGCCAGGATGCCCGTGGCGTCGAGCCCGGCGGTCGGCCCGAGCACGACCAGGCCGACGCCGACCACACCGGCGACACCCCAGCCGATCCGCCACGCGGACAGCCGGTCCCCGAGCAGCGGTACGGCGAGCAGCGCGACGACCAGCGGGCTCACCGAGCCCAGCGTGCCGGCCACGCCGCCGGGCAGGCGCTCGGCGGAGACGAAGAGCATCGGGAAGAAGAGCCCGATGTTCAGGATGCCCAGGACGCTGCTCCTCCACCACCACGACCCGCGCGGCAGCGCGCCGCCGATCACGATCGCGACGAGGCCGGCGGGCAGCGCGCGCAGGGCGCCGGCGAAGAGCGGATGGCCGGCGGGAAGCATCTCGCTGGTGACGGCGTACGTCGTGCCCCAGGCCAGCGGAGCGAGGGCGGTGAGGAGCGTGAGGGCCACGATGCGGCCGGGGGTCAGGTGCGGTGCGCTGGCGGTCATGGCTCCACTCTCGGCGCGACTCAGCCATGAGTCCAACACATGATTTTCATCCTACTGATCGTGAAGTACGATTGATCGATGGAGCTGCAGCAGCTGCGGTACGTCGTGGCGGTGGCCGAGACCTCGCACTTCACCCGGGCGGCCGAGCGGTGCCACGTGGTCCAGTCGGCGCTGAGCCACCAGGTCAAGCGCCTGGAGGAGGAGCTCGGCGTGGCGCTCTTCGCGCGGACGAGCCGACGGGTCCGGCTCACGCCGGCAGGCGACGCGTTCCTGCCCGAGGCGCGGCAATGCCTCGAAGCCGCCGACCGCGCGGCCGCGGCGGCCGCGGCCACCGCCGGCGAGGTACGGGGCCGGCTCAGCGTCGGCGTGATCCCCACCGTCGCCGCGGTCGACGTGCCCGCGGCGCTCAGCGAGCTGCGGCGCCGGCACCCCCGGGTGCGGGTCGGACTGCGCACCGGCGCGAGCGACGACCTGGTGGCCGCGGTCGCTGCCGGCGACCTCGACGTGGCACTGCTCGGCCTGCCGGGCACGAGGAGCCCCGCCGGTGTGCAGAGCCACGAGCTGTCCCGGGAGCGCCTCGTCGCCGTCCTGTCGCCCGACCACCGGCACGCGGGGCGCACGCGCCTCAGGCTCGCCGACCTCGCCGACGAGCCGGGCGTCGACTTCCCCTACGGGTCCGCGGGACGCGCCCAGACCGACCAGGCGTTCGCGCGGGCGGGCCTGACGCGCGAGGTCGCCTACGAGGTCACCGACGTGCCGCTCATGGCCGGGCTGATCCGGTCCGGCCTGGCCATCGGGTTCCTGCCGGCGCCGTACGTCGAGATCGCGCCCGAGCTGACCGACCTGGCCTCCGTGAGGGTCACCGACGCCCCCCACCGCACCGAGCATGTCATCTGGCCGTCCCCGGGCCCGACGCCGGCAACGGCCGCGTTCCTCTCGGCGATCGGTGTCGCCAGGACGTCCTGACCCCTCACTCCACCAGCACGCTGCGCAGCATCACGGCGTCGTCGTCCGCCACCCGAGGCGTCCGGCCAGCCCTCACCGCCGGCGGGGACCGGCGGCCGGGACGGTGGGCCCACCGACGTCGGCGGTGTGCACGTGCACCCTGGTCCCGCGGCCGTCGTCGGGCGCGGCGTACAGCCGCAGCCGGGCGCCCTCGTCCGTGGCCTCGACGTCGAGGTGGGTCGGGTTCCGCGTGAGCCACTCCCCGCGGTCCGTGCGGAGCGGGATCGGGAGCCGGTGCCGCACCCGCCGGGTGGTGAGGTCGACCAGCGTCAGTCCGCCGGTGTCGTCCGCGACGCCGGAGCACACGGCCGTACGACGCTGCAGGTACTGGCCGTCCTGGTGGGCCAGGGTGCCGTCGGGGTCGGGCCAGGTGCCGATCCGACGGCCGTCGTCGTCCCACTCGAACCAACGACGCGACGCCCAGGACCAGCCGACGAGGTGTCCCCCGTCCCGGTCCCGGAGCACGGCGCCGACATGGTCGTCGACGGTGAACAGCCGGGTCGCGACGAGCGTGTCGAGGTCGACCCGGTAGACGTCGGCGGTGCTGTCGGGGCGGTACTCCGCGAGCGGCACGTACAGCGCGTCGCCGTCGACGTCCAGCCCGCCGGGGTGGTAGCGGTCGCCGTCGCCGAGCACGAGGTCGTGCAGCAGCGACCCCTGTCGGTCGAGCACGAAGAGATGGCCCACCCCTACCCCGGGGGTACGGTCGTGGCTGTCGTACGACTCCGGGTGGCGTACCGGCCACTCGTGGACCTCGACCGACGACAGGTAGATCCGGTCCGCGGTGACGGCCATCCCCTGCGGATGGAACACGTCGAAGTCGAGGTCGATGCCGCCGGCCGGCCGCCACATCGTGTCCGGCCCGGTCCGCTCGAGCGCGGCGACCAGCAGGTCGTCCGGCATCATCGGTTCAGCCGCGCCAGGCGGAGTCGTCGGTCAGGTCGGCGTGCTGGCGGACCCAGGAGTGCATCGCGATCGCGGCGGCCGCTGAGGCGTTGATCGAGCGCGTGGAGCCGAACTGAGCGATGGAGAAGGTGCCCACGCACTGCTCGCGTGCACCCGGCGACAGGCCGGGGCCCTCCTGACCGAAGAGGAAGCACACCCGACGCGGGATCACCATCGTCTCGAGGTGGTCCGACCCGGGCAGGTTGTCGACGCCGAGCAACGGCACCGCGCCGTCGTCGTACGACGCGAGGTGGTCGGCCAGGTCGGCGGCCGTCGCGTGGTGCCGCACATGCTGGTAGCGGTCGGTCACCATCGCACCCCGCTTGTTCCACCGTCGGTTGCCGACGATGTGGACCTCCGCGGCGAGGAAGGCGTTGGCGGTGCGGACGATCGTCCCGATGTTGAAGTCGTGCTGCCAGTTCTCGATCGCCACGTGGAAGTCGTGGCGCCGGGTGTCGAGGTCGGCGACGATCGCCTCCATCGTCCAGTAGCGGTACCGGTCGACGACGTTGCGGCGGTCGCCGTGCGCGAGCAGCTCCGCGTCGTACTGCTCGCCCTCTGGCCACAGCCCCTCCCACGGGCCGACCCCGACCTCGGCCGGGCCGTGCGGCATGGGATCGTACGGCGCCCTGCGGTCCTCCTCGCTCACCCGAGCGAGCGTAGGGGGTCCGTAGGCGACGCCACGGCCACCCCGGCCCGGATCTCAGGGTCATCACCGATGATCCGGTCAGGATCGGTCGGATAATGTCACAGATGTGCCCGAGGTCCTCTCAGTACTGCCGGTGGTGCTCGGCATGGACTGGCTGGATCCGGAGTGGCTGCTGGACCGGTTCGGCGAGCAGCTGTTCTGGATCAGCCTGGTGATCCTCTTCATCGAGTGCGGCCTGTTCTTCCCGTTCCTCCCCGGGGACATCCTGCTCTTCGCGATGGGCATGTTCATCGCGCTCGAGGAGATCGACATCGTGCCCGGGCCGACGGTCGCCGAGATCGCCGCCGGCGCCTCGGCGATGATCGTGGCGGCGTTCGCGGGCAACGTCGCGGGCTACGAGATCGGGCGCCGCATCGGGCCGCCGCTGTACGAACGTGACGGCCGGATCATCCGGCGCAAGTACTTCGACGTCACGCGCGACTTCTTCCACCGTCACGGTCCGCTGGCGCTGGTGATCGGTCGGTTCTTCGCGGTCGTGCGCACCTACATCACTGTGGTGGCCGGCGCCACCGAGATGCCGCGGCGCCCGTTCTACGTCTGGAGCCTCGCCGGCGCGGCGCTCTGGGTGCTGACGATCTCACTCCTCGGCTACAACCTGGGCCGCCACTTCCCCGGGCTGGGCGAGTACCTCGAGCTCGCGCTGATCCTGATCATGGTGGTCTTCGCGATCCCGATGGTGTGGGAGTACGTCCGCCGCCGGCGACACCACGCGGAGGGTCAGCTCGACTGACCCCGCGCGCGGTGCGCCAGCCGCGTCTCCACCACGATCAGCGCCACCACGACCGCGGCGCCGAGCAGTGCCAGCAGCACCGGCCCCGCCACCGGGGCGTAGGGCGCGACCAGCGCCCCCGGCCCGTGGGCCTCCTCGGCGGTCGCGCTCGGGTCGGACTGCCAGGGCCACAGGGCCCGCAGCGAGCCGAGCATCAGGCCCGTCATCGCCAGCAGCGTCACCCGGCGACGGTGGTGCAACAGCCAGCGGAGCAGCTGGACGAAGGACGCCAGGCCCACCACTGCCCCGGCGGCGAAGACCGTCAGATAGACCAGGTCGCGCTCGTCGATGGCGCCCATCGTGGTGCTGTAGAGCCCGACCGCGAGCAGGAAGAACGAGCCCGACACCCCGGGGACCACCAGCGCGCAGACGGCGATCGACGCCGCGAGGAAGGCCACCCACAGGGGCGGCTCGGCGACGTCGCCTCCGGCCGCGAGGCCCACCAGCCAGAAGGCCACCACGGCAGCGACCGCGACCGTCAGCACGTCGCGCACCACACCGCCGTCGGTGCGGGGGCCGAGCATCCGCAGCGGCACCGCGATGCTTGCGGCGACCAGGCCGAAAAAGAGCCCGCGGGACTGCTCGGGGTGGTCGGTCACGAAGGCCTCCATCACGCCGGCCACCGTGAAGACCGCGGCCGCCATGCCGGCGAGCACCGCGCCGATCAGCCACCAGTCCGTACGTCGCAGCTCGGTCCTGAAGCCGCTGACCCGGTCGGGGCCGAGCACGAGCCGCTTGACGGCGCTGAGCGCGTGCGATGCGGACTCGATGAGCTGCTCGTAGACCCCGGTGACCAGCGCGACGGTGCCGCCCGACACCCCGGGCACCAGCTCGGCCATGCCGATGAGGAACCCCCGCAGCAGGTCGACCGGCAGCAGCAGCCGCGAGCGTCGTACCACGGCCGTGTCAGCCACGCGCCGCGTCCAGGTCGGCCTTGGTCAGCACCGCGTGCACGGTGAGCCCGACGTCGGCGAGCGGGTTCTCGCCCTCCGGGCTGCGGTCGATGGCACACACCACGTGCTCGACGACCGCGCCCCCGGCGCGCAGCTCCCGGGTCGCGTCGCGCACGGCGCCGCCGGTGGTGATGACGTCCTCGATGAGCGTCACCCGCCGACCGTCGTACGACGGTCCCTCGGCGAGCTTGCAGGTGCCGTACTCCTTGGCCTTCTTGCGGACGAAGAGCGCGGGCATGCCGAGCAGCTGGCTCACCGTCGTGGCGATCGGGATGCCACCCATCTCGAGGCCGCCGAGCAGCTCGGTGTCGTGCGGCAGCAGCTGCGCGATCTCGCGCGCGACACGTGCGAGCAGCAGCGGGTCGGCCTCGAAGAGGTACTTGTCGAAGTACTCGTGGCTCACCTGGCCGGAGCGGAGCGTGAACTCTCCGGTGAGGCGGCAGGTGGCGTCGATGTCAGCGGCGAGGTCGGGATCGGTCGCGGTCACGGGGTCAGGTTATCTTCGGTGGGTGCGACGCATCGGAGCCCGCCGTCTGGACGGCATCCCACCGACGATCTTCGCCGAGATGTCCGCGCTGGCGGTGCGGACCGGTGCGGTCAACCTCGGCCAGGGGTTCCCCGACACCGACGGACCGCCCGAGGTGATCGCGCGCGCCGTGGCGGCGCTCGAGGGCGGCGCCAACCAGTATGCGCCCGGCATCGGCATCCCGCCGCTGCGCCAGGCGATCGCCCGGCACCAGCGGCGGCACTACGGGATCGAGCTCGACCCCGACACCGAGGTGGTGGTCACCACCGGCTGCACCGAGGGCATCGCGGCGTCGCTGCTGGGCCTGGTCGACCCGGGCGACGAGGTGATCGTGCTGGAGCCCTACTACGACTCCTACACCGCGATGCTGCAGTTCGCCGGCGGCGTACGACGCCCGGTGACCCTGCGGGCTCCGGACTTCCGGCTCGACGCCGACGAGCTGGCAGCGGCCGTCACCGACCGCACCCGGCTGATCCTGCTCAACTCGCCGCACAACCCGACCGGCGCCGTGCTGACCGAGGCCGAGCTCCGGGCCGTCGCCCGGGTGGCGGTCGAGCACGACCTGATCGTGGTGACCGACGAGGTCTACGAGCACCTCACCTTCGACGACCGGCCGCATGTCCCGCTCGCCACCCTCCCCGGGATGCGGGAGCGCACGCTGACGCTCTCCAGCGCCGGCAAGGCCTACTCCTTCACCGGGTGGAAGGTCGGCTGGGCCACCGGCCCGGCTCCCCTCGTGCGGGCGCTGATCGGGGCCAAGCAGTGGCTCACCTTCACCTCCGGCGCGCCCCTGCAGCCGGCGATCGCGATGGCGCTCGACGAGCACCCGGACTTCCCGCAGCAGATCGCGGCGAGCCTGCAGGAGCGCCGCGACCACCTCTGCACCGGCCTCGTCGGCGCCGGGCTGACCACGTTCGTCCCGGAGGGCACCTACTTCGCCATCAGCGACATCACCGAGCTCGGCTGGTCCAGCGGCATGGAGTTCTGCCTGGCGCTGCCCGAACGGGCAGGAGTCGTGGCGATCCCGGCCGAGGTCTTCTACGACGACCCGGACTCCCCGGGCGCAGGACGCCACCTGGTGCGCTGGGCCTTCTGCAAGGAGGAGCCCGTCATCGACGAGGCGGTCGCCCGGCTGCGGAAGGCCGACCTCTCGGCCTGATCGACCCGAAAGATCGGGTGTTCACCCGATGACGGGAGGCGCCGTACCCGCCAGCCTGGACGGACTGCCGAGACACAGGGGGTCCGTGATGCATGCTCGAGCTCGTACGACGCTGGCGCTGCCGCTGGTTGCGGTGGCGGTGGCGGTGGCCGGGTGCGGAGGCGACGACCCGTCCTCGGACGCGACGGCCGCCACGGAGTCGGCAGCGGTCGACGGGACCGACGACGGCGCGGGGACGAGCGAGGACGCGGGCGACGAGGCGGACGAGGGCGACCCGGGTGCGGACGCCGTCGAGGTGGTCCGCGCCTTCATCCGCGCCGGGGTGACCAACGACGCCGACACCGCGTGCGGGCTGCTCACCGAGGACGGGGAGCGGTCGTTCGTGGCCCCGATGGAGGAGCTCCAGCAGGGCCTCACCTGTGCCGACGTGATCACGTTCATCGCCGAGGCCAGCGAGGGCGAGGATCCCGTCTTCGAGGTGAGCGACGAGGAGATCCCGCTCAGCGAGCTCGACACCTGGCCGTTCGACGCCGAGCTCTCCGCCGACGGCAGCGCCGCGACGGTCACCTCTCAGGGCACCGAGGCGATCGAGCTGAGGCTCGAGGATGACGGCTGGAGGATCGACCTCTTCGTGCAGTGATCGCGCCAGGCGCTTGCGGCCACGCTCCGGAGTCGCCAACCTAGGGCGGGTGCGAGCCCGGATGCAGACGACCGCACGGGACGAGCGGCGCGCGCTGGCGTTCGCCGCTGACCTGGCGCGCTGCGAGGACCGCGCCGGGTTCAACACCGTGGCGCTGACGCTGACCGACCTGGTGGGGGCGGACTCGGCCTTCGTCGCCATCGACGCGAGCGTGGGCCCCGGGCCCGACGGCACGCTGACCATCACCGGCACCACGGACCAGCCCGAGGTCTACAACGCCCAGACGATCGGCGCGATGCGCTCGCGGTGGCGGGAGCATCCCGTCGTCGTCCGACAGCTCCGCAGCATGGTGCAGCGGCCCGAGAAGATCTCCGACCACGTCAGCGCGGTGGAGTGGCGCCGCGGGGCGCTCTACAACGAGGCGTACCGCCCCACGGGAGCCGAGCACGAGATGTCGGTCCACCTCGCGTGGGGCCGGGACCGGGTCGAGTGCGCCTCGCTCAACCGTCACCGCTCCGCCACCGACTTCGGTGAGCGGGACCGCACCCTGCTGGGCATGGTCGCGCCCCATCTCCGCGCCGCCCGCGACCGGGTCGAGCTGATCGCGGCCCAGCGACGGCAGATCGCCGTGCTGGAGCGGATGGACCAGCACGGCACCGCCACGCTGCTCGACCGTGGCCGCGCGGCCGCCACGGCACGGCTCACCCCCCGCCAGGTGGAGGTCGCCGCCCTGCTGGTCGAGGGCCTCAGCGGACCGGCGATCGCCGAGCGGCTGCAGATCACGCCGCGCACGGCGGACTCGCACATCGAGCACATCTATCGCCGGCTGGGTGCGCACAACCGAGCCCAGGCGATCGCGATCCTGCTGGGCGGCGCGACCTCAGCGACCTGAGTCCGAGCCGGGCTCGGTCAGCGCCGGTACCACGCGACGACGTCGGCGCGCAGCAGCAGCCACACCGTCACCGCCGTGACCAGGACGACCACGACGAGCGCCGGGTTGGCCAGCGACAGCGCGAGACACACCATGCCGGCACTCGCGGTCGAGGCGAGCAGCGCGATCCGACCCCAGGTGGCGCCGCGGAAGGCGGCCACGGCGAACATCGCCGCCGCGAGGCACCAGAGCACGACGAAGGCCGTCATCGCATAGAGACCGAGCACGATCTCGTCGTGCGTGAGGCCCTGGTAGTCGACGCCGGGCTGCTGCCGCTCGATCTCGGCGAACATCTCCTCGCGCGCGACCAGGAAGGCGAAGGACATCAGCAGCATCAGCCCCGACACCATCCCGCACACCAGCCAGGTGATGCCGCACGCCCACGCGAGCGCGGCGGGGCGGGGGCTGCCCTGGGGACGCCGAGCGACGGCGTACTGCCCCTGCCACGCGGGCAGCGGCGCGGGTCGCGAGCCCGAGGCCGGCGGCTCGCCGAAGACCTGCGACGACGGCGGGGGCTGCGCCTGCGACGGACCGGGCGCCGACGGCGGCTGCTCGGTCCCCTGCTGACCGGTGGGCGGCTGCTGCGACGGCGGCACCGGAGCGAACGGGTCGGGGCGCTTCGCCTGCGCCCGGCCTCCGGGCGTCACCGACCACGACCGGCCCGCGAACCAGTCGCGGGTCGGCGACAGCCAGAGCATCACGATGCCGGCCACGACCAGCGGCGCGAAGAAGCCCGCGGTCGCGAATCCGCCGAGCAGCAGGAGCGGCGCCAGGGCCGTGAGGACGATCCGTGCGGCGGTCGAGCGCCGCAGTGCCTGGAAGCCGAGGATCGCGGCCGCCGTCGCGGCGCCGGCCGCGATCATGCACAGCACCCGCACCGTCGCGGAGAGCTCGCTGACTCCGAGCCCGGTGCCGTCGAGCGGCGGCTCGGACAGGAGCTGCCGGAACTCCTCCTGGGCCTCGAGGGTGTTCAGCTCGGAGATCCGCGACCACGCGGTGCCGATCACGATCACCGAGCCCACGATGATCAGCCAGCCGGCGAAGGTGGCCTGCCCCGGCCGCTGGGCCTTGCCGTCCTGACTCATGCGCTCCATTCCATCATCACGCCCAACGGCGCCGGAGCGTGCCTCTCACTCCCGCGGCAGCAGCGAACCCGTGGTGATGAGCAACGGGCAGAACTCCTCGCCCCGACCGAGCCGGCAGGTCTCCTCCGTGGGCTCGAAGAGCACCTCGCCGCCGTCGATGCTCCCCGTCTCGCCGGGTACCCACGTGAGGGTGGCGGGGTACTCCCCGGCAGCGGTGTTCGTGGCACGCTCGGGGTCGAGCGGAGTCTCGACCAGCCGGCCGCCGTCCTGGTACCAGACCCGTACGCCGGCGAGCTCCTCCTGCTCCGACCACGCACCGTCGTAGGTCCACAGCTGCCACTCCGCGGGCCCCACGCCGTCCTCGCCGGCGTAGACCCGGAACCGCACCGCGACGGTGTCGCCGACCTTGTCCACCGCATCCACGCGCCAGTGCCTGTCATACCCCGGCGGCATGTCGTACTCCGCCGCCACCTGGCCGGTGGCGGGATCCAGCTCGACCAGGTCCTGCTCGACCACGCAGCCGCCGCAGTCCAGGTCCTCGCCGTTGTCCTGCCGAAGGAGCAACAGCGCCGAGCCGTCGTAGGCGGGGAGGAGCCGCACGATCGGCTCGTTCCGGAGCACGCCCTCGACCTCGTCGCCCTCGATCCGCAGCAGGCCGTGGTCGGTCACCGTGTCGTCCTCGGTGTTGATGCCCCACTCGACCCACGTCACCCCGTCGAGGGTGACCGGATCCCCGTGGAGGGTGAGCTCGGCGTACGGGCCGGACCCCTGGTCGGTCTCCAGCGCACCGGGCGGCACCTCGATGGTGCGGTGCTCGGTGAGGTCCGGGGAGTAGACGTCGACCCGTAGCCGTTCCCTCTCGTGCAGCGCTGAGAGTGCCTCCGCGGTGATACCGGTCTGGTCCGGGTTGAGCAGGTGGTCACGCACCCGGGCGTCGTCGCCGTCGGGCGCATTCAGCCGGAGCCCGCCGCGCACGGCCGTCACCAGGTCGCCGTCGCGGGTCCACCAGGCGTAGGAGTCACCGCGCACCTCGCGCGTCCTCGACGGGGTGTGCATCACCGACGGGTCGGGTTCGCCCTCCTGCCACGTCGGGATCTGCAGGTACGACGGCCCCGGCGTCCGGCGGTCGTCGGCCGGCAGTGTCGAGTCGTGGACCGCAGCGCCTCCGCCCAGCAGGTCGCAGCCGGTCACGGTCAGCAGCACGGCGCCGACGAGCGCCGCGCCAGCGCTCCGGAAGAGCCGGCGCGGCTCGCTCGTCGTCACTCAGACATCAGACCACGCGCAGGGCGAGCCCGTCCTCACCGCGATCAACCGTGACCGACCCACCGTCGCTGACCTCACCGGCCAGCAGCATCTTCGCGAGCGGGTCACCGATGGCGGTCTGGATCAGCCGCCGCAGCGGCCGGGCGCCGTACGCCGGGTCGTAGCCGGTCTCGGCGAGCCACTCGCGGGCCGCGTCGGTGACGGCGATCGAGATCCGGCGTACGGCGAGCCGCTGCTCGACCAGCTGCAGCTGGAGGTCGACGATCCGCCCGAGGTCGTCCATGCTGAGGGCCTCGAACGTCACGATCTCGTCCAGCCGGTTGAGGAACTCCGGCTTGAAGCTCTGCCGGACCGTCGCCATCACCGACTCGCGCTTCTTCTCCCGGTCCAGCGTGGGGTCGACCAGGTAGTGCGAGCCCAGGTTGCTGGTCAGGATCAGCAGCGTGTTGCGGAAGTCGACGGTGTGGCCCTGGCCGTCGGTCAGCCGGCCGTCGTCGAGCACCTGCAACAGGATGTCGAAGACCTCCGGGTGTGCCTTCTCGACCTCGTCGAGCAGCACGACGGAGTAGGGGCGGCGGCGGATGGCCTCGGTGAGCTGGCCGCCCTCCTCGTAGCCGACGTAGCCCGGAGGGGCGCCGACGAGCCGAGCGACCGAGTGCTTCTCGGAGTACTCGCTCATGTCGATGCGCACGATCGCGCGCTCGTCGTCGAAGAGGAAGTCGGCCAGCGACTTGGCCAGCTCGGTCTTGCCGACGCCGGTCGGTCCGAGGAACAGGAACGAGCCGGTGGGCCGGTTGGGGTCGGAGATGCCCGCGCGGGCCCGGCGTACGGCGTCGCTCACGGCCTGCACCGCCTCGCGCTGGCCGATCAGCCGCTCCCCGAGCACCTGCTCCATCTCGAGCAGCTTGGCGGTCTCGCCCTGCAGCATCCGGCCGGTGGGGATGCCGGTCCAGGCCTCGACGACCTCGGCGACCTGCTCGGC
>CAZJDU010000019.1:0-40971 GCA_964544855.1 uncultured Nocardioides sp.
CCACGGGAGTCCGCGGCAGCGGGCTGAGAGGGAGCTGGAGCCGCTCCGACCGTCACACCTGATCCGGGTCATGCCGGCGAAGGAACGGAACCACGATGACTCCACGCATCCACTGCATCGTCTCGGAGCAGGACGACCTCGCCTTGCTGCCCGCGCTCGCCGACGCAGGTGTCGACGGCTTCCAGGTGCGGGCCAAGACGCTCGGCACCCGCGACCTGGCCACGCTCACCCGTGAGGTCGCCGGCGCGGTCGCGTCGTACGACGCCCAGGTGATCGTCAACGACCGCGTCGACGTCGCGCTGGCGACCGGTGCCGACGGTGTCCACCTCGGGGCGGAGGACCTCGCGGTCGCCGACGCCCGCCGCATCGCTCCGGGACTGCTGGTCGGCGCGACCTGCCGCGACCGGGGTGCCGTGGAACAGGCGGCGGCCGACGGTGCCGACTACGCCGGCTTCGGGCCGGTCTTCACCACGGACTCCAAGTCCGGCCTGCCCGCGCCACTGGGCCCCGATGCCGTCACCCGGGCAGCCGGCGTGCTCCCGCTGATCGCGATCGCCGGCATCACCGCGGCGACCGCACGTGAGGTGCGCGTGGCCGGTGCGCACGGTGTCGCCGTGATCGGCGCGATCTGGCGACATCCCGATCCCGTGTCCGCAGCGAAGGAGCTGGTCGCGGCGGTGGCGTGATGCGGGTCGAGATCCTGGGTGCGGGCATCGTCGGACTGGCCGTGGCCGACGAGCTGCTCCGCTGCGGCCACGACGTGCACGTGGTCGATCCGGCCCCCGGGCAGGGAGCGTCGTACGCCGCCGCCGGCATGCTCAGCCCCGCGGGCGAGCTGTGGCACGGCGAGACCGAGCTGTTCCGGCTCGGCCGTGCCTCCGCGGCGCTCTGGCCGGAGCTCGCCGAGCGCATCGGCGTGCACCTGCATCGTCGTGGCACGCTGCTGGTGGGTGCCGATGCCGGTGACCTCCAGCAGGTCGACCGGCAGGTCGAGCTCCTTGCCTCCCACGACGTCGCCGCCGAGCCCCTGGACCGCCGCGGTCTCCGGGAGCGCGAGCCCGGCCTCGGCCGGGTCGCCGGCGGGGCGTGGCTCCCCGACGACCACAGCGTCGACCCGCGGGAGGTCGTCGCCGCGCTGCTGCGGCGGGTCCCGGTCACGTCCGAGTCGAGGGGAGGCGACGTACGCGTCCTCGCCACGGGTGCCATGCTCCCGGCCCCGTTCCGCCACCTGGTGCGGCCGGTCCGGGGCGACATCCTTCGAGCGCGCACCGACGACCCGCTGGAGGGCACGGTCCGTGGCTGGGTGCACGGCGAGCAGGTGTACGTCGTACCCCGGCGGCCGGGACCCGACGGATGGCAGGAGGTCGTCATCGGCGCGACGTCCGAGGAGCGCGCCGGGCCGTGCCTGCCGACCGTCGAGAACGTGGCACGCCTGCTCGAGGGCGCCCGCCGGCTGCTGCCCGGGCTCGATCGTGCCCACCTCGTCGAGGCGATCGCCCGCGACCGTCCCGGCACACCCGACAACCGACCCCTGATCGGCCCGAGCGGCGTCGACGGCGTCCTGCTCGCCGCGGGGCACTTCCGGCACGGCGTGCTGCTCGCGCCGCTCACCGCCCGGCTGATCGCCGACCACCTGGACACCGGGGCGCTCGACCCGGTCGTGGATCCCCGCCGGTTCGGATCGTCACAAGAGTCTCGGTCGGGTTCGGGCGCTCAGAGCGACGCGAGCTCTTGTGACGATCCACCACCCGCCACCACAGAAGGAGGCACCCGATGATCACCGTCAACGGCACACCGGAGGACTTCAACGGCACGGTCGCCGACCTGCTGGCCGCCCGGATGGGAGACGGTCGCCCGCAGGGCATCGCCGTCGCCATCGGGGAGGACGTCGTACCCCGGGACGACTGGCCGCGGCGCAGCCTGGCCGACGGCGACGTCGTCGAGATCGTGATGGCGGTGCAGGGGGGATGAACGTGCTCACGATCGCCGACCACAAGCTCGACTCACGGCTCTTCCTCGGCACCGGTGGGCTGCCGAGCCTGGCGCTGCTCCCCGCGGTGCTCGAGGCGGCCGCGCCCGGCCTGGTCACGGTCTCGGTGCGGCGCGCGTCGGCGACCCAGGAGGGTGGCCTGCTCGACACGCTCCGGGGCTCCGGGGTGCCGCTGCTGCCCAACACGGCGGGTTGCCTCACAGCCCGCGAGGCCGTCCGCACCGCCGAGCTCGCCCGCGAGGCGCTGGAGACCCACTGGGTGAAGCTCGAGGTGATCGGCGACGAGACCAGCCTGCTGCCCGATGCGGTCGAGCTGCTCGACGCGGCCGAGCAGCTCGTACGGCGCGGGTTCACGGTGCTGCCCTACACGACCGGCGACCCGGTGCTCGCGCGCCGCCTCGCGGAGGCCGGGTGCGCCGCAGTGATGCCGCTCGGGTCGCCGATCGGGTCGGGGCTCGGTGTGCTCGACCCCTACGCGATCGAGTCGGTCCGCGCTGCCGTCGACGTCCCGGTCGTGCTCGACGCCGGCGTCGGCACCGCCAGCGACGCGGCGCTCGCGATGGAGCTGGGCTGTGACGCCGTGCTCGCCGCCACCGCGATCACCCGTGCCGACGACCCGGCCGCGATGGCTCACGCGCTCCGGCTCGCCGTCGAGGCCGGGTACGCCGCGCGCGGCGCCGGTCGGATCCCGAGGCGGACCACCGCCCGGGCCTCCTCTCCGATGACCGGGAGGATCTCGTGATCGCCGAGTCGGCTGGTCTCTCGAGCTCCCAGCCGTCGAGTCGGCCGGTCTCCTCGAGCGATGAGCCGACTCGGCGGTCTGCGGCCGAAGAGATGAGCCGGGTCGGCGTGCTGGTGCTGACCGACCGGTCCCAGCTGCCGTTGGGGCGGAGCCTGCAGGCCACGGTCGCGGCGGTGGTCTCGGCCGGGGTGACCCACGTCGTCCTGCGCGAGCTCGACCTGTCCGCCGAGGAGCGCGCCGGTCTCGCGGAGGAGTTCGTCGCGGTCGGGGCGACCGTCATCGCGGCGCGCCGGGCGGTGCCGGGGTGTCGAGGGGTTCATCTGTCCTCGGATCAGGGGGCTGGTTCATCACGGGATGCAGCCGAACCCCCACGCCCCGTGCGGGGCTCCGCCGCAGAGCCCTCGGTTCGTCGCCATCCCGTGGTCAACCGACCTGCGCCCATCGGCCGCTCCTGTCACAGCGCCGACGAGGTACGCCGGGCGGCGGCCGAGGGGGCGTCGTACGCCACCCTCGGGCCGTACGCCGCGACGCCCAGCAAGCCCGGCTACGGCCCGCCGCTCGCGCCGCTCGAGTACGCCGACCTGCCGATCCCGACGTTTGCCCTCGGCGGCATCACGCCCGACAACGCCGCGGCCGCGGTCGCGGCAGGAGCCACCGGTGTCGCGGTGATGGGCGCCGTGATGCGCGCCCCCGACCCCGGCGCCACGGCCGCCGCGCTGCTGGAGGCGATCCGATGAACCCCGCAGTCGTCCTCTCCGTCGCCGGCACCGACTCCGGAGGAGCGGCCGGCGTCGCGGCCGACCTCACCACGTTCGCCGCTCTCGGCGCCCACGGTGCCTGTGTCGTCACCGCGGTGACCGCCCAGGACACGACCGGCGTCCACGACGTGCACCCGATCCCGCAGTCGACCATCGACACCCAGCTGGACGCCGTCTTCGACGATCTGCCGGTCGCGGCGGTGAAGACCGGGATGCTCGGCACCGCCGAGGCGGTCGTGTGCCTCAGCACCCGGATATCGGCGTTCTCGGGCACACGACCCGCCCTGGTGGTGGACCCGGTGCTGGTCGCGACCAGCGGGTCGGTGCTGGGTGACGACGCGGTCCGGGACGCGTACGTCGCTCACCTGCTGCCGGTCGCCACCGTCACGACGCCCAACCTCGACGAGGCCCGCAGCCTCGCGCAGGCTGCCGGACTCGACGCCGACCAGCCCCCCGACCGGTTGGCCGCCGCCCTCACGGCGATCTGCCCGGTGGTGGTGCTGACCGGAGGACCGGACGGGGTGGCTCCGAGGCTCGCTGGCGCTCGCACCTCAACCACCGCGGGTGTCGCTGGCGCTGGCACCTCCACCACCGCGGGTGTCGCTGGCGCTGGCACCTCCACCACCGGTGAGCCCGCTGGGGCTCCGACCGTGACGGACTGGGTGGCGGTGCGCGGCGAGGAGCCGGTGCCGTTGCGGCGGCCGGCGCTCGACACCGACAACGACCACGGCACCGGGTGCACCTTCAGCGCCGCGGTCGCCGTCCATCTCGCGCAGGGCCTGCCGGTCGTCGCGGCGTGCGCTGCCGCGGGCGACGTCACGGCCCGACAGCTCCTCGCGAGCAGCAGCTGGACCCTCGGCCGCGGCCGGGGGCCGATCGCCCACGTCCCGACCACCGATGCACCCCGCCCCACCACCGAAGGAGACCACGCATGACCGTCCATGACGCCCACACCCGGATCGAGGCCGGCGACCTGCGGGTGCCGCACACCCGGGTCACCCTGACCAACGGGGAGACCTTCGACCGGTACTGCACCGAAGGACCCGGCTCCGACGCGGAGGTCGGCCTCCTGCCGCGCCGCGCCGACTGGATCGGCGAGCGCGACGACACCGAGAGCTATGCCGGACGCGCGACGCAGCTGATCGACAACGGCAGGAGCGCCGTCCGCCGTGGCACCGCCCACGAGGAGTGGCACGGCGCTCAGCGGGACCCGCGCCGGTCCCGTCCGGGCCGGACGGTGACCCAGATGCACTACGCCCGGCAGGGAGTGGTGACGCCCGAGATGGCCTATGTCGCGCAGCGTGAGGGGTGCGACGTCGAGCTGGTGCGCAGCGAGGTGGCGGCGGGCCGCGCCATCATCCCGGTCAACGTCAACCACCCCGAGTCCGAGCCGATGATCATCGGGCGCCGCTTCCTGGTGAAGGTCAACGCCAACATCGGCAACTCGGCGGTCACCAGCTCGATCGCCGAGGAGGTCGACAAGCTCACCCACGCGATCACGTGGGGAGCCGACACGGTGATGGATCTCAGCACCGGCGACGACATCCACACCACCCGGGAGTGGATCGTGCGCAACTCGCCCGTGCCGATCGGCACCGTGCCGATCTACCAGGCCCTGGAGAAGGTCAACGGCGAGGCGGACAAGCTCACCTGGGAGATCTTCCGCGACACCGTCATCGAGCAGTGCGAGCAGGGCGTCGACTACATGACGATCCACGCCGGCGTGCTGCTCCGCTACGTCCCGCTGACCGCGAACCGGGTCACGGGCATCGTCTCGCGGGGTGGCTCGATCATGGCCGGCTGGTGCCTGGCCCATCACCAGGAGAACTTCCTCTACACGCACTTCGACGAGCTCTGCGAGATCTTCCAGCGCTACGACGTGAGCTTCTCGCTCGGTGACGGGCTGCGGCCGGGCTCGACCGCCGACGCCAACGACGAGGCGCAGCTCTCCGAGCTGCGCACGCTCGCGGAGCTGACCGAGCGTGCCTGGGAGTACGACGTGCAGGTGATGGTCGAGGGACCCGGCCACGTGCCGCTCCACCTGGTCCAGGAGAACGTCGAGCTCCAGCAGGACTGGTGCCACGGCGCGCCGTTCTACACCCTCGGCCCCCTGGCGACCGACATCGCGCCGGGCTATGACCACATCACCTCGGCGATCGGCGCCGCGGCGATCGCGATGCACGGGACGGCGATGCTCTGCTACGTCACCCCCAAGGAGCATCTCGGGCTCCCCAACCGCGACGACGTCAAGACCGGCGTGATCACCTACAAGCTCGCGGCGCACTCGGCCGACGTGGCGAAGGGCCACCCGGGTGCCCGGGACTGGGACGACGCGCTCAGCCGGGCCCGCTTCGAGTTCCGCTGGCGCGACCAGTTCGCACTGTCGCTCGACCCGCACACCGCGGAGGCGTTCCATGACGAGACGCTCCCGGCGGAGAGCGCCAAGACGGCGCACTTCTGCTCGATGTGCGGCCCGAAGTTCTGCTCGATGCGGATCAGCCAGGATGTTCGCGACCGGTTCGGCAGTGACCTGGATCCCGACGTCGGCATGAAGCAGAAGTCCGAGGAGTTCCTCGAGCTCGGCGGCACGGTGTACGTCGAGGAGCCCGCTCGCTGACCGACCGGGGGCGACCACACGCGCCGGGGAGGCAACCGATCGCCTTCCCGGCGCGTCAAATGTGTGGGATGGCCCTGCGTGGTGGATGATGCCGCGGCTGGGGGACGACACGGAGGGATCGGGGTTGCAGGTGGCAGGACGCGGGCTCGCGCTCGGACTGATGGTGGCGCTCGTGATGGCGGTCACGGCGTGCGCCATCGGCGAGTCCCAGCCGGATGGGGCCGATGCTCCTGCGGGATCGGCGGACTCCTCGTCGCAGGCCCCCGACGACCGGCCCGACATCGTCTTCATCCTGATGGACGACTTCTCCCTGGAGCTGCTGCAGACGATGCCGGAGGCGCTCCGGATGCAGCGGCAGGGGGCGACCTACCGCAACGCCTTCGTGATCGACTCGCTGTGCTGCCCGTCGCGGGCGGCGCTGCTGACCGGACAGACGCCGCACCACACGGGCGTGCTCACCAACACGCGCAACGACCCGGAGCACCCGATCGGCGGCTTCCCGGCGTTCGCGGCCAACGGCAACCTCGAGCGCCAGGTGAGCCTCACGCTCCAGGACGCGGGCTACACCACGGGGTTCACCGGCAAGTTCCTCAACGAGTACAACGAGCGGCTGTCCGGGACGGCGGCGGGGACGCTGGCGTACGTGCCGGGGTGGACCGAGTGGCAGGCGATCCTGGGCGGCGCCTACGGCGGATGGCACTTCCGGCAGGCCGAGGCCACCGACGACGTCGTCACCACCCGGCTGCACCGCGCCCCGCCGCGCAGTGCGCCGCAGGAGCAGCGGGACCGGGCCTACGTGACGAACGTGATGGCCCGTGACGCGGTCGACTTCATCGAGCGGCACCGGGACGAGGCGGCGCCGTACTTCCTCACCATCTCGACCTACGCACCGCACGTCGCGATGAAGCAGCACTATCCCGACGACCCGCGGTTCCCGCCGGCGTTCGCGGATCGTGCCCCTGCCGGGGACCCGACCGGAGGCAACTGCGGTGCCAAGGACTGCGCGGACCTCACCCTCGAGGACCTCGTCGGGTACGGCGACCCGCGGTGGGACAACGCGCCGAGCTACCTGCGTGAGGACGGCAGCACCGCCCCGGCACCGGCCTGGCGCACCAACCCGATCACGCTCACCGGGGAGCAGGCGCTGACCTACTACCGTGACCGCGCACGGATGGTGCAGTCGGTCGACCGGCTGATCAAGCGGGTCCGCCGGGCCGCGGGTGAGGACGCCTACGTCGTGCTCACCTCCGACAACGGGTTCCACCTGGGGCAGCACCAGCTCAACGGCGGCAAGGGCACGCCCTACGACTCCGACACCCGGGTGCCGCTGGTCGTGGTGGGTCCGGACGTGGTGCCGGGCGAGCGTGACCAGTACGTCAACAACATCGACCTGGCTCCGACCTTCGAGGAGCTCGCCGGCGTCGCGATCCCGGACTTCCGCGCGGGCCGCTCCTTCGCCGCGACGCTCGACGATCCGGCCGAGAAGGGCGCGCGCTACGCGTTCTTCGAGCACACCTACGCGAAGGTGCAGCCGGGCGAGGTCGACCTGGACGAGGGCGCGGGCGGCACCATCGACATCATCCCGTCCTACATCGCGGTGCGGGGCGAGCGTGGACTGCTGGTCCGGCTCGACCTCGACCCGAGCTGGCAGGGCACCGAGTACGCCTACGAGCTCTACCGCTACGACGTGCCCCACGAGGACCGCAACGTCTTCGCCGAGGACCACGACAAGCCGTGGGCGCGCGAGCTGATGCGGCGCCTGGAGCTGTACGACGGCTGCGAGCCGGCCGTCTGCCGCCGCGCGGCCCGCTGACCCGTGCCCTCGCGTCAGTCACTGTCGGCGGCGCGGATCGCGTCCGGGAGGTCCGGCGGTCGTCGGGGCAGCACGGTCGCGACGTAGTCGGCGGCGGCCGCGAAGATGTCGACCTCCTGGCCGGCCTGCTCGGAGAGCCGCCACCGGTGCTCCATCACCTCGTGGAAGTACTCGGCGGGCGCCAGCTTGCCGGCCTGCTCGGGGGGCAGCATCGCGACCAGGGGGGTGTAGACCGTGGTCAGCCAGCGCGTGGCGACCGCGGCGCGGTCGAGTCCGCCGAGCTCGTTGGCAGCGGTGAACGCGGCGAGGTCGTTGAGCAGCCGGCGCGCCTGGCCGTCCTCGACGGTGAGCCCGGTCAGCTCGCGCAGCTCGCGCCGATGGTGACCGGCCTCCACCACCTTGGGCTGGATCCGTACCGCCTCCTCGTCGGAGCGGATGTCGAGCTCGTCGACGTCGAAGCCCAGGTCGTTGAGGCGCTCGATGCGCTGCTCGATCCGCCACCACTCGCTCGGGTCGAACTCCTCCGCCGCGGTCACCTCGAGCCACAGCGCGTGGTAGCGCTCGGTCAGCAGGTCCACGATCTCGTCGGCGGCGACCTCGGGGGCCAGGTCGCCGGACGCCTGCAGGTCGAGCAGCTCGGCGAAGACGTTCTCCAGCCCGACCGTCACGTCGTGCTCGCGCATCGTGTCGGTCAGGCTCGGGTGCAGCTCGCCGGTCTCGGCGTCGACGAGGAAGGCGGCGAAACCGCCGGCGCTGCGCCGGAACAGCACGTTCGACAGCGAGACGTCGCCCCAGTAGAAGCCCGCCAGGTGCAGCCGCACCAGCAGCACCACCAGCGCGTCGATCAATGACGGCAGCTGCTCACCCTGCAGCCCGTGCTGGAAGAGGCTGCGGTAGGGAAGCGAGAAGTGCAGGTGCTCGGTGAGCAGGGCGGCCGGGAGCTCCACGCCGTCGTCGCGGGTCCGCCCGGTGACCACGCCGCGAGGAACCACCGCGGGCTGACCGATCCGTTGCAGGTCGCGCAGCAGCCGGTACTCGCGCAGCGCGATCCGCTCGTCGGTCTCCTTGATCGCGAGGAACTGCCGGTTGAGTCGTACGACGCGCACGACGTGGCGCGACAGGCCACGCGGGAGCCGTACGACGTACCGCTCGTCCCACTCCTCCAGCGGCGTCGCCCACGGCAGCGTGAGCAGAGCCGGATCGGTACGCGCAGCGACGACGTGGAGCGCCATGCTCGCAACCTACGCCGGAACGGAACGACCTGCCGTTGTGCAACTGTGTCTCGACACCGACAGGCACCTGCGGTAGACCTGTGTTCGAAGTCAATATGTCGTTCGTCACATCGAGGAGGGGTGCATGCACCACCGTTATAGGGGTGTGATGGCCGCCGGCGTCGGCCTGATCACGGCGGTCGCGATGGGCGGCTGTCTGGTGGACGATCCGCAGGAGAGCGGCGGGGCCGGCGGGCTGGGTGGCTTCGTCGACGGGGGATCCACCGACGGTGACGGCGTCGTCACCATCCAGGGCCAGTTCGGCGGCGGCGAGCAGGACGGTCTCGAGGCCGCGCTCGCGCCGTTCGAGGACGAGACCGGGATCGACGTCCAGTACGAGTCGGTGCCGGACTTCACCACGGTCATCCAGCTCAATGCCGAGTCCGGGCAGAGCCCCGACATCGGCCTCTTCCCGCAGCCCGGCGTGCTCTTCGACCTGGCCGAGGAGGGCTACATCCAGCCGATCGACACCTTCCTCGACTACGACGCGCTCGACCGCACGCTGGTGCCGGGCACGTTGGAGTCGGCGCGGCTCAACGGCCGCACCTACGGCGCGCCGTTCCGGCTCGCGCTGAAGTCGCTGGTGTTCTACCCCAAGCAGGCCTACGAGCAGGCCGGCTACGACACCGCGCCCGAGACGCTGCAGGAGATGCAGCAGATCGCGGGCGAGATGGGCAACACCACGCCGTGGTGCATGGGCTGGGAGGACGCCGCCAACACCGGGTGGGTCGGCACCGACTGGGTCGAGGACCTGGTGCTGCGGATGCACGGCCCCGACGTCTACGACCAGTGGGTCTCGCACGACATCCCGTTCGACGACGAGCGGATCGTCGCGACCCTGCAGCGCTTCCAGCAGATGATGCTCGAGGGCAACGCGACCTACGGCGGAGCGCGCGGCATCCTCAACACGCCGTTCGGGTCGGCCTTCAACCCGGCCTACGAGAACCCGCCGAAGTGCTACTGGATGAAGCAGGGCAGCTTCGCGCTCTCACCGGACTTCCTGCCCAACCGGGTCGCGGCCAACCTCGAGGAGGAGGTGGGTGTCTTCGCGTTCCCGCGCGACGAGGACGGTTACGAGGGGCTTCCGGTGATGGGTGCCGGCGACATCGCGTCGCTGTTCAACGGCAACGACGACGAGGCCATCCAGGTGATGGAGTTCCTGACCTCCGACGAGTTCGGCGCCGAGTGGGCACAGGCCGGCGGCTACCTCTCGCCGCATGCCTCGTTCGACCTGGACAACTACCCGGACGACGTGGTGCGCGGGATCGCCGAGATCGTCGCCGAGGCCGCGGTGTTCCGGTTCGACGGCTCGGACCTGATGCCTCCGGCGGTCGGGGCCGACGCCTTCTGGACCGGGATGGTCGACCTCGTCAACGGCGCGTCACCGCAGGAGGTGGCGACCGGCATCGAGGAGGCGTGGCCGACGGAGGAGGAGTCCGAAGAATGACCAGTACTCCTGTCCGGGTCCCTCCGGGTCCGCCGGAGGCGCCACCGGAGCCGCCGCCGGAGCAGCCGATCGAGTACGGCCGGGCCAACTGGCCGAAGGCGCTGCTCGGCCTCGTGCTGCTCGTCGTCACCGCGGTCGTGGTGTGGAACCTCTTCCTGCTGATGGGCTACTACCCGCAGGACTTCGGCAGTCGATGGGTGATCGCGGCCCTCGCACTGGTGCTCGGCGTCGGCGGTGCGGCGTTGATGTTCTGGTTCCTCAACATGTTCATCGAGGGGCTGCCCGACCGGTGGACCGAGCGGCTGATGCCCTACGCGTTCCTGCTGCCGGCGTACGGCTTCATCGGGTTGATGCTGCTCTACCCGACCGTGCAGACCATCAACTACTCCTTCGCGAACTCCGAGAGCACCGCCTACGTCGGCTTCGACAACTACCGCAGCATCTTCGACGACGACGAGTTCTGGATCTCGATCAGCAACAACCTGCTGTGGATCATCGTGGTGCCGACGTTCACCGTCATCGTCGGTCTCGTCGTCGCGGTGCTCGCCGACAAGCTGTCGGCCACCGGCGAGAAGGTGTCGAAGGTCTTCATCTTCGTGCCGATGGCGATCTCGTTCGTCGGTGCGTCGACGATCTGGTACCTCATCTACCAGTTCAAGGTCGGGGAGACCCAGAACGGCCTGCTGAACGCGGTGTGGACCGCCCTCGGCGGCGAGGCGCAGGACTGGCTGGCGATCAGCTCCGGCCGGCTGAACTCGCTGCTGCTGATGGTCATCCTGATCTGGCTGCAGGTCGGGTTCGCGATGATCCTGCTCTCCTCGGCGATCAAGGGAGTCCCCGAGGAGACCATCGAGGCGGCCCGGATCGACGGGGCCAGCGAGCTGCAGATCTTCTTCCAGGTCGTGGTGCCACAGGTGAAGGGCACCGTGATCACGGTGTTCGTCACCGTGCTGATCCTGGTGCTGAAGGTCTTCGACATCGTCTACGTCCTGACGCAGGGGCAGGACAAGACCAACGTGATCGCCAACATGTTCTTCCTCGAGCTGTTCCGTCGAGGTCAGGACGGGCGCGCCTCCGCGATCGTGGTGATCCTGCTGATCGCGGTGCTACCGGTGCTGATCTACCAGGTGCGGCACTTCCGCCGAGAGGAGGCGACCCGATGACGTCGCTGATGAAGGACGGTCGGCCCCGCAGCTGGACCGCGATCGTGACGATGGTGGTGCTGGCGGTGCTGTGGACCGTCCCGACGATCGGGCTGCTGGTCACCTCGTTCCGGCCGCGCGAGGACATCGACAGCACCGGATGGTGGACGGCCTTCACCAGCGGCGGCTGGACCGCGCAGAACTACGCCGACCTGTTCGAGGCGGGCGGCCTGGCCGACGGCATCGTCAACGGCCTGATCGTCTCGATCCCGGCCACGATCCTGCCCATCATGTTCGCGGCGTACGCCGCGTACTCCTTCACCTTCCTCAGATTCCCCGGCAAGGACCTGCTCTTCATCGTGATCGTCGCGGTGATGGTGGTGCCGATCCAGGTGGCCTTCGCGCCGATGCTGCAGTTCTTCGGGCCCAACGGCATCGGGATCTCGGGGCAGTTCATCGCGGTGTGGATCCTGCACACGGGCTTCGGCATGCCGTTGGCGATCTACGTCTTCCGCAACTACATGGCCACGCTGCCGCGCTCGGTGATCGAGTCGGCCAAGATCGACGGTGCGACCCACTTCCAGACGTTCTGGCGGCTGATCGTGCCGATGTCGGTGCCGGCACTGGCGGCGTTCGCGATCCTGCAGTTCCTGTGGGTCTGGAACGATCTGCTCATCGCCACGCTGTTCCTGACCAACGAGAACCGCACCATCATCCCCAAGCTGCAGACCCTGCTCGGCTCGCAGGGGCAGGGCGTCGAGCTGGTGTACGCCGGCGCGATGATCTCGATCATCATCCCGCTGGCGGTCTTCTTCGCGATGCAGCGCTTCTTCGTCCGGGGCATGACCTCCGGTGCCGTGAAGGGCTGAGGTGAGACCCGGGTCACATCCGCGCCGCCGATGAGGCATGATGTCGCTCACAACTGAATATCCCACTCATCCTTTACCACGGATCGTCTGGCACGTACCTGCCAGTGAAGGAGAATGACAATGGCAACGGTGACCTTCGACAAGGCACAACGTTGGTTCCCAGGGGCGGACAAGCCGACCGTGCCCGGGATCGACCTCGAGATCGGTGACGGCGAGTTCATGGTCCTGGTCGGGCCGTCGGGCTGCGGCAAGTCCACCACGCTGCGGATGCTGGCCGGCCTGGAGAAGATCGACGCGGGTCAGGTCTTCATCGGCGACCGCGACATCACGCACGTCCCGCCCAAGGATCGCGACATCGCGATGGTCTTCCAGAACTACGCGCTCTATCCGCACATGTCGGTCGCGGACAACATGGGATTCGCGCTCAAGCTCGCGAAGGTCTCCAACGAGGAGCGCCGGCAGCGGGTCGAGGAGGCGGCGAAGCTGCTCGGGCTCACGGACTACCTCGAGCGCAAGCCGAAGGCGCTCTCCGGCGGCCAGCGGCAGCGGGTGGCGATGGGACGCGCGATCGTCCGTCAGCCGCAGGTGTTCCTGATGGACGAGCCGTTGTCCAACCTCGACGCCAAGATGCGGGTGCAGACCCGCACCGACATCGCCAAGCTGCAGTCCGACCTCGGGGTCACGACGGTCTATGTCACGCACGACCAGATCGAGGCGATGACGATGGGTGACCGGGTCGCCGTGATGAACCTCGGCGAGCTGCAGCAGGTCGACACCCCGCTCAACCTCTACGACAAGCCGATGAACCGGTTCGTCGCGGGCTTCATCGGCTCACCGGCGATGAACTTCCTGGGCGGCGAGACCACCGCCGAGGGTCAGCAGATCGGCGACTACCACATGCCGCTGCCCCGCGAGGCGGTCGCCGCGGCCTCCGATGAGGGCGTGGTGGTCGGCGTGCGCCCGGAGCACCTGTCGATCAGCACCGACGGAGAGGGCTTCCCGATCGAGGTGACCGTCGTCGAGGAGCTCGGCGCCGACGCCTACGTCTACGGCCGCAGCGGGGTCGAGGGCGCGCCCGACAACGTGATCGTGCGCACCGAGGCGCGCCGTGAGGTCGCCAAGGGCTCGACGGTCCACGTCACCGCCCAGCCCGACAAGGTCCACATCTTCGACGCCAAGAGCGGCGACCGGCTCAACTGACGGCCGGCGGTCAGACGACGCCCGCGCGATCCGCCGTACGACGGATCGCGCGGGCGAACGTCTCGTGGAGCGGGGCGGGCAGGTCGTGGCCCATCCCGTCGACCAGCACCAGCTCCGCGCCCGGGATCGCTGCCGCGGTCGCCCGGCCGCCCGAGACGTGGACCATCTTGTCCTGCAGGCCGTGCAGCACCGTGGTCGGCACGTCGACGCCGGCCAGCGCCCGGGTGCGGTCGGGCTGGCTGACGATCGCCAGCAGCTGCCGGGCCACCCCCTCGCGGTCGACCCCACGGTCCCAGGTCTCGCGGGCCCGGTCGGCCAGCTCGTCGTCGGTCTGGGGGAAGGCCGGCGACCCGATCGTCCGCCAGGTCCGCAGGCCGGCCTGCACGTAGGCCTCCCGGGACATGCCGCGCGACAGGAGGAGGTTGCGCGCCAGTGACGGGTGCTGCCACCCCACGCTGCGGCGGCCGGTGGTCGACATGATGCTGGTCAGGGTGCGCACCCGGTGCGGATGGTCGATCGCCAGCGTCTGGGCGATCATGCCGCCCATCGACACGCCGGCGAGGTGGGCCGAGGGCACCCCGAGGTGGTCCAGCAGCCCGATGGCGTCGCCGGCGAGGTCGGCCATCGAGTAGGGCACCGTCACCGGGATGCCGGTGACGGCCCGCACCAGGTGATGGGGCCGCGTGCGGCCGGGGACCCGGCTGGATCGACCGGTGTCGCGGTTGTCGTAGCGGATGACGTGGAAGCCGCGGTTCGCGAGCAGCTCGCACAGCTCGCGCGGCCACCACGTCATCGGTCCGCCGAGGCCCATCACCAGGAGCAGCGGCTCGTCGTCGGGGTCGCCGAAGGTCTGATAGCACAGCTCGATCTCGGGGGAGACCGGCGCGAGCAGCTCCTCGGAGACCGAGCCGGTGTCGGTGCGCTGCGTCATGACACGATTCAACCAAACCGGTCCACATCGGGCCGGCGCGTGGGGGCAGATCCACGCCTTGATGTTTCAACTACGTTAGGTTGTGGTGTGTGACACACATGCTGGCGCCGATGCTGCTGCCGGAGGGCTACCGCCGTCCGCCGCTGGCAGCACTGGCGCGTGAGGGCCGGCTGGCCGGCGAGGCGACCCGGCGCGCGGCGCGCCGGGTGTCGCGGGTCCGGGAGGCGCGTCGTACGTCCTACGCCGAGCGGCCGGTCCATCGGGCGCCCGAGCCGGTGCTCCTGGTGCCGGGGTTCCTGGCCGGTGACTGGACGCTCGCCGCGATGGGCGCCGACCTGCGCCGCCACGGGTACCGGACCTACCGCTCCGGGATCCACGCCAACGTCGGCTGCACGCTCAACGCGGCGGCGGCCGTGGAGGCGCGGCTGGAGTCGATCGCCGAGCGGCGCGGGACGCGCGTGCGGATCGTCGGCCACAGCCTGGGCGGGATGATCGCGCGCGGCATCGCCGTGCGCCGGCCGGACCTGGTCTCCGGGATCGTCACCCTCGGCAGCCCGATGCTCGCGCCGGCGGCCCACCACCGGCTGCTCACCGGCAGCGTCGGTGTCCTGACCCGGCTGAGCGGTGCCGGAGTCCCGGGCGTGATGTCCAAGGACTGCGTCGGTGGTGCCTGTGCGGAGATCAGCTTCGGCGAGACCCAGCGCCCGCTGCCGACCGGTGTCGTGATGACCAACGTCTACTCGCGCCGCGACGGCATCGTCGACTGGCGCGCCTGCATCGACCCGATCGGCGAAGCGGTCGAGGTCGGCGCGTCGCACATCGGCATGGCGCTGGATCCCCGGGTCACCGAGGTCGTGCTCGACTCACTCGCACCGATGACGGCCTCGGGAGAGCTGTCGGTGGTCCAGGACGGCGCGACGGCCTGAGCCGCCCCCGCGCCGCCGCTGTCAGTCGAAGTCGATCGAGGAGAAGGCGCGGAGCTTCTGCAGCCGGTGCTCGGAGTCGATGGTGCGGATCGTGCCGCTGCGCGAGCGCATCACGAGCGACTGGGTGCTGGCGCCACCGCCGCGGTAGCGCACGCCCCGCAGCAGCTCACCGTCGGTGATGCCGGTGGCGACGAAGAAGCAGTCGTCGCCGGTCACCAGGTCGTCGGTGGTGAGCACGTGGTCCTGGTCGAGCTCGTGGCCCGCGTCGAGGGCGCGCTGGCGCTCGTGGTCGTCGGTCGGCCAGAGCCGGCCCTGGATGCTGCCGCCGAGGCACTTCAGGGCGCAGGCGGCGATGATCCCCTCGGGGGTGCCGCCGATGCCCATCAGGATGTCGATGCCGGTGTCCGGGCGGGCCGCCATGATCGCGCCCGCGACGTCGCCGTCCGTGATGAACTTGATGCGCGCTCCGGTGGCGCGGATCTCCTCGACGATGTCCTGGTGGCGGGGCCGGTCCAGCAGCACCACGGTCACGTCGGACGGGTTGGAGCCCTTCGCCTTGGCGACGAGGTGGATGTTCTCCGAGACGGGCTTGCGGATGTCGATGACGTCGGCCGCCTCGGGGCCGGTGGCCAGCTTCTCCATGTAGAAGACCGCCGACGGGTCGTACATCGTTCCGCGCGGCGAGACGGCGAGCACCGAGATCGCGTTGTTCATGCCCTTCGCGGTCAGCGTGGTGCCGTCGATGGGGTCGACCGCGACGTCGCACTCCGCGCCGGAGCCGTCGCCGACCTGCTCGCCGTTGAAGAGCATCGGGGCGTCGTCCTTCTCGCCCTCGCCGATGACGACCGTGCCCTGCATGCCGATGGTGGAGATCATCACCCGCATCGCCTGCACCGCGACCCCGTCGGCGCCGTTCTTGTCACCCCGCCCCACCCAGCGGCCGGCCGCCATCGCGGCAGCCTCGGTCACCCGGACCAGCTCCAGCGCGAGGTTGCGGTCGGGAGCGGGCGGCTGCGGCGAGATCGACTCCATAGGGCGCACCCTATCCGTCGAACGGCGGGTTCAGGAGTCGACGCCACCGGCGTGGTAGGTGGTGATGGCGGTCTCCTTCACCGACAGCCAGACCTCGCGGCCCGGGGTGAGCCGGAGCTCCCGGGTCGCTGCCGGGGTGACGTCGGCGATCAGGTCTCGGTCGCCGGCGACCCGGAGCCGTACGGCGTCGCCGTGCGGGGCAGCGCTGCGGACCCGGCCGTGCCACCGGTTGCGCGCGGAGCCGTCCGGCTCGTGGAGCGAGACCGTGACCGCTGCCGGCCCGAACGCGCGGAAGTCGTCACCCTCCCGGATCACGTTGAGACCCACCAGCCGCGCTGCGTGCTCGGTGCGTGGGCGTGCGGTGACCTCCTCCGGGGTGCCGGTCTGCTCCACCCGGCCTCCGTCGAGCACCACCACGCGCGAGGCCAGGGTGAGGGCGTCGATCGCGTCGTGGGTGACGAGCACGGCGACGCCGTCGTACGCCGCGAGATGGTCGGCCAGCTCGATCCGCAGGGCGGCCGCGACGCCCACGTCCAGCCCGGCGAACGGCTCGTCGAGCAGGAGCAGCGCCGGGTCGCCCGCGAGCGCCCGGGCGATCGCCACCCGCTGCGCCTGGCCGCCGGAGAGCGCCGCTGGCTTGCGGTGCGCGAGATCGCCGACGCCGAGCCGGTCGAGCCAGTCGTGTGCGATCGCCCGGGCCGCGGTCCGGGTGGCGCCTCGGGTCTGCGGGCCGAACCCGACGTTGTCCAGCGCGCTGAGGTGGGGGAACAGCCGCTGGTCCTGGAAGACGACGCCGACGCCACGCTGCTGCGCGGGCCGGTCGGTGAGCTCCTCGCCGGCGAGCGTCACCGAGCCGGCGGCCCGCTGCAGACCGGCGAGCGCCTGCACCAGGGTGGTCTTGCCGGCGCCGTTGGGGCCGACCACGGCCACGACGTCGCCCGGCTCGGCATCCAGCTCGACGTCCAGCCGGCCGGGGACCGAGAGTCGTGCGGTGAGTCCCTCGCTCATGACGTCACCAGCCACCGGTCGCGCAGCGCGGCCAGCACGGCGACGGAGATCACCAGCATCACCAGACTCAGCGCGAGCGCAGCGTCGGTGTCGGCCTGCCGCTCGAGGTAGATGAGCGTCGGCATGGTCTGCGTGACGCCGGGGTAGTTGCCGTTGAAGGTGATGGTTGCGCCGAACTCGCCCAGCGAGCGCGCCCACCCCAGCACCAGGCCGGCGGCGATGCCCGGCAGCGCCAGCGGCACCGTCACTCGGCGGAACGTCACCCACCGCGATGCGCCCAGGGTCGCCGCGGCGGCGTCGTAGGACGTGCCGGCCGCGCGGAACCCGCCCTCGATGCTGATCACCGCGAACGGCAGCGCGATGAACGTGTGCGCGAGGACCACGCCCCAGGTGGTGTAGGGGAAGGCGAAGCCGGTGAGGTCGAGCATCGGCTCGCCGAGGATGCCGGACCGGCCGAACGCCGTACGGAGCGCGATGCCGGCCACGACCGGCGGCAGCACCATCGGCACCACGACCAGCGCCCGCACCAACCGGCGGCCGCGGAACTCCACCCGCGCCAGCAGCCACGCCAGCGGCACACCGAGCACGAAGCAGGCGAGCGTGGCCGCCGTGGACGTGGTGACCGAGAGCCACAGCGCCTGCTGCACGGTCTCGGAGCGGAGCTGGTCGACGAGCCCGGCGAGATCCGTGCTGACCACCATCGTCACCAGCGGGACGATGAGCAGCGCCAGCGCGAGGGCGGCGGGGACCACGAGCAGGGCCGGCGCCCGGCCCAGTGGGTCCGGCGAGCGGGTCATGGGACGGCGAACCCGGCGTCGATGAGGACCCGGCGTCCCTCCGGACGGGTGACCAGGTCGACGAACGCCGTGGCGAGGTCGTCGTCGCCCGCCTGGGTGAGGGGTGAGACGAGGTAGGAGTTGGCGTGGGCGTCGGCCTCGGGGACGGGGACGGTCATCACGTCGTCGCCGGCGGCCACGGCGTCGGTGGCGTAGACCAGCCCGGCGTCGGCCTCGCCGGAGGTGACCTTCTCGAGCGTGGCGCGGACGTCCTCCTCGAGGCTGACGGGGTCGGCGGTCACGCCGGCGTCGTCGAGCACCGCGCGGGCGACCCGGCCGCACGGCACCTCCTCGGCGCACCGCACCCACGTCGTGCCGGCGAGGTCGGCGAGTGCCGTGACGTCGGCCGGGTTGCCGGGTGGGGTGACGATGACGAGCACGTTGGTGGCGAAGATGGCTGCGTCGGTGGCGACCCCGGCGTCGAGGGCGATCTCCATCGCGTCCGGGTCGGCCGTGGCGAGCACGTCGCCCGGGGCGCCGTCGGCCGCCTGCTCGGCCAGCGAGGTGCTGCTGCCGAAGGAGAGCTCCACGTCGACGTCGTGCGCGGCCTCGAGCTGCTCGCCCAGCTCGGTGAACACGTCGGTGAGTGACGCGGCCGCGAGCACCTGCAGCGTCGGGGAGCCGCCGGACCCGCCGCACGCAGCGAGCGGGACCACGGTGATCAAGGCGGCGGCGAGCGCGAGCCGCCTCATCGGGGCCGCTCCACGACGACGCTGGTCGACTTCACCGAGGCGATGGCGCGCACGCCCGGCTCGAGGCCGAGCTCGGCAGCCGCCTCCGCGCTCATCAGCGACACCAGCCGATAGGGGCCGCAGACGATCTCGATCTGGGCCATCACCGTGTCCCGGGTGACGCGGGTGACGATGCCGGTCATCCGGTTGCGGGCGCTGACCGACCCGGCCCGGGTGCGGTCGTGCTCGGCGGCATCGACCAGCGAGGCCGCCAGCTCCGCGAGGTCGGGCCCGGGGATCACCGTCCGCCCGTCGCGGGTCCCGCTCGTCACCCGCCCGGCGTCGATCCACCGCCGTACCGTGTCATCACTGACCCCGAGCAGCTCTGCTGCTTCCGCAACTCTGTACTCCGCCACGGCTACAGTGTGCCGCATCTGCGGATACATCGCCGCAATGGCTCCGCAGATCTGTGCCGACGGCGTGGGCCGCGACCGGCACGGTGGGGAGCCCGGTCGCCGACGTCGGTACGGCGACTCGTGGCGGGTGCTGTCAGGATGGCGCGCGAGATGAGTGAGCAGAGCGGCCGACCCGGCAAGTACCAGCGGACCACCCACGGGCTCGTGGTCTCGCTGATCGTGACCGTCGCGGCCATCGCCCTGGTGCTGTGGTTCATGGGGCTGTTCCGCTCCGAGACCGTCTACGAGCCCGAGCAGGTCGACTACCTCGCGGGCGTCGAGGGCGCTCAGGACGCGGGGCTGCGCCCGTTCTACCCGAGCTCGCTGCCGGACGGCTGGGTGGCGACCGGGGTCGAGGTGGTCCCGGGCGGCGACGAGGAGTTCGCACTGAAGCTGCTGACCGACGACGAGGAGTTCGTCGGTGTCCGCCAGCACGCCGGGACCGTCAGTGCGCTGCTGCGCGAGCACGTCGACGAGGAGACCGAGTCGATCGAGGGCTACACCGGCTCCGGCACGGTCGGTGCGGAGTGGGAGGGCTTCGCCGATGCCGGCGGCGACACGGCGTACGCCGCGGAGCTCGACGACGAGATCGCGGTGCTGGTCTACGGCTCGGCCCCTCCCGAGGAGCTCCAGCAGGTCGTCGACTCACTCACCCGGGAGCCGGTCCCCGACGCAGGCTGACCCGCCACCGGCGGTGGTCGAGGTGCGAGCTCAGCGGTGGTTGAGGTGCGAGCGTGCGAGCCTCGAAACCACCCCTCGAGACCGCCGGCCGCGTCAGCCCTCGTCCTCCTCGTCGGGCTCCTCCTCGAGCACCGCGTCCAGCCGCTCACGCGCGCCGTCGAGCCACTCCTGACAGATCGTCGCGAGCCGCTCGCCGCGCTCCCACAGCGCGAGGGACTCCTCCAGCGTGGTGCCGCCCGCCTCGAGCCGACGGACCACCTCGACCAGCTCCTCGCGGGCCTGCTCGTAGGACGGGGTCCCGGTCTCCTCGTCGCGGTCAGTGCTCATCGGTGTCCCCCTCGAAGGGCTCGGTGCTGGTGGTCGTGGCGTGGACCCGGCCGTCGACGACCCGGACGCTCACGGCGTCGCCGTCGCTCACCCCGGCGACACTGGTGACGACGTGGCCGTCGGCGTCCTGGAGCACCGCGTAGCCACGGCGCAGGGTCTCCAGGGGCGACAGCGCCCGGGCCCGGGCCCGGTGGTGCGCGATGTCGTCGGCGGCCCGGTCGAGCCGGTGGCCGAGCGTGCGGCGGATCCGGTCGCGGAGGCCGTCGAGCTCGGCGTCACGCTCGTCGAGCAGGGTGCGGGGGTCGGCCATCGCGGGGCGGGCACGCAGCGCGTCGAGACCGTGCTGCTCCCGGTCGAGCCAGCCGACGAGCGCGCGTCGCAGCCGGTCGCGGGCGTGGGCCACGCCAGAGGTCTCGGCGACGACGTCGGGCACGATGTGCTTGGCGGCGTCGGTCGGGGTGGAGGCCCGCAGGTCGGCGACCAGGTCGAGCAGCGGCGTGTCCGGCTCGTGGCCGATCGCGGACACGACCGGGGTCCCTGCCGCCGAGACGGCCCGGATCAGCCCCTCGTCGGAGAACGGCAGCAGGTCCTCCACCGAGCCGCCGCCGCGGGCGATCACGATCACCTCGATGGCCGGGTCGCGGTCGAGCCGCTGCAGCGCCTCGATCACCTCGGCCGCCGAGCGCGGGCCCTGCATCGCGGCGTACGCCGTCTCCAGCGCGACACCTGGCCAGCGTCGCGTCGTGGTCTCGACGACGTCGCGCTCGGCGGCCGAGCCCGGTGCCGTGACCAGCCCGATCCGGCCTGGCAGGAACGGCAGCGGCCGCTTGCGGTCGGCGGTGAAGAGCCCCTCGGCGGCCAGCAGCTGACGGCGGCGCTCGAGCCGGGCGAGCAGCTCGCCCAGCCCGACCATCCGGATGTCGCGAGCCTGCAGCGAGAGGGTGCCGCGGTTGGCGTAGTACGACGGCTTGGCGTGGACGACGACGCTGGCGCCCTCGACCACGGGCGGCTCGAGGCCGTCGAAGAAGACCCGGGAGCAGGTCACCGTCACCGAGATGTCGGCGACGGAGTCGCGCAGCGTGAGGAAGACCGTGCCCATGCCCGGGCGGCGGTTGACCTGGGCGACCTGGCCCTCGACCCACACCGCGCCGAGCCGGTCGATCCAGCCGGCGATCGCGTTGGCGATCGCCCGGACCGGTGCCGGCTTCTCCAGCGACGTCTCCAGGGCCACGGCGGTGACACTATGCGATCCGACCGACATCGAGGCCGTGGTGGCGAACGCCCAGCCTACTGCGCGCCGCGCTGGACGCGCGCTGGCTGCGTTGTCCTCGCTCGTCAGACGCCCAGTCTGGCAGCGCTCCGACGCCTTGCCATCGCACGCCCATCGCGACGCTCGCGACGACCGGGCGTTCACCACCACGGCCTCGGGGATGCCCCTGGGCCGGTCCCCGGTCCCGTCCCTGGACCGACCCTGGACCCGCCGTCACCGCCTTGTGGCGGGCGGTGTGACCTGCGCAGATTGGCGTCATGACTGCTGTGGATCCGCTCGGGCGCCCGATCCCGACGCGCCGTCGACGCCGGTGGGTGTGGCTCATCGTGCTGCCGGTGGTGCTGCTCGTGGCCGGCGGTGGTGCGTTCGCCGGCACCATCGCCTACTCGTACGTGACCTCCGACATCGACACCGTCGGCGAGGTCGACTTCGTCAACCCGGTGGCGGTGCCGCCGTTGGCGGACTCGCGCGTCGACGGGCAGGGGCGGCGGGTCTTCGACCTGACCCTGCAGGAGGGGGAGACCGACTTCGGCAGGGGTGGCCCCACCGACACCTGGGGCGTCAACGGCAGCTACCTCGGCCCGACGCTGCGCGCGCAGCGAGGAGAGGAGGTGCTCGTCAACGTCGACAACGAGCTGCCCGAGAGGAGCACGTTGCACTGGCACGGGATGCACCTGCCGGCCGCGATGGACGGTGGACCGCACCAGATGATCGAGCCCGGTGACACGTGGTCGCCGTACTGGCGGGTCGACCAGCCCGCCTCGACCCTCTGGTACCACCCGCACCCGCACGGCGAGACCGCCGAGCACGTCTATCGCGGCGTGGCCGGGATGTTCATCCTCGACGACGAGCAGAGTGCCGATGTCGCGCTCCCGAGCGAGTACGGCGTGGACGACGTACCGCTGATCGTGCAGGACAAGAACTTCGACGGCGACCAGCTCGACGAGTCCGAGGGCTTCTTCCGTGGCAACGGGATCATCGGCGAGGAGGTGCTCGTCAACGGCACGCCGGGTCCCTACCTCGACGTCACCACGGAGCGGATCCGGTTGCGGCTGCTCAACGGCTCCAACGCACGGATCTACAACTTCCACTTCGACGACGACCGGTCCTACCAGGTGGTGGCGAGCGACGGCGGGCTGCTGCCCGAGCCGGTCGAGCTCACCCACCTGCGGCTCTCGCCCGGCGAGCGCGCCGAGATCGTGGTCGACGTCGAGCCGGGGGAGTCGACCGTGCTGCGCAGCGCCCCGGTGCCGGAGTCGGGCAACCGGTGGGCGGGCGTGGACGACCGGCTCGACGTGCTCGAGCTGCGCGCCGCCGCGGACCTGGCGCCCTCGCCGGACGTGCCCGCCCGGCTCGCGCCGGCCCCCGACCTGGCGGCCGACGAGGTCGCGGAGACCCGGGAGCTCCGGCTGAGCGGCGAGACGATCAACGGACAGCAGATGGACATGGGCCGGGTCGACGTCCGCGTCGCCGTCGACACCACGGAGCGCTGGGTGGTCCGCAACGTCGACGGCAACCCGCACAACTTCCACGTCCACGACGTGCAGTTCCAGGTCGCGTCGGTGGACGGCGACGAGCCGCCACCGGAGCTGCGGGGGTGGAAGGACACTGTCTTCATGCCCGAGGGGCGCGAGGCGGTGCTGCTGGTGCGGTTCACCGACTACACCGATGACGCGACGCCGTACATGTATCACTGCCACGTGCTGAAGCACGAGGACAACGGGATGATGGGCCAGTTCGTGGTGGTCGACGAGTGATGCGTGTCGGCGTTCCGGAACCTTGTTTCGTAACGCCGTCCTGATATAGTCTCGCGGCATGCCACGCCCCAAGGTGCGCACCACCGAGCTGCGGGAGAGCCTGCTCGGCCACGCGGTGGTCGTGCTCGAGCAGGACGGGCCGCTCGCCCTGCGCGCCCGCTCGGTGGCGACGGCCGCGGGGACGTCCACCGCGGCGCTCTACGAGCTCTTCGGCGACAAGGCCGGCCTGGTCCGGGCGATCTTCCTCGAGGGGTTCGCGCGGCTGCACGACCGGCTCGCTGCGGTGCCGGCCGAGGGGGATCCCCGGGAGGCGCTGCTCCAGCTGCTCGAGGCGGCCCGGGGGTTCGCCGTGGCGAACCCGATGCTCTTCGAGGTGATGTTCGCCCGGCCCTTCGCCGAGTTCGAGCCCTCGCAGCAGGACCGTCGCGTCGCGGCCGACCTCCACGCGCTGGTGCTCGCGCGGGTGACGCGATGGGTCGACGCTGCCGGGGTGGCCGCCCCACCACTCGACGTGGCGCACGCACTGCTTGCGGCCAACCGTGGCCTGGTCGCCGAGGAGCTGGCCGGCGTCCTCGGCGGCCGGGAGAGCGTCGTACGCCGTCGGTCGCTCGCGCTCGGGGCCATGCTCGACGGCTTCGCGCGGGAGGAGTCCTGATGCGTCAGCTGGTCTTCACCGGGCCGCGGTCGGTCGAGTGGGTCGACGTGCCCGCCCCGGCGCTGGACGGGCCGGCGGCCGCGATCGTCGAGCCCACCGTCGTGTCGACGTGCGACATGGACGCGGTCGCCCTGTCGGGGATCATCCGGTTCCGGGGCGGTACCCCGCTCGGCCACGAGGGTGTCGGCCGCGTGGTCGAGGTCGGCGAGGGGGTGACCGCCCACGCGGTCGGTGACCTGGTGGTGATCCCCTGGCAGGTCTCGTGCGGTCGTTGCGACCGGTGCCGTCGGGGTCAGGACACGTTCTGCACCCGCGTGCCGGAGGGCTCCTGCTACGGATGGGGCCCGCACGTCGAGCGCTGGGGCGGCTTCCTCGCCGACCGGGTGCTCGTGCCGTACGCCGACCACATGCTGGTCCCGTTGCCGGCGGGCCTCGACCCGCGGCGTGCCTGTGGCCTCAGCGACAACCTCGTCGACGCCTGGCGGACCGTCGGGCCGCCCCTGGCCGAGACCGGCGGCGGCCGGGTGCTCGTCGTCGGCGGTGTGCTCCCCGACGGCGGCAGCATCGGCCTCTACGCCGCCGCGTTCGCGCGGGGGCTCGGTGCCGACGAGGTGGTGTTCTGCAGCCAGGATCCGGGGCTGCGGGCCCATGCCACGAGCCTGGGCGTGACCGCGGTCGCGGTCGGCGAGGACTACCCCGATCTCGGGCTCTTCGACGTCACGGTCGACACCAGCGGCATCCCCGAGGGGCTCACCCATGCCCTCGCGGCCACCGGACCCGGCGGCGTCTGCACCTGCACCGCCGGCGCGGTGCACCGCGGAGCGCCGGTCCCGTTCCCCGTCTACGAGATGTACCTCCGGGCGGTCACCTTCCGGACCGGGTGGGTCCCCACCCGCGCGCTCGTCGACGAGCCGCTGCGTCTGCTGGCCGGCGGCCTCTTCGACCCGGTCGCGATCGGTGACGTGGGCCGCTTCGACGACGCCGTCGACGCCTTCGCCGAGCCCTTCACGAGGCTGGTGCTGGAGCGCTGACGCGGCGAGCCAGCGGGGGATCGCGGTCAGCGGCCGGCAACAGGTCTAGGCGGCCGGAATGGTCAGGCTCGGCAGCCTGATCGCGCAGTTCTCGGCCGCGGGGTCAGCGGGATGCGCTCGGCCCGTGACGTGCTCGGCAAGATCCCCGCCTACGTCGACGACATCTTCGCGACCGACGTCAACGCACACGAGACGACCACGGCCTGATCGGCACCAACCGCGAGCGCGCGGGCCTCCGTGAAGCCCCCGCTCGCCTGCCGGGCGGGCGACACGCTGGTGGTCCGCCAACTCGACCGTCTCGCCCGCTCCCGCGAGGCCCAGGCTTTCTACGAGCACCGCGGCTACACCTCCACCGGAGCATCCCGTTGGTTCGGAAGGTCTGCGCCGCCGTTGGGCCACCGAGAGCAGCGACGAATTCGCTGCCGGTTGGGCTGCTTGGACGGCCCGGGTCGAGGTTGCGGAGGAGCGCGACGTGGATCAGAGGGTGGCGAGTTCGTGGATGATGTTCGCCGCCGCGTCCGGGGCGGTGATCATCGGCCAGTGCCCGGTCGGAAGGGTCCTGAATGTCCAACCGGGTGTGCTCTGGGTGACCTCTGCCGCGGGAGGTGCGGTGTTGAGGCAGCGCACGTAAGCGAGCCGAGCTTCGTGAGGATCGAGCGGCCGGGTGATGGCTGGTCGCGCGTAGGTCCTCAGGGGCTGGGGCGTCAGCTGGGGATGCATCCAGGCCCAGTCGGTGTCGTTGATCCCGTGTTCGGGATAGACCTGATCGAGCTGCTGCCTGGTGAAGAACGGGATGGCTCCGTCTTCGGCGAGGCTGAACATGAACGTCTTTGCGTCCTGACCCATCACGTCGAACCACGACTGTTCGGGCTGAGGCAGCACGGCGTCGAGGAAGACCAACGTGTCGACCGCGCTCGGGTTGCGTTCAAGCAGCCCAGCGGCGATGTAGCCGGCGAAGGAATGGGCGACGAGGACGGCACCGTCCGTGACTTGCTCATCGAGGAACGTGGCCACGTCATCGATCCACTCGTCGAGTGAGATGTCGGGGGCCGAGGTTGGATCGTCGCCGGTCCCGCGCAGTTGTGGCGTCATCGTTCGGAGGCCGCGGTCATTGAGAAGCGGCGTGACGCGCTCCCATGCCCAAGGGCCGAGTCCACTACCGCCGAGCAGCACGATCGTCGGTGTGGTGGTCATCGGTGTGCTCCCACGTGGTTCGTGAAGTTGGACAGCTCAGCAATGAACTCGGACGGCGCGTCGAGCGCGGCCACGTGTCCTCCGGTTTGGTGCTCGTACCAGGCGACAAGGTGATTCTCTCGCGCTGCGACGCGCTGGGCGGCGAAGTCGCCGGTGCCGAAGGCGCTCACGCCGGTCGCGGTCGGTGATGGGAGTCCCGCGGTGGCGTCGCGGTTGGCGGCATAGACTCGCATGCTGCTGCCGATGCTGTTCGTCGCCCAACAGAGGGTGGCGTTGGCGAAGATGAAGTCCTCGCCGAGCCCACAGTCCGGGCCGAGCGCCGATGGCCACAACTTGTACTTGTCGCGCTGCCGAGCGAGCAACCCGACCGGGGAGTCGGCAAGCACTACCGAGAGGGCGTCGGGACGGCGCGACTGCAGTTGCAGGTGTCCGGCCCCTTCGATCGCGAAATGTCGCAGTCGATCCCACGCGGCTCCGGAATCGGGACCGTCGGCCACGAACCCACCGAGCCCCGCGCTCACGTGCACGCCGAGGACTCGGTCCGGTGCGCGGGCGCCCATTTCTCGCGCCACGACCGAGCCCCAGTCCTGCCCATGCACGAACAAGCCTTCATGGCCCAGTCTCGATATCGCGTCGAGCAGCAAGTCCGCCAGCACGACCTCGGACGCCAGGTCGAGTAGGGGCTCGACGACCCGATGGAACGCCAGGAACGGTGTCGGCCAGCCATGCAGCAGAACAAGCGGCACTTGGCCATCGCCTTCGAATCGCGCGACTTGAACCTCGTCGCCTGCGACGGCCACCTGCTCGTGGCGACCCATCGGCGGCTCCGCGTCCTGTTGCAGCCAGCGCTGCCATGCATCGACGTGCTGCCGCACGGAGGCCATCGGCACTGCGAGAGTAGGGCGGTCCTCAGCGGTCAGGGCGGGCCATGATGTCGAGTTCAAGCGCTGAACGAGCTGCGAGGTAACGCACGGCAGTGCCGGCAAGGCACCACGCAAGAGTCGGTAACATGTTGTCACTCGATGAGATTAGAGAGAGTGACAACATGTTGTCAAAGGCTGCGCGATGAGCGACGCCGACACCGCCCTCCACGCACTATTCGACGCCCATCGCTTGCTGCGCGACGCCGGCGAGAAGTTGGCTGCGGCAGCCGGGCAGACACATGCAAGGCGAATGGTCCTCCAAGCAGCCAAAGACGGCGCTACTGTGCCGGACATCGCCCGGAGACTCGGCCTTCACCGCCAAGGTATCCAGCGCATCACCGATGAGCTGGTGTCGGAAGACCTGGGCCGCTACGTCGATAATCCCCGACACCGGCTGTCCAGGCTTTTCGTTGCCACCGAGGAGGGGGCATCCGTTCTCGAGGACATACACCGCGCCCACTGCGAGTGGGTTGAGCGGATTGAGGCCCGCGCCTCGGGGATCGACTGGCGACGGTTGAACGACGAGCTCGACGAGCTTGTGCGGGTGCTTCGCGATCAGGCCGACCTCAAACCTCCATCGGGCTGAGCCAAGCGACGGATGCCCGGTCATTGGAAGGCTGCGGATCGAGGCTGGCGGCCTGCTTCGGTCTCAGAAGACGTAGCCCTATCTCCGCTCACAATGGTGACGCCCGGAGTGCCTCGTACGACGCTCGGCGAGCGGACCCCGTCCCGCAAGCGGAACCCTCTACGGCAACGCCGCTGGACACCGGCCAGAGTTGTCAGATGCGTTCCGTATGCCCCGTCCGGGGGACTTTTCCCGGACAACCAGATCAACGTGCTGCGTCGTCACCGCCTGGAGACCCAGCGTCGGGCTCTGGCAGACGAGACGGTCGGCCGCAGAGTGCTCGCCAGCGACCTTCCGGTCTCTGTCAGCGGCCGGCGTAGGCGGTCGCGATCGCCGCGCCCAGCCGGGCGTTGGCTCGCACCAGCGCGATGTTGGCGCGCAGCGACTCGCCACCGGTGACCTCGACGATCCGGCCGAGGAGGTACGGCGTGGCCTCCTTGCCGTGGATGCCGCGCTCGGCCATGTCGGCCAGCGCCTGCTCGATCACGCCCGAGATCTCCTCGGCGGGGATCTCGTCCTCGGCCGGGATCGGGTGGGCGACCACGAGCCCGCCGCGCAGGCCGAGCGACCACTTCGCCTTCATCATCGCCGCGATCTCGGCGGCGGAGTCGGAGCGCATCGGCGCCGCGTGTCCCGAGGATCGCGAGTAGAACGACGGGAACTCGTCACTGCCGTGGACGACGACGGGCACGCCCAGGGTCTCCAGCCGCTCGAGGGTCAGCCCGATGTCGAGGATCGACTTCACGCCGGCACTGACGACGGCGACGTCGGTCGTCCCGAGCTCGGTCAGGTCCGCCGACTCGTCGAAGGTCTCGCCCGCGCCGCGGTGCACCCCGCCGAGCCCGCCGGTGACGAAGACCGCGATGCCGGCCAGAGCAGCGAGCCGCATCGTCGCGGCGACCGTGGTCGCGCCGTGCTCGCCGCGAGCGATCACGTAGGGGAGGTCTCGCAGGCTGACCTTCGCCACGTCGTCGCTCGCGCCGAGCAGCTCGAGCGCGTCGGGCTCGAGCCCGACCCGCGGCACGCCGTCGAGCACCGCGATCGTGGCCGGCACCACGCCGTGGTCCCGCAGGATCTGCTCGACCTCGCGCGCCATCGCGACGTTGTCCGGGTAGGGCATGCCGTGGCTGATGATCGTGCTCTCGAGCGCGACCACCGGCGCGCCGTCGCGGAGCGCGTCCGCCACCTCGTCGGTGAGGCGCAGCATCGGATGGGGGCGGGACGTGGTCACATCAGGCTCCTGACGAGGTCGTCGGTGAGATCGGGGCGCACGGCGTGAGCGCTGGCGACGGTCAGCGCAGCGGCGGCGTGTCCGTACGCCGCCGCCTCGGCCGGTGCGGCGCCGGCGAGCAGGGCGTGGCAGAACGCGGCCAGCATGGCGTCGCCGGCACCGGTCACGTCGACCACGTCGGCCGGGACCGACGCGAGGCGCGTCGTACCGTCCGGACCGCTGAGCAGCGAGCCGTCCCCGCCCAGCCGCACCCAGACGAGGTCGGCGCCGCGGCGGTGCAGTTCGGCCGCCGCCTCCGGGACGTCGAGGGCCGGCGAGGTGAGCGCGGCGAGCTCGTCGACGTTGGGGGTCAGCAGGTGCACCCCGGTGAGCAGGCCAGCGACCCGCGCAGCCTTCGGCGCGCTCACCGGGTCGACGGCCGTCGGCACCCCGTCCGCCCGTGCCCGGGCGAGCGCCCGCGCGATGGTGGGTGGGGCGAGGTTGCCGTCGAGGACGAGCAACGCGGCGTCGGTCAGGTCGTCCGGGAGGTCCTCGGGCGTGATCGCGTCGACCGCCGACATGTCGGCGACCGCGGTCACGAGCTCGCCGTCCGGCGCCAACACAGCGGTGTAGGTGCCGGTCGACCCTCCCGTGACGCGTCGTACGCCGGTGACGTCGACGCCGGCCGCGCGGGTGTCGGCCACGATCCGGTCGCCGGCAGGGTCGTCGCCGACGGCGGAGACCAGCCGGACGGCGGTCCCGAGCCGGGCGAGGTTCTCGGCGACGTTGCGGCCCACGCCGCCGGGAGTCATCCGCGTGTGGCCCGGGTTGCTGGTGCCCGGGAGCAACGGGTCGTGGGAGCGGGCGACGATGTCGAGGTTCGCGCCGCCGATCACGACGACTCCGTTGCCCACCATGGCTCAACCGTAGGAGATCGCGTGCCGGCTCAGGCGTTCATCCGGTGTTCGCCCCGACGTCAGGCGCGCTCACTAGGGTCCCGGCGCCAGAGGTGACGCCACCTATCCGCGCAACCTCTCAGTCGGGGGCGACTCGGGCCCTGCGCCCCTGTCCGTCGACCCGAGGAGTCGCATGCGTTTCCGCCTGCCCACCCGTCCCGCACTCGTCACCGGGATCGCCGCCACCGCGCTCGTCGGCGCCGCCACCCTGCCCGCCGACGCCGAGGTCGTCACCGACCCGGTGACGGCCTCGGCGCCCGACGCGGCCGTCGCGCTGTCGCCGCTCGGCAGCTACGACACCGGGATCGTCGACGAGTCGGCCGCCGAGATCGTCGCGCACCACGCGGCCACGCAGCGTGCGCTGGTCGTCAACGCTGCCCAGGCGACGGTCGAGGTGCTCGACGTGAGCGACCCGGCCGCGCCGGCGAAGCTCTTCGACCTGCAGACCACGGGCGTCCTGAGTGCCGACGGCTCGGTCGTGCCGGCTGGCGCGGTCGCCAACTCGGTGACCGTGCGCCCCGACGGCCTCGGTGTGGTCGCCGTCGAGTCCGATGTGACGACCGACGAGGGATGGCTGGTCCTCTTCGACGCCGCCGGCGACGGTACGGCGCTCGGCGCGGTCCGGGTCGGCGCGCTGCCCGACATGGTCACCGTGACGCGCGACGGCGCTCGCGCGGTGGTGGCCAACGAGGGCGAGCCGGCCGAGGACTACTCCGCGGACCCCGAGGGCTCCGTCGCCGTGGTCGCGCTGCCCGACGAGGTGGCCGCACCGGCGCAGGACGCGGTGGCGATCGCCGACTTCCACGCCTTCGAGGGTGACGCGCTCCCCGACGGCATCCGGGTGTTCGGCGGCCGCGAGGACGCCGGCACCGGGACGCCGGCGTACCCCGTCAGCGAGAACCTCGAGCCGGAGTACGTCACCGTCGACCAGCAGTCGAGGACGGCGTACGTGACGCTCCAGGAGGCCAACGGCGTCGCCGTGGTCGACCTCCGCACCGCGACCGTCGAGCGGATCTTCCCGCTCGGCACCGTCGACCGCACCGAGGTGCCGTTCGACCCCAGCAACGAGGACGGCGGCATCGAGCTCGCCACCTGGCCGGTGCAGACCTTCCGCCAGCCCGACGCGATCACCTCGTTCCAGGTGAAGGGGCGGACCTACCTGGTGACCGCCGACGAGGGCGACTCGCGCGACTGGGACGGCTACTCCGAGGAGATCCGGGTCAAGGACCTCGGCGAGGACGGTCTGCCGCCGGTGTGCCCGTCGGTCGCGGACGAGGCGGGGATGGGCGTCGAGGAGCTGCAGGAGGACGAGCACCTCGGCCGGCTGCACATCACCACCGCACAGGGCCTCGCCGAGGACGGCAGCTGCTACGAGACGCTCTACGGCTTCGGCGGCCGCGGCATCTCGATCTGGAGCACCGACGGCGAGCTGGTGGCCGACACGGGCGCGGAGCTCGAGCAGATCACCGCGGCCGCGGCGCCGGCGTACTTCAACTCCAACAACGACGAGGCCGGCTTCGACAGCCGCAGCGACGACAAGGGACCCGAGCCCGAGGGCGTCACCGTGGGCAAGGTCCGGGGCCACCACTACGCGTTCGTCGCGCTCGAGCGGGTGGGCGGCGTGATGGTCTACGACGTCACGGCCCCGTCGTCGCCGGAGTTCGTCACCTACGTCAACAACCGCGACTTCGCGGCCGACGGCGGCGACCTGGGCCCGGAGAGCCTGACGTTCGTGACCGGTGACGACTCGCCGACCGGCGACCCGGTGCTGATCGTCGCCAACGAGGTGTCCGGCTCCACCACGCTGTACGGCGTCGACACGATCCGGTCGCACCGGGGCCGGTGAGCACGACCGGCGTACGGCGCGGCCGCGGGTCGCGTCGTACGCCGTAGGCTCGCCTCCGTGCGGCTCCGGATCGACCTCGCCTACGACGGCACCGACTTCCACGGCTGGGCGGCCCAGCCGCGACTGCGCACCGTCGAGGGCGAGCTCTCGGCGGCGCTGGCCACCGTGCTGCGGGTGCCCGAGGTGCGGGTCGTGTGCGCCGGCCGCACCGACGCCGGCGTGCACGCGCGGGGGCAGGTCACGCACTGCGACGTGGCCGACGACGCGGAGGTGGACCCGGCGCGGCTGGTGCGTCGGGTCAATGGAGTGCTGCCGCCCGATCTGCGCGTGCAGCGGGTGACCGAGGCGCCGGTGGGGTTCGACGCCCGGTTCGCCGCGCTGTGGCGGCGCTACGCCTATCGGATCGCGGACAGCCCGGCGGTCGTCGACCCCCTGCGCCGCGACCATGTGCTCAGCTGGCCGCGGGAGCTCGACCTCGACGCGATGAACACCGCCGCCGCCCCGCTCGTCGGGCTGCACGACTTCGCGTCCTTCTGCAAGCAGCGTCCCGGTGCCACCACGATCCGCACGCTGCTCGACCTGTCGTGGACCCGCGACGACACCGGTGTCGCCGTCGGGCACGTGCGGGCCGACGCCTTCTGCCACTCGATGGTGCGCGCGCTCGTCGGCTGTCTGGTCGCGGTGGGGGAGGGGCGCCACGACCCGGTGTGGGCCACCGAGATCCTGACCGCGCAGCGTCGTGACCCTGCCGTCACGGTGCTGCACGCGCACGGGCTGACCCTGGAGGAGGTCGCCTACCCGCCCGACGACGAGCTCGCCGCGCGGGTGGCGCAGACCTCGGCGCGGCGGGATGGGGGCGAGCGATGAGCGACGACCACTACTTCTCCGCCGATCCGTCGGTGGAGTTCCAGCGCACCCGGGTGGCCGCGACCGTGTGGGGCCACGACCTCGACCTGGTCAGCGGCTCCGGGGTCTTCGCGCACGGCCGCCTCGACAAGGGCACCGAGGTGCTGTTCCGCGAGACCGACCCGCCAGCCGGCGGGCGGGTCCTCGACCTCGGGTGTGGCTACGGCGTGATCGGGCTCGCCGTGGCCGTCGCCGCGCCGGACACGCAGGTCACGGGGATCGACGTCAACCAGCGCGCCGTGCTGCTCGCCAACGAGAACGCCGAGCGCCTCCGGGTCGCCGACCGGTTCACCGCGCTCCCCCCGGACGAGGTGCCCGCGGAGGCGACGTACGACGAGATCTGGTCCAACCCGCCGATCCGGATCGGCAAGGTCGCGCTGCACGAGCTGCTGCTCACCTGGCTGCCCCGGCTCGCCCCCGGCGGCCGCGCGGTGATGGTGGTCGGCAAGAACCTCGGCGCCGACTCGCTGCAGCGCTGGCTCACCGAGCAGGGCCACCCGACCGAGCGGCTCGCCAGCGCGAAGGGCTTCCGGGTGCTGGAGACCCTCAGGGCGTGACCGAGGCGCCGTCGAGCAGCGCGGCGGCGTCGGCCGGGGCCTCGGCCCGTCGCCAGAGCATCAGCAGCAGCCGGCCGGCGGTGTCGCGGAGCTCGACGACCGGCTCCTCGGCGCCGAGTGCGAGTGGAGCGGCGTCGACGTCGGTCGGCACCAGCCGGAGCGTCCCGGGCAGCGGCTCGCTCCGCCCCAGGCGTACCTGGCGCGGATAGAACATCTCGACGATCTCGGCGACGCCGTCCCAGGCGACGTCGGCCGGCACGTCCCACTCGGCCTCGCGGCCGGCTGCGCTGAGGGCGTCGTGGAGATGCACCCAGGTCTCGTGGGCCTGGCGCCGTCGCCAGAACTGCGCGACCCGCGGCTTGGGGCCGAACGCCCACACCGGTGCGTCCGCCGGGGTGCGGGCGAGCACGTCGACCAGGTGCTCAGCGGCCTCGCGATAGCCGGTCACCAGCCCCTCCCGGTCGAGCGGCCCGGGGGCCGGCTCGCCGGACGGGTCGCCCTCGGTCACCGCGTGCGCGGCCCAGGTGTGCACGGCGCGCAGGTGCTCCCCGAGGTCGGCGACGGCCCAGCCGGAGCAGGCCGGCACGGGGGCACTGAGGTCGGCCCGCTCGAGCTCGGCGGCGAAGCGGCGGGTGGCATCGGTCAGGGTCTCGATCAGGTCCACGAGTGGCAGGGTGCCAGAGGGGGACGTCGTACCAGATGATCGCGCCCGGATACTGGCGAGTAAGGGGCGCATTCATCTGGTACGACGACCCCCACCACCCCCCCGACCGGCCAGTCGATATCCGGTGGCACCCGTGCGGCGCACGGCGCACAATGGTCCCTCGTGGGTCACGTGGACATCGCCGGAGTGCGTTACGACCTGCCCGACGGGCGGGTGCTGCTCGACGACGTGTCGATCCGGGTCGGCGACGGCGCCAAGGTCGCGCTGATCGGCGCCAACGGTGCCGGCAAGACCACGCTGCTGCGGATCATCACCGGCGAGCTCAGCCCGCACGCGGGCGCCGTCACCCGCTCCGGCGGGCTCGGTGTGATGCGGCAGATGGTCGACCGGGGGCTGGGCGACGAGGCCACGGTGGCCGACCTGCTGCGGAGCCTCGCGCCCGAGCGGGTGCGCACGGCCGCGGTCGAGATCGACCGGTGCGAGCTGGCGCTGATGGAGGCCGACGACGAGCGGCTGCAGCTGCAGTACGCCGCGGCGCTGTCCGAGTACGCCGACGCGGGCGGCTACGACCTCGAGGCCACCTGGGACGTGTGCACGGTGAAGGCGCTCGGCGTGCCCTACGACCGCGCGAAGTACCGCGAGCTGCGCACCCTCTCCGGCGGCGAGCAGAAGCGGGTGGTGCTGGAGTATCTCCTCGCCGGGCCGGACGAGGTGCTGTTGCTCGACGAGCCGGACAACTTCCTCGACGTGCCGGGCAAGATCTGGCTGGAGGAGCGGATCCGCGAGTCGGAGAAGACCATCCTCTTCATCAGCCACGACCGCGAGCTGCTCGCCAACACCGCCACCCGCATCGTCACCGTCGAGCTGGGCTTCGCCGGCAACGGGGTGTGGACCCACCCGGGCGGCTTCGCGTCGTACCACGACGCACGGCGCGACCGCTTCGCCCGCTTCGAGGAGCTGCGCCGCCGCTGGGACGAGGAGCACGCCAAGCTCAAGGCGCTGGTGCAGCGCTACAAGATCAAGGCGGCCTACAACGACGGCCTCGCCTCGCAGTACCGTGCGGCGCAGACCCGGCTGCGGAAGTTCGAGGAGGCCGGCCCGCCGACCGCGCAGCCGCGGGAGCAGCAGGTGCGGATGCGCCTGACCGGCGGCCGCACCGGCAAGCGCGCGGTGGTCTGCGAGGACCTCGAGCTCACCGGGCTGATGCGGCCCTTCGACCTCGAGGTCTGGTACGGCGAACGGGTGGCCGTGCTGGGCTCCAACGGCTCCGGCAAGTCCCACTTCCTGCGGCTTCTCGCTGCCGGAGGCACCGACCCCGAGGTGGAGCACCGGCCCGTTGACGACGTCCCGGTGGAGCCGGTGCCGCACACCGGTCGGGCCAAGCTCGGCGCGCGGGTGCGTCCCGGGTGGTTCGTGCAGACCCATGCCCACCCCGAGCTGGCCGGCCGCACGCTGCTGGAGATCCTGCACCGAGGCGACGGCACGCCCCACGGTCGCCAGGGGATGGCGCGTGAGCAGGCGAGCCGGGTGCTGGACCGCTACGAGCTCAGTGCCTCGGCGGAGCAGACCTTCGACTCGCTCAGCGGCGGGCAGCAGGCGCGGTTCCAGATCCTGCTGCTCGAGCTGTCGGGCGCGACGCTGCTGCTGCTGGACGAGCCGACCGACAACCTCGACGTCGAGTCGGCCGAGGCGCTCGAGGCCGGGCTGGCGTCGTACGACGGCACGGTGCTCGCCGTGACGCACGACCGGTGGTTCGCGCGCGGCTTCGACCGGTTCCTGGTCTACGGCGCCGACGGCGAGGTCTACGAGTCCGACGGCCCGGTGTGGGACGAGGGGCGTGTGAGTCGCGTGCGCTGAGTCGATTTGCGTGCGGGTTGGGGGGAGTCCGTACGGTCGAGGGCTATGGCGTGGGGGTACCGACCTGAGCTCGACGGCTTGCGCACGTTCGCCGTCGTGATCATCGTCTTCTTCCACGCGGGCGTGGCCGGGTGGAGCAACAGCTTCATCGCGCTCGACCTGTTCTTCGTGCTCTCCGGCTTCCTGGTCACCAACGTCGTGCTGTCCGAGGTCGACCGCACCGGCACGTTCCGTCTCGGCGACTACTACGCACGCCGGGTCCGCCGGCTGCTGCCCGCGGCCCTCGTCACCATCGTCGCGGTCTCCGTCCTCTTCGTGCTGGTCTCCTCACAGCCGGAGCGGCTGGAGATGGTGCGGCAGGCGCAGGCGGCGCTGCTCTACTTCGCCAACTGGGAGTTCATCGCCGAGCAGGCGGACTACTTCGCCGGCGACATCTGGGACTCGCCGTTCATGCACTTCTGGTCGCTGTCGCTGGAGGAGCAGTACTACATCGTCTTCCCGCTGCTCGTGCTGGCGGTGCTCAAGCTGGCCGCGGGCCGCGGCAGGGTGATGTTCGGCGTCTTCGGGGGCGTCGCGGCACTGTCGGTGATCAGCCAGCTCTACTGGGCGCAGATCGACCCCACCCGGGCCTACTTCGGCACCGACGCGCGACTGTTCCAGCTGCTGGGCGGGGCGATGCTCGCCGTCGCGCTCCGCGAGTTCGTCCGCAAGGGACGGCAGCCGGAGGGCGGCGTCTCGTGGCCGGTGCTCGGACCCGTGCTCGCCGTCGCCGGCCTCGCGGGCTATGCGGTCTTCGGCAGCGAGCTGGTCCCGATCTCGGTGTCGCAGCGCAACCTGGTCGCGACCGTGATCGCCGGATCCCTCGTCGTGGGCCTCTACACCGCTCCCCGCTCGCGGGTGGGTGCGGTGTTCTCGTGGGGCTGGGTCACCTGGTTGGGCAAGATCTCCTACGGGATCTACCTGTGGCACTACCCGTCGATCCTGGTGCTGCAGCGGATCTTCGACACCCGGCCGGTGGTGATCGCGGCCATGGCGGGCGTGATCGCGACCGCGATGGCCGCGCTGTCCTACCAGCTGATCGAGACGCCGATCCGTCGCCGCTCGTTCCTCGACCGGTTCTCCTGGCCGGCGGTGGTGGCGGGTCTGACGGCCAGCGTCCTCGCCGCGGTGGCGGTGGTCCCGGTCGTGCTGGGCAGTGCGCGCTCCCCGGTGCTGGTCGCCGGGGGCACGAGTGAGCCGATCGCGGCGCAGTCGCTGGCCGAGGACGAGAAGAAGCAGGAGAAGCAGCTCGAGGCCGGTGTGTCCCAGGGGTTCGACTACGAGCGGATCGCGAAGGACCGTGGCCCCTCCGACACCTGGTGCACGCCGGGCAACGCCGAGGACTGCGAGTGGGTGGACGGCGACGGGCTCCACGTCGTCCTGGTCGGCGACAGTCACGCGCGGATGCTCACCCCTGCCTTCGCCAAGGCGGCGCGCCAGCAGGGCTTCAAGCTCTCGGTCGACTTCGTGTCGTCGTGCCCGTGGCAGCACGACGTCTACAACGGCGGGGCCGCCCAGCAGCGCGAGGAGCGGTGCCTGGAGGCGCGTGAGGGGTTCTACACCGAGACGCTGCCGGAGATGGACGCCGATGTCGTGGTGCTCTCGGGCCTCGCGCGCAGCTCGGGATGGCAGGGCCGGCTGCTCGACTACGACGGCGCCGAGCTGGACCTGCCGCAGGACCTCGCCCGCTCGACGCGCAGGACGGTTCGGCTCATCAACGAGGCCGGCGCGAATGCGGTGATGGTCAAGAGCGTGATGGGCACCGAGGGCTGGGACGTCGAGGGATGGGACCCGCTCGACTGCCTGGCGCGCGCCGACGTACAGGCCGAGTGTGCGGTCACGATGCCGGCGGACCGGCCGCTGGCCGACAGCTACTACGACACGGTGGCGACGATGCGGGACGACGCCGCCACGATCGACATCAACACCCTGGTCTGCCCGGACGCCCCGCTGTGTCTGCCGACGATGAAGGGCCGGGTGGTCTGGCGCAACAACAACCACCTGACCGCGCGGCTGACCCGCTTCCTCAGCGAGGACATCTGGGAGCAGGTCGAGGAGACCGGCCTGGCCGAGCGGTGACCAGGCCGGTCCGCCACGTCGTGAGCGCGGCGCGCCGGCTCAGACCTGTCGCTGCTGGTCGTCCCAGTAGGGCTGGCGCAGGTCCTTCTTGAGGATCTTGCCGGTCGGGTTGCGGGGGAGTGCCGGCACGATGTCGATCGAGCGCGGGGCCTTGTAGTGGGCGAGGTGCTCGCGGCAGTAGGCGATGATCTCCTCCTCGGTGGCGGTCGCGCCCTCCTTGAGCGCCACGACGCCCTTGACGGACTCGCCCCACTTCTCGTCCGGTACGCCGATGACGGCGACCTCGAGCGCGGCGGGGTGCTCGCTCAGCACCCGCTCCACCTCGGGTGAGTAGACGTTCTCGCCACCCGTGATGATCATGTCCTTGAGCCGGTCGGAGACGTAGACGTAGCCGTCGGCGTCGACGTGGCCGATGTCGCCGGTGCGGAACCAGCCGTCGTCGGTGATCACCTCGGCGGTCGCCTCGGGCTTGCCGAAGTAGCCCTTCATCAGCTGGGGCGTGCGCAGCCACAGCTCGCCGGACTCGCCGGTGGGCCGCTCGTCGAGGGTGGCGGGGTCGACGACCCGCACCTCGCACTCGGGGATCGGCTTGCCGGCGGAGACGAGCCGCTCCGGCCGGTCGCCGGCGACGGCCTCCCGGTGGTCCTCGGGCATCAGGTGCGTCGCCACGCCGGCGACCTCGGTGAGCCCGTAGACCTGGATGAAGTCGGTCTCGGGCCAGGCCTCCATCGCGGCGCGCAGCAGCGGCGGCGGCATCGGCGCGGCGCCGTAGGTGTAGGTGCGCAGCGCCCCGAAGAGCTTGATGGCGTCCTCGCCGGACTGCAGCACCTGCGCCAGCACCGCCGGCACCAGGAAGGTCCGGTTGGCGCCCGCCATGATCGCGCCGGCGAGCGAGGCGCCGTCGGGCTCGCGGGTCATCACGCTGGGGATGCCGTCGTGGATGCCGAAGAGGACGTACGACGAGCCGCCCACGTGGAAGAGCGGCATCGCGACCATCGACTTGTCGCCGGGCTCGAACGCCCAGCCGTCGTGGGCGTTGATCGTGTGGCGCACCATGTTGCGGTGGGTCAGCATCACGCCCTTGGGGCGGCCGGTGGTGCCCGAGGAGTACATGATCAGGCAGGTGTCGTCCTCGAGCACGTCCGGGCCGTCCTCGACCGGGACGGCCTCCTGGAGGAACGCCTCGTACGCGCAGTCCTCGGCACCGTCGGGCGTGACCGGGATGATCTTCTCGACGGTGGGCAGCCGGTCGCGGATCGCCTCGATGGTCGGCAGCAGCTCGCGTCCGACGAAGAGCACCTTCGCGCCGCAGTCGTTGACGGCGTACTCCACCTCGTCGCCGGACGAGCGCCAGTTGACGATCGCGTTGGCCGCGCCGATCGACCCGGCGGCGAGGCTGACCTCGACGCAGGCCGGGTGGTTCTTGTCGAGGAAGGAGACCACGTCGCCCCGGGCGATGCCGAGGTCGCGCAGGCCGCCCGCTGCCCGGTGCACCCGCTCGTGCCACTGCTGCCAGGTCCAGGTGCGCCCGAGGTAGGTCATCGCCTCGGCGTCCGGCGTGGCCTCCGCCCAGTAGTTGAGCCGGTCGTCCATGTAGGTCGGCTCCGGCGGCGTCGACGGGGGCCAGATCGAGCCGGCAGCGGTCGTGGTGGTCTGGTCAGCTGAAGTGCTCACGCGCCAGATTGTGGCCCACGCCACAAAACGGCACAACGAGATCGGGCAATCCGGGGCCGTCGGGTGGGTGATCCCCAGCAATGAAACGGTCGTACCGTCGCCGCTCGGGCTGCGGCAGCACGGGTCGGCGTACTGCCGGTTCGCGCGCCGCGCCAGTAGCGCCATCGGGTAGCGGCGTCGTCGCGCGCAGGGCTCAGTTGCACGGCGGTGGTCGGGCCGATGAGATGGTCGATCCGGGGCGACGAGGGGACAGGACGTGAGCGGACGCAGGCACGAGGCGCACGAGGACCGGGAGGCGCGCCACCGCGGACCTGCCGTGCCGGACGGTGAGATCACCGCCTCCGCGGCGGCCCGCAACGTGGCAACCCGGCACGACTCGCGGACCTATCTCTTCATCGTGCTGATGGCGACGCTCTTCGGACGACTCGCCTACGACGGCTTCGTCGGCGGCGAGTGGTTCCGGGGCGCTGGGTTCGCCGCGATGGGCGGCCTGACGATCGTGCTCTTCGTCGTCGACAGTGCCCAGCTGCGGACAGTACGCCGGCGGGCAGGGCTTCGGTGGTTGGTGCGAGCCTGGTGGCTGTTGCTGCCTCTCCTGATCGTGCTGGCGCTCTTGTGAGACTATCCGGAGCCGAGGGGACACGTCGCCGGCGGTGTCGGAGGAAGGGGACGGGCATGCCGCAGTGTGCAGTCGGAGCTCTGCTGGTGGTGGCTGGCGTCGTCACCTCCATGGCTGCGCCGCTGCAGTACCGCATGTACCGGTCGGTTCTCGGTGCCGATCGTGCTCGGCGCGCACTTGGCGGGCCGACGAGAACGGGACGGATCTGGGTGCCGGAGGTGATCGGCGTCGTCGGTGTCGTCCTCGGGCTTGCGATCTGTCTTGCCGGCGTCGTCGGTCAGATCTGAGCACCGCCGAGCCGACGAGGCGGAGGTGTCCGACCCCACACGCCCGGAGCATGCCCGGATGCCGAGTCGGCTGCCTGCCGTTCACCTACGACCAGCAGGATCGTGC